>JADIMI010000080.1 GCA_017694845.1 Candidatus Cryptobacteroides intestinavium
GCGGCTACGGTCGATGCCTTCCTGGAGAAGATTTTCCGTCCGGCCATAGCGAAGGCACAGGAGGAGATCTCTGATATGCAGGCGATAATGGATGAGGATGTGGCGGCCGGACTTCTGCCGGATGATTCGACATCCGTGATACGTCCGTGGGACTGGTATTATTATGCAGAACGTGTGAGGGAGCGCAGATATGCATTGAACGAGGCCGAGACAAGACCGTATTTCAGGATGGAGAATGTCCGTGAGGGTGTCTTCGGCAATGCGCACAGACTGTACGGACTTGATTTCCGTAAGCTTGACAGCGTCGAGGTCTATCATCCGGATGTCGAGGTGTTCGAGGTGACGGATGCTGACGGATCGCTTGTGGGGTATCTTATGACCGACTATTTCCCGAGAGGGACGAAGAGGGGCGGAGCCTGGATGAACAATTTCCTGCCGCAGTATATCGACAGGCACGGAGATGATCACAGACCGGTGATAGTCAACGTGGGCAATTTTTCCAGACCGTCCGGTGACACCCCTGCTCTTCTGACACTTGATGAGACTGCGACGATGTTCCACGAGTTCGGACACGCGCTGCACGGTCTGCTCAGCAAGTGTACATACAAGACAGTCAGCGGAACATCCGTAGCACGTGATTTTGTGGAACTTCCTTCACAGATCAATGAGAACTGGGCGTTCCAGCCTGAGGTGCTGGCGACATATGCAAGGCATTACCGGACAGGGGAGGTCATCCCTGATTCCCTTGTCGCCAAGATCAATGCAGCATCGAAGTTCAACCAGGGATTTATGACGACAGAGCTTGCGGCGGCGGCCATACTGGATATGAAATGGCACGAACTGACATCGGTAGAGGTGCCGGCAGACTGCCCGTATGCATCTGACAATGCTGCAGGAGACGGGAAGATGCTGATCGACCCTGTCAGATTCGAGGAATATGTCTGCTCACAGATGGGGCTGATAGATGAGATAATACCGCGCTACAGGACCACGTACTTCAATCATATCTTCAACAGCGGATATTCTGCCGGCTATTACAGTTATCTCTGGGCGGAGGTGCTTGACAAGGATGCATTCGAGCTTTTCAGGAAAAGAGGCATTTTCGACAGGCGTACTGCAATGTCTTTCCGGCACAATATTCTCGAGAAAGGAGGCAGCGACGATCCGATGGTCCTCTACCGGAGATTCAGAGGGTCCGAGCCAGATCCGTCAGCCCTTCTCCGCGCCCGCGGTCTGACAGACAGCCAGTGATACTGCTTGCCCCTGTCATTCTGAGCGTCAGCCCCTGTCATTCTGAGCGTCAGCGAAGAATCTGGAGAAGAAGGGCGTGACAACGGACCACGACAAGTTAAATTTGTATCTCAGCGGATTACAAAAAGTTGATGTTCGCGGTCTGTAGAGCGTCTCTGCGCACTGGGCATCAATCCATCCGAGACAACAAAGTTAAAAACACATACTTTTCCCGGTGATCCAGAATCTGGCAGAAAAAACGGAGCAAAGGACCGGAGTATTACTCCAGATCCTTCACTCCGCCTTCGGCTCCGTTCAGGATGACATTATAACCGGCTCCGTTCAGGATGACATTATAACAGTGTCGTTATCTGTTCCTTGTATCGTCAGATCAGCGGTTCGCCTGTCATTTCCTCCGGCTGAGGGATACCCATCAGTTTGAGGATGGTCGGTGCGACATCGGCAAGCTTGCCGTCCTTGACGTTCTCTACGCCTGCATTGATGACAATGAACTGCACCTCATTGAGAGAGTGTGCTGTATTCGGAGAGCCATCTGCATTATAGGCGTGGTCTGCGTTTCCGTGGTCAGCAGTCAGAAGGACGGCATAGCCGTTGGCGATGGCTGCCTCGACAACCTCCTTGACGCATCTGTCGATCTTTGCCACGGCACGGCAGATCGCGGAGAACACCCCGGTATGTCCTACCATATCCCCGTTCGCGAAGTTGAGGATGATCATATCCTGTTTCCCTGTATTGAGTTCCGCTACAAGTTTTTCTGTCACCTCCTGCGCACTCATTTCCGGAAGCAGGTCGTATGTAGGGACTTTCGGGGAGTTCACCAGGATCCTGTCCTCGTTCTCGAACTGTGTCTCGCGGCCTCCGTTGAAGAAGAATGTCACGTGGGCGTATTTTTCCGTCTCTGCTATACGGAGCTGGTGCCGGCCAGCCTTTGACACGACTTCTCCGAGGGTGTTCTGCACGTTCTCCTTGTCGAAGAGGATGTGCAGGCCCTTGAATGATGCATCATAAGGAGTGAGGCAGCAGTAGTAGAGAGGAAGGGTCTTCATCCCGAAGTCAGGCATATCCTGCTGGGTGAGCACTGCCGTGATCTCTCTTGCCCTGTCATTGCGGAAGTTGAAGAATATCACGGCATCTCCCTCGTTTATTGTCCCGAGAGGACTGCCATTGCCATCAGTGAGGACTATCGGCTTGATGAATTCGTCGGTCACGCCTTCAGCGTAGGACTCTTCGATTGCGTCAGTAGCGGAAACGGCTTTCTTCCCTTCCCCCTTGACCAGCATATCATAAGCCAGCTTGATGCGCTCCCATCTCTTGTCCCTGTCCATTGCATAGTAGCGTCCGCAGACAGATGCCACCTTGCCGGTAGTTTCGGCCATCTTGCTCTCAAGTTCTGCCACGAAACCTTTGCCGCTCTTCGGGTCGGTGTCACGGCCGTCCATAAAGCAGTGGACGAAGACCTTGTCCAGTCCGTACTCCTTAGCCACTGCGAGGAATTCATATACATGGGCAAGAGAGCTATGTACGCCTCCCATGGAAGCCAGTCCCATCAGGTGGAGCTGCTTGCCTGACTGTTTTACATAGTCATAAGCTGCCTTGATCTCCGCATTGTCAAGCAGTCTGTGGTCGCGGCATGCCCTGTTGATCTTCACGAGGTCCTGGTAGACCACCCTTCCTGCACCAAGGTTCAGGTGTCCCACCTCGGAGTTTCCCATCTGTCCATCAGGCAGGCCTACGTATTCTCCGCAGGCCTGGAGATGACCGAACGGATATTTCTCCCTGAGGGAGTCGATGTACGGTGCTCCCTGGGTGTAGATTGCGTTTGTCCAGTCGTGTTTGCCCTCGCCCCAACCGTCGAGGATCATAAGAAGAACTTTTCTGTCCATAATATCTATAATTTATACCTTCTGATTCAGATTTTCAGCATTGAACGCTGCAAATATAACGAAAATCTATAAACAAAGACTATGACAGCGGACCACGAACAAGGTGATTTTGTATCTTATTGAATGACATGATGTTGTGAAAAGAGGCCGTTCGCGGTCCCCACTTTTTTGAGGGGACCGCGAACAAGGTTATTTTGCATTGTGCTGTGTCTCAATGGCTTACAAAAAGTTGATGCTCGCGGTCCGTAGAGCGTCTCTTCGCACTGTTTCGTACACCGGCTCCTTGGCCGATGCGATGGCGGTGCTGCCTCTTTAGCCGGGGCCGGGGATAGTTTTGTCAATTATACGGGTGCAGGGATATCTGTGCTTGAGGCATTGTGCCAGAATTTTGCCAAGGTTTTCTTTATTTTAGGAAATATTTTTCTTTTTTGTCCTGAAATAAAGGAAACAATATGTGTAAGACGCTGTCTCCCGCGGCGACGGTATGTATGGGGAAGCCGGATATATCAAAAAAAGGATTAACTTTGCATCCGGCCGGGGCGCATTGTATCCCGACAGTTAACATTATATTGCAATGGCAGACAGAAAAGGCCGCAGAGGCAAGAAGGACAGCAGGTTCCGTCCTGGAAGACAGAAAAAGGAAAGGATTTATCCGGAGTATACCGGCCGGGTTCAGATGACCCGGGAAGGCTATATTTTTGTCATCGTCGATGATCTCGAGGATGATGTGTTCGTGAAGGCATCCAAGACTATGGGTGCCCTTAACGGGGATACGGTCAGGGTGGCCGTGACCAAGGAGAAGACAGAGACCAGGAGGATGGAAGGCAAGGTAATGGAGATTGTGTCCCGTTCTCCGAGGCCTTTCGTGGGAATCCTCCACGTAGTGGGAAACCAGGCCTGGGTGCTGATGCAGAGCAGGGTGATGCCTTACGATATAGGGGTTTCCGTGGAAGATGCCGCCAGGAAAGGGGCTGTTTCGGGGATGAAGGTGGCCGCAGTCGTGGATGGCTGGCCGAAAGGTGCTCCCAACCCTCTCGGGCATATAGTGGATGTGCTGGGCGAGCCGGGGGAGAACGATACGGAGATGCACGCGATACTTGCTGAATATGCCCTTCCGTACCGGTTCGAGCCTGAGGTGGAGAATGCCGCGGATGGCATTTCGGAAGAGATAACGGACAGGGACAGAAAGGAGCGGAGGGATTTCTCCGGGGTGCTGACCTTTACCATAGATCCCGCGGATGCCAAGGATTTTGATGATGCCCTTTCGTTCAGAACTCTTGAAAACGGCAATTATGAGGTCGGTGTGCATATCGCGGATGTGACGCATTATGTCCATCCGGGATCCGTCGTGGATGAGGAGGCGAAGACAAGAAGCACATCTGTATATCTTGTGGACCGTACGGTGCCGATGCTTCCGGAGAAACTGTCCAACAAGCTGTGCTCTCTCCGTCCCGGTGAGCCGAAACTTACCTTCTCGGCTGTTTTCGAGATAACCCCGCTGGGCAGGATAGCATCGCAGTGGTTCGGAAGGACAATCATTACATCCGACTACAGGTTTGCCTACGAGACCGCGCAGCAGATAATAGATGCCGGCCAGAAGGCGATGAAAATGGAGCTGAGAGGCGGTACGGACGGGAAGGCCGCTGCCGGTGATGCTGATGTGCCGGACAGGGACGGTTCCGCTATGGGAGAAGGCATTACATCGGGAATGATCATCCCGGATGAGCTCAAGGCTGCCGTGCTTACGCTTAACAATCTGGCGCTCAAGTTCCGCAAGAAGAGGTTCGCGGCCGGAGCCATAAGTTTCGAAAGGCCGGAGATGAAGGTCGAGGTGGATGAGAAGGGCCGTCCGGTACGGGTGTATCAGAAGGTCTCCAAGGAGGCCAACTGGCTTATCGAGGAATTCATGCTGCTCGCCAACAGGAGTGTCGCGGAATATGTCGCAAGGCAGAAGAAGACGTTCGTATACCGTGTCCACGATGAGCCGAACCAGGACAAGCTCGAAAATCTCCGTTCTTTCATACACAATTTCGGATACACGCTCGGGCCGACGAACAGCGGCAAGGAGATATCCAGGGAGCTGAACGGGCTTTTTGCCGCAGCGAAGGACAAGCCTGAATTCAACGCGATCGAGCTGCTGTCGCTCAGGACAATGGCAAAGGCCCGCTATGATACCGAGAACATCGGACATTACGGCCTTGCCTTCAAGTATTATACGCATTTCACATCACCGATACGCCGCTATCCGGATATGATGGTGCACCGTCTTCTTGCAAAATACCTTGCCGGGGCGGAGTCCCAGAAGAAGGATTTCTATGATGTCCAGTGCAAATACTGCTCGGAGAGGGAGGTAGTCGCTGCGGAGGCCGAACGTTCAAGCATAAAATACAAGCTTGTGGAGTTTATGCAGGACAAGGTAGGATACGAGTTCGAGGGCCATATATCCGGACTTACCGAATGGGGGATGTATGTCGAGATCGAGCCTACCAAGATCGAAGGAATGGTCGCGCTGAGGGATATCCGGTCTGACTATTTCGAGTTCGATGAGGAGAGATACAGGATTGTAGGCCGTCATTCGCATATAGTCTATAATCTCGGGGACCCTGTGAAGATCAGGGTCAAGAAGACCAACCTGGAGCAGAAGCTTCTGGACTATGAACTTGTCGAGACAGGGCTGGAGACCAGGGAGGAGCGCCAGCCGGCGGCTCCGGTACAGGGAGCGAACAAGGCAGCACGCAAAGAGAAGGTGAGGAAGGCGATTGCCGCGTCGAAGAAGAAGGCGGCAAGGAAAGGCAGGAAATAATGTGGAAGCGACGGTAGTAAAACATACGGGCAGCCATTATCTCCTTTCCGCCCTTCCTGAGTGGAATCTTTTCCCTGCGGTACTGAGAGGGAAGATAAGACTGAAGGGAAGTACTGCCACCAATCCGGTCGCGGTCGGGGACAGGGTCAGTTATGAATTCACGCCAAACATGTCTGCCTCCGGCTCTTATGGCAGGGCAGGGGAGTCAGGATTGCCGTCTGCAGGATCAGATGTCCCTACAGAGCAGAATCCGGCTGTGATAACAGCCGTCCTCCCCCGCAGGAACTATGTCATCCGCCGGTCTACCAACCTTTCCCGGCAGGCCCACATCATAGCGGCCAATGTCGACCGGGCGTTCATAGTCGTGACCATTGATTTTCCGGAGGTAAAGCTTCCTTTTCTCGACAGGCTGCTGGTGACCTGTGAAGTCTATAACGTTCCGGTCACGATTGTCATAAACAAATGCGACCTGTACGGTGAGGAATACAGGGACAGGCTGGATGCCTTCCATTCGATTTATGAGGGTGCAGGCTATCCGGTCCTGGAGGTCTCTGCGGAGACCGGGCTGGGCGTGGATGTCCTCTGTGGATACTGCAGGGATTCCGTGTCGCTGTTCTCCGGAGTGTCCGGAGTGGGGAAGTCATCGCTGATCAAGGCACTCGATCCTTCCCTCGATCCGAAAGTCGGGGAGATATCCGATGCCCATCTTCAGGGCAGGCATACCACCACATTCTACGAAATGTACCGTCTTGCCTCCGGAGGGTTCATTATCGATACGCCGGGGATACGCGGGTTCGGGCTGGTCGATCTGGAACGGGAGGAGATCGCATCGTATTTTCCGGAGATGCTCAGGGCATCCGAGAACTGCCGTTTTACCCCGTGCACGCATACCCATGAACCGGGCTGTGCAGTAAAGGCCGCAGTAGAGGATGGGACGATAAGCTATGAGCGGTATTCTTCCTATCTCGGAATGCTTGAGGACGAGACCAAGTACCGTTAGCGATTTTTGGAAAACCGCACCTGTGAGGCCGTTCAACGGAACAGTTCCCGCAGCACTTTCAGCGACCTTATATTGACAGAGGATTCGTTGTGGTATTCTATATAGCGCAGTACGCTTTCTGCAAGTTCGTTCCGGACGTTTCCGGTCAGCGGTATCAGCATTGCCTCCTCGAAAGACATTTTAAGGAAATTCTCCATAATGCAGGTCTTGTCTCCGGTGAATGGCGCTATGTCATCCATATCCGGGGAGAATCCGAGCATTATGCACAGCTCCAGAAGGAACCGGATGTGGAAATTGCTGAAATTCCCATCAAGGGAGTCCAGAAGCAGGATCTCTTTTTCGCACCAGTCGAAAAGTCCCTCCTCGTTCCCTCCTTCCCGTATCACCCGGAACAGGACCTCGCTGATGAACATCGTGATCGAGTTCTTGGATATGCTGCTGCGTATACCGTTCAGAGGATATTTTGTCGTGAGCGACCTGACGGTGAACAGTGTGGATCTGTGATTCTCTGTGATGTCCGCCTCAAGGATATTCATCGGGAGAAAGTATGATGCGGGGACCCGTTTCCCTATCCCTCTCACCAGGAAGCTTTTCCGTCCGTATTCCCTGCTTATAGTGTGGATTATCAGCGAATTTTCCCCGAATCTGGTCGTGTGCAGTATTATTATGTCCGTATTGACTGTCATTGCTGCAAAATTACCACTTTTTTCCTATTTTTGCAGACTTGAAGAAAACGGACTGAAATGAAAGATATTACAAGAAAAAGAATAGTGAAGTGGTTCTGGATCATTGTCACTGTACCGATAGCGATGTTCATTCTGCTCTTTCTCCTGGTGTGGGCCTTCGCCGACATTCCTTCATTCGAGGAACTGGAGAACCCGGACAGCAAGCTCGCGACGCAGGTCATTGCGGAGGATGGCGAAGTGCTGACCACTTTCCATATCGAGAACAGGTCGTATGTGAGTTATGAGGATCTTTCCCCGAACCTTGTAAACGCTGCGGTCGCCACTGAGGATGTGCGTTTCTACAGCCATTCGGGCATTGATTTCATAAGCCTGGGAAGGGTCCTGTTCAAGACTTTGCTGATGGGTGACAGCGGGCAGGGAGGAGGAAGCACGATCACCCAGCAGCTCGCGAAGACTCTGTATCCGAGGGAGAATGTCAGCAGCAGGATCCCTGGCGGGCGGCAGATGAAAATGGTGTGGATCAAGCTGAAGGAATGGATCACGGCCGTCAAGCTGGAGCGCAACTATACCAAGGAGGAGATAATGGATATGTATATGAACGCTATCTTCTTCGGCAGCAATGCATACGGGGTACAGGCAGCGTCAAAGACCTTTTTTGGAAAGAACCCGCGTGATCTCACGGTGGAGGAAAGCGCAATGCTGGTGGGTATGGTCAACAAGCCTACAAGATACAATCCGGTGCTCAATCCTGACAAGGCTCTCCTTCGCAGGAATTTCGTGATAGGACAGATGGAAAAGGCAGGATATCTGACGAAGGCGGAATGCGATTCGATATGCCGGATCCCTATCACCCTGTCTTATCAGATGCTTGACCATAATGCCGGTATCGCTCCGTATTTCAGGGATATGCTCCGCAGGACAATGAACGCAAGGGAGCCGAAACGCTCATCGTATACCCAGTATGAAGACTACAGGGTGGATTCTCTGCAGTGGGCTGACAATGCCCTTTACGGCTGGCTCGAGAAGAACCGTAAGGCTGACGGGTCCAGGTACAGTCTTGACAAGGATGGGCTCAAGATATATACTACCATCAATTACAGGATGCAGAAATATGCGGAGGAAGCTGTCAGGGAGCATCTGTCCAAAGATCTTCAGCCTGCATTCTGGAGGGATATGAAATGGAAGAGCAACAAGCCGTTCGCCAAAGGTGTAGATGATGCGACCGTGGATATGCTGATGAAGCAGGCAAGGCGCTGGAGCGACCGCTACAGAATGATGAAGGCGGATGGGGCGACTGACCAGGAGATAGAGAAGAGTTTCAACGAAAAGACCAGGATGAGGGTGTTTGCGTGGAACAGCAAGGGGTATGTGGACACCGTAATGACGCCTAACGATTCCATAAGGTACTACAAGTCTTTTCTCCGTGCCGGGTTTATGGTGCTGGAGCCCGGGACGGGCTATGTCAAGGCCTATGTCGGAGGTCCGGACTACAGATATTTCAAGTATGACAACCTGCGCCAGGGAAAGCGTCAGGTAGGATCTACGATCAAGCCGTTCCTGTATACGCTTGCGATGCAGGAAGGAATGTCTCCGTGCGACAAGGTGATGAATGTCCCTCAGACTTTCATCGTAGGGGATGGGCCTGAGGATACGTGGACGCCGAAAAGTACGGACAGGGATGAGTGGATCGGACAGACCGTCACTCTCAAGTGGGGGCTGACAAAGAGTTCCAACAACATATCCGCCTACCTTATGAAGCAGTTCGGGCCGGCGGCTATGATAGAAATGATGAGGAAGATGGGGATAGGCAGCTATCTTCCGGAAGTGCCATCCCTTTGCGTGGGATCCTGCGACCTGTCTCCGTATGAGATGATAGCGGCATACAATACCTTCCCTTCAAGAGGAGTATATATCGAACCTCTTTTCGTCACCAGGATAGAGGACAGTATGGGCAATGTCATCGGAGAGTTCAGCAACCATAAGCGGGAGGCTATCAGCGAGCAGACGGCATATCTGATGGCAAATCTGATGCAGGGCGTCGTCAACAGCGGAACGGCGGTCAGACTGAGGGTGAAATACGGACTGAAAGGAGAGATGGCCGGAAAGACAGGTACGACGAATGACCAGGCGGATGGCTGGTTCATCGGATATACGCCGACAATTATGGGCGGAGCCTGGGTAGGCGCAGAGGACAGGCAGATACATTTCGAGTCGCTTGCTCTTGGAGGAGGCTCCAATATGGCGCTTCCTATATGGGGTATATTCATGAAGAAGGTTCTGGCGGATGGGACTCTCGGAATATCGGAAGATGACAGGTTTGTCGCTCCTGCCGGGATGCATCTGAATCTTGACTGTGACGGCAGCGACAATGATGCCAGACGGAGCGGACAGATGACCGAAGACTATTTCTTCGAGTAGCTCCGGACGTTTCCTGTCTCCCGGACTCTTGTCGTCCAGGACGTCTCTTTGTCATCCTGAGCGCCTCTTTGTCATCCTGAGCGCAGCGAAGGATCTGTTAAACAAAAACCAATTATCGTATATGATGAATAGATACAGCAGCATTGCAGTCATTTACGGCTGCGATTCTTCAGAGTGGGAAGTATCCTGCCGGAGCGGGGAGTTCGTGGCTTCCCGTATCGATGGAAGCAGATATGATGTATATGAGATTTTCGCCCGTTTCGGCAGCTGGTCTCTGGTGGCATACCGGAGGAAGAACTCGATGAGGGTTATATTGCCTGAAGACGGACGTCCGCAGATTGACAAGACTGATTTCTCCGTGTCGGTGGACGGACGGAAGGTGAAGTTTGACTATGCCTATATAATGCAGCACGGGACTCCGGGGGAGAACGGGCTTATGCAGGGATATCTGGAGATGCTCGGGATTCCTAAAAGCAGCTGCAATGCATTCGTGTCCGCGATATCGTTCGACAAGTTTTCGTGCAAGAACTATCTCCGCGGGCTGGACTATGTGAAATGCGCCGATGACGTATTCATAAGGAAGGGAGACAGCCTGGATGGACTTGCCGACAGGGCGGTGGCGGAACTCGGACTTCCGATGTTTGTGAAACCGACAGATGGCGGAAGCAGTTTCGGAGTGACGAAAGTCAAGAAGGCGGAGGATTTCATACCTGCTGTGGCGGCGGCTTTTGATGAAGGGGGGACGGTCATAGCGGAGCGGGCGATTGCAGGCAGGGAACTGACCTGTGCTGTATATCAGGCCGGAGGTACGCCGGTCGCGCTTCCGGTGATAGAGATCATAACCGAGAACGAGTATTTTGACTATGAGGCAAAATATCTCGGCAAGAGCGACGAGATATGCCCGGCAGATCTGTCGGAGAAGGAGACGATGATGGTGCAGGAGGCTTCAGTGAAGATATACGGCAGGCTGGGCTGTTCCGGCTGTGTCAGGATGGATTATATCCTGGCCGAGGATGGCCTTTATTTCCTGGAGATCAATACGGTCCCTGGTATGACAGCCGCCTCGCTTGTCCCGAAGATGGTCAGGACTGCCGGTCTGGATATGACGGATTTCCTTTCTTCCATCATTGAGAATTCGTAGGAATGCTGTTGAAAGACTTCATCTCCTCTGCCAGAGAGTCTCTTCTGTCTCTTTATCAGTATGAGGAGGCGAAAGCCATTGTGTCCCGCCTCTGCGAAGAACTGCTCGGGACGGCATCTTATGCCCATATCCTCGATCCATCTCTTGAGATAGCGGAGGACAGGCTCCCGGAGCTTATGTCCGCTCTTGACAGGCTTGCCTCGGGCGAGCCTCTTCAGTATGTGCTCGGATATGCCTGGTTCTGCGGCAGGAAGTTTAAGGTGACTCCGGATGTCCTTATCCCGCGTCCCGAGACGGAGCAGCTGTGCAGTATGCTCGCTGATGCTGCCGGGAGAGGGCCTCGTATACAATGCGATACGGCATTTCCGGGCAGGGAAGGAGGATTGAAGATACTGGATCTGTGCACCGGCTCAGGCTGCATAGCGTGGACACTGGCCTGCGGGATACCCGGTTCTGCGGTTCAGGGGGTGGATATTTCGCTGAAGGCTCTTTCCGTGGCGTCTTCTCAGGATATAAGCCTTCCGGAGGGTTACAGAAGACCGTCTTTTGCACAGTATGATGTGCTGGAAGGCGCGGATGGGTTTCCGGTCCTGGATGCTCCGGCGGATCATAGTAAATGCACCGGCGTGGACCGGATTGCAGACGATGGCCGGTTCGATATAATAGTGAGCAATCCTCCGTATGTGCGGGAAAGCGAGAGGCGGTCGATGCATATGAATGTGCTGGATTTCGAACCGGGGCTCGCCCTTTTCGTCCCGGACAGTGATCCCCTGCTGTTCTACAGGGCGGTCGCTGATTTCGCAGGGAAACGGCTGCGGAAGGGAGGTCTCGGGGCCGTGGAGATAAATGAGGCATTCGGGGAGGCTGTGGCAGGGATTTTTTCGGAAAACGGTCTGACCGATGTCTGCACAGTCGAGGATTTTCGCGCGAAAACAAGATTTGTAACATTCAGGAAATAGCCTCCGGCATATATACGGGGGCATATTTGGAAATTATCCGTGTTCTTTTTCAGGACACGGATAATTTTTTGTCCCTTTGTGCCGTGGAAGTGATATGACGGACAGATTTTTCCTGTCTTGGGACGGATGGTTTTGGATTAATTGTTAAAAGAACAGGATATGGAATGGAAATATGTGCTGTATGCAATGGTGGGGATATGTGTCCTGCCTTGCTGTGAGGAACTGGATGATGATCCGGAGAAATATCTGTCCGGAACGGATGAGCATACGGTGCTTCCGCTTGATGATGTGGCGGCTCTGCTTTCAGAGATCCCGATCGGGGAGGATCAGGTCAGGGAGGTCTATGATGCCGTGACTTCTTCCTCCTGGAACGGTTATGATGAAGAGTATATGATGACCGATCTGTTCCGTGAGCCCGGGGCTGGAGTGGGAGATGACCGTATCAGTGCATCCGCGGCTGCAGCCAGACAGAAGGCAATGCTGCGTGCAGGCGTCAGGACGAGGTCTGTAAGGGAGTACGGGACTCCTTTGAGGAATCTTATAGAGAACCGTCTGCAGGAAAGGTACACAAAGGCAGGCAAGGCATCTGCCGGTCCGGATGGCCCCGTCATTTCGGTCGATGAATATCTTGACGCGCTCAGATCCTCGGATATCCAGATATACTGGCCATATTCAGAGGACTGGGATGGGACTGGCTATCCTGTGATCACTTTCGATCCAGACGATGGAGGTTCGACCAATATCGGATATCAGCTTTCTGTCGATGAAAGCGGGAACCGTACGGTAGAGGAAGTGATAGTGGATGAGGAAATGGCCAGAAGCCGGCCTGTATGGGTGGTGAACCGTAACGAAGACAGCGGCTATACATCCCTGGAACTCCTCAGGATGGAAGAGCCGGAGTGGGGTGATGGAGGAGGAGAGATAATCATAGACCGGAAGCCGTTCCGTTCCAGCAGTGACCGTGGCCCGGCATCTCTTGCCCGCGTAGGCGGCAAATCTTCCATATATGATGATGGTGGAGTCAAGACTTTGGTGCTCAAGAATTTCACAATGCTGAGAAATTATGATTCCTGGTTTGCGGGGGCATCGGAGTTTTTCGTCAAGATAGGTTCGGTTGAGGACTTCACTGCCGCCACGGAAGCGGAAATGCGGATATACAGTCCTTCTGTCACTGATTTTATGATAGTGGTCAAGCGGAAATATGTCGGCCAGCCTCAGCCTTTCAATGCCGTCCTGGTGTCCGACTGGACTGACCAGCTGACCCATTGCGCCCTTATGATATCCGAGGATGATGGCGGGACCAGAACATCCTGGAAATGCTCGGCGGTGGTGAAGATAAAGTCCAAGAGCTACGGGTTCGAGATAGAGCTGCCTATAAATACCAGGGATGACATTGTCTGGAGAGGCCAGCTGAGCCGCAGATATATTCTTGCCAACGATGGCGCTGTCGGGCATTTCGGGGATGTGGATCTGACTTTTGAACTGGTGGAATATTAGAGCGGGAGTGGCTATGTGCAGAGCCTGTCATAACAGAGCCGGAACACTTCTGCGGAAGTCGGCTGCAGTGTCATTCCTGGCAGCATCGGTGTCCTTTGCCGCATGTGTCTCCGGAGATATGGATGCACCGGAAGGTGCGGTCTATGTACGGCTTGAGCTGGCTATGAAGGACGGTGTGACAAGGAGCAGCCTCGGCCTGGATGAGGACCGGGTATCGGATATCAACATATATGCATATTCCGGAGGACGCCTGTGTGCGGAGATATATTCGGATGATCCCGATGCCGGTCTCGGTGTCGAACTGACAGCCGGATATGATTACGACATATATGCGCTTGCCAATGCAGGCAAGGTGGAAGCTCCCGAAGATGAATCGGAATTGCTTCGGATGAGATGGAAGGCCGACCTATCGGACGGCTTTTCCGGTGGAAGAATGCCGATGGCGGCGATGGCGGATGCCGTGGTTGCCGGTATGGACAACGTCGTCTGTCTTGAACTGGTCAGACTTATGTCGAAGGTAAACTTCAGGGTGGAGCCAGGGGAACTGGGAGGCCTTGAGGTCACTTCTGTCAGGGTGCTGCAGAGCCCTGTCGACATAGCCCCTTTTTCAGGGGCCAGCGAGGCGACGGAAGTGGGGAATGGAGACTGCGCGTCCGCACAGGATCTGGACGGTATCAATCGCGGCGGGGAAGTATGCTTCTATATGCTCGAGAACTGTCAGGGGGTTCTGCTGCCGGACAATACGGACCAGTGGGAAAAGGTTCCCGACAATATTCCGGACAAGGCCGGACTGTGTACGTATCTGGAGGTCAGGGCGGAGTTCAACGGAAGCGGAGGACTTTCCGGTCCGGTGGTGTACAGGTTCTTTCTCGGTCAGGACAATACATCCGATTTCAATGTCATTCGCAATACGGAGAGCACTGTAGTCCTGTATCTTACTGAAGATGGCCTGGGCGAGGTCTCCTGGAGGATAGACAGTTCAGGTGTCATCGCGGACGGAATCGAATATGTCCTGGATGCCCCTTCGTATTGCGGGCAGTGGGGGACCATAGATTTCCCGGAGGCGACTGCGGACAGTCCGGTCACTGTGACCTGGCGCGGGAATCAGATACGGATACCATCCGAGACTCCGGCATATATAGGCTCTGTAGATGATGATGCCCCTACACTTCTGGTGTATGTGCCGGAGGACCGTAATACCCTTCATCTGTGTTTCGGTACCGGTCTGGATGCCTATACTATGTTTACCGTAAGTTCGGGAATCAGGGAACAGGAGGTCGCTCTTGACCTGGGACCTTATCTGAGATGGGCGCTCTATGCGGATTATGTCAGCCACAGCCTTATACCGGAGAACGGAGTGGTTCCTGTGAACGAAGATGGCTATGACATTGAATGCTGGTTCTATCTGTATGATGCGGAGGAAAGGAGGATTGTAGAGCCGGGAGAATTCGATATGCCGGAATCCGTGAGGAGATATCTTGCTGACTTCAGATCCTGTCCGGACTGTCGCAGCCATATCTACTGGTACTATTCCATCGATGCATACGTGGAAGATACCGATATCGCAGACATAGATATTGACTGGGGGTACAGGCCGGCCGAAGAGACTGCAGGGGAGTCATATCTCTATACAGGGAGTCTGTACGCGCTGGCGGTGGCGGAAGAGACTCCTGTACGGACGGAGCTTGCGTGCGGACAGAACTATCTTCAGGGTACAAGCAGATTCAATATAGAGATAGAGCCGGCCTTCCCCGGGCAGAAGCATTTCGGATATGTATATAATTACCAGCTTGCCCTCGGGGATATGCAGAGCGCTGTCACGAGGCTGAATCTGGATCCGGATGTCTCATCTATGGCGGAATGGGTGATAGCGAAAGGGAAAAGATATGAGGAAGGTGATGCTTCCCTTGCGGATGAAGCAGTCATGGATTTTTCGGACAGGAGCCTCATATCGGTGGGCCGTGCATCGGATTACATTGATGTGGCGTACGGAGAACCGGAACGGTTCGATGACCTCGAGGATCTTGCCGGAGGTACATACCATATCAGAGGGACTGTCACCAATCCTCATACGGGAAGGAAGATATGCGGGGACTACAGCATTGATGTCATCCTGTATCTGGTGATGGGGGTGGATGTGCATTTCTACAGAGGCAGCGACTACGGGCTTCCTTCAGGGACGTATATGGATTTCTCCTATGTGCCTGTGACAGAACGCTACGGACAGGCGGATGAGGATGCTTACCATGGATTCTGGTCTATGTTCCCGGTATGCGACATATATAATCCTGAGACAGATATGGTATATGCTCCGGGGGCACCGTTCCTTTCCGGGCGGAGTGCCGAGTCGATGAGGCTTCCTGATCTGGATGACCTTGACAGTTCCTACAGCCAGATATTGTCACAGCTAAGGTCATATCTGTCCGATGCCGGTCAGAATTTCTATTTCGTGGACCCTTCCGATGGCGGATATAAGACTACGGTGCTTTATACGGAGACGCAGACATCCGGCTCGTTCTTCTATGAGGTGCACAGACTCTATGACATTGTCCCGGGGGTATATTTTATTGAGGATTATTACGGATCCTTTGACAATCATTGAAACACATTTCTTACTGATACACACATTATCGCGGCAGGGCCGCCCGTGAGGGCCGTCCTGCCTTACTTTTAATTCTGATATGCGTATACAGACCGGTTGTCATTGAAAATATCATTATATTTGTCAGCTATCCGTATGTAATGAAAGGGAAAGAGATATTCACGCTTGAAGATGCAGAGAAACTGGTCTCTCCGGTTTCGTTTGTGACGATGCTCAAACCGGCCGGTTCGAGCTGTAACCTTGACTGTACATATTGCTACTATCTGGATAAGGCTGTCCAGTATGGCGGCAGGAATGTCCCGATGCCTGATGATCTCCTGGAAATGTATATCAGGCAATATATCGAGGCAAACTCCGCCGATACAGTGCTGTTCAACTGGCACGGAGGAGAGCCGCTGCTTATGGGAAAGAATTTCTACAGGAAGGCTCTGGCGCTCCAGAAGAAGTATGCGGATGGCAGGAAGATAGAGAACACTATCCAGACGAACGGCACTCTGGTGGATGAGGAATGGTGTGATCTGTTCGCGGAGAACGGGTTCCTTGTCGGAATATCCATTGATGGTCCGGAAGACATACACGATGCTTTCCGACGGACACGTGGCGGAGGGCCTACTTTCAGAAAGGTTATGGATGCAGTGTCTATGTTCCGCTCCGCAGGCGTGGAGTTCAACACCCTCAGTGTCGTGAACAGCCTGTGCGAGAACAGGGGAGGAGAAGTGTACAGATTCCTCAGAGACAAGGTGAAGTCTGCATATATGCAGTTCCTTCCTGCTGTGGAGCATATAGTCGACAGACCGGATTATCACAGGCCTGTGATAGTGTCTCCTGAGACTGAAGGGGCGTCACTTGCGCCATGGTCTGTCTCTGCAGCGGGCTACGGGAAATTCCTGTGCGATATTTTTGACGAGTGGGTGATACGGGATGTCGGGCGGGTGTTTGTGCAGATGTTCGATGCGACCCTGGCGCAATGGTGCGGAGTCCGCCCCGGTGTCTGTTCAATGTGCGAGACCTGCGGGGATGCCCTGGTGGTCGAGAGGAACGGGGATGTCTACCCGTGTGACCACTTTGTCTACCCTGAATATCTTCTCGGCAATATCAGACAGACTCACATAAAGGACATATATATGTCCAGGGAAAGGCTTCAGTTCGGACTGGACAAGCGTAATTCCCTGCCGGTGGAGTGCCTTCGCTGCAGGTTTTATTTCGCCTGTCGCGGAGAATGTCCGAAGCACAGGTTTGCTGTGGGGTCGGACGGCTGCAGGAAGAATTCCCTTTGCGAGGGACTTTATGCCTATTTCTGTCATAGCGAGCCTTATATGGAATATATGAAGAGCCTGCTTCTCAGGAAGCAGGCTCCATCTCTGGTCATTCCGTATGCCCGTCATTTGATGGGGATACGTTTCTGAAGGGCGGAACTGTCTATCTTGCAAGGAGTTTCTTTACAAGAGTGGAGATAAGTCTGCCATCAGCCTGTCCTGCAAGACGTTTTGTTGCGACGCCCATTACCTTGCCCATATCGGATGGCTGTGCGGCTCCTGTTTCAGCTATGATTTTTTCCAGTTCCGCTTCCACTTCAGCCTCGCTGAGCTGTCTTGGAAGATATACTTCCATCGCCGAGGCTTCGGCGAGTTCGTTCTCGGCAAGCTCAGGCCTGTTCTGTGAAGAATAGATCTCGGCGCTCTCCTTTCTCTGCTTGACCAGTTTCTGAATGATCTTTATTATCTCGGCATCGCTTACTTCTCCGCTGCCTCCTTCGGATGTCTTTGCCAGAAGTATTGCGGCTTTGATGCCCCTGAGGGCGGCGAGACGGACAGTCTCTTTTGCTTTCATTGCGGATATTATATCCGCCTGAATCTGTTTCTCCAGTTCCATATATTTCTGATTTTAACGGTATTTCTCATATTCCGGCATTGCTATCCCTGCCATGAAGTCCTTGAATGACTTGTCGTTCTTCGGGCATATGAGCAGCACATCATCCGTGTCTATGACCATATAGTCTTTCAGTCCCTTGATGGCGACAAGCTTGTTCCGTGCATTCGAGATGAAGATGCTGTTATGGTTCTCCGAAGTGAGAGTCTTTTCCGCTATGACTGCATTTCCGAGAGTGTCCTTGTACGGATAGAATTCCTGGAGGGATTCCCAGGATCCTATGTCTGCCCATCCGAATGTAGCCGGATATAGCCACGCCCTGTCGGTCTTCTCCATGACTGCATAGTCGATGGAGATATTGAGACAGTCCGTATATACCCTTGCTATGAAATCCTCTTCTGCCTTGCTGCCGAGCGTCTTCTCCCAGCCGGTGAACAGCCTTGTCACTTCCGGAAGATATTTTTCCATCTCTTCCTTTATGGACTGAGCTGTCCAGGCGAATATCCCGGAGTTCCACAGGAATTCCCCGCTGTCCACGAATACTCGGGCGAGGTCTGCATCCGGTTTTTCGGTGAAAGTCTTGACCTTGACAGCCTTGTCGGCGTGGCAGGCGTTCTTCCCTCCTGTGACCTGGATATATCCGTAGTTTGTGTCAGGTCTGGTGGGCATAAGCCCGATAGTCATCAGCACCTTCTCCCTGGCGGCATAGTCGAGGGCGTTTATTATGGTCTCCCGGAACTTGTCCTCATCGAATATGAGATGGTCGGCAGGAGTCACGACCATTGCCGCGTCCGGATTCCTCTTGAGGAGGGTATATGTCGCATATGCTACACAAGGCGCGGTATTGCGGCTGTATGGTTCGGCAAGTATATTGCTGTCATCCAGTTCCGGTATCTGCTGCTTTACGAGATTCTTGTAGCGTGAGTTTGTGACTACTATGATGTTTTCCGGGATGAAGAAGCCCGCGAACCTGTCGTATGTGGTCCTGAGGAAACTCTTCCCGGTATTTCCTACTTCAATGAACTGTTTCGGAAAATCCGTGCGGCTTATCGGCCATAGTCTTGTGCCGGCACCGCCGGCCATAATGATGCAATAGTGGTTTCTGTTCATATTGTCGGGTAGCATTTCTGCCTGTTTTATATGTTCTGTCTTCTTCCGTTTCACACAGAGACAGGATAGAAGGCATCGGGGTAATACCTGATTTCTGCCTGTTCTCCTGTTATGGTGACTGCAATGATGTCAAACCTGCATTCCGCCTCTCCGGGACCGTCCTTTTTCCCGGCGAGATATCTTGCCGCTGCTGCGGCTATCTTCCTCTGCTTGCCTGCCGTCACGCTTTCCTGAGGTTCTGCCTGCATAGGCGGACGGCGGGTCTTGACCTCCACAAAATGTATTCCATCTCTGTCCATAGATATAATGTCTATTTCCAGGTGCCCGCATCTCCAGTTCCGTTCAAGGATTGTATGTCCTTTCCCCATAAGGAAGAGGCATGCTTCATCTTCCCCTCTCCTGCCGGTGTCTCTCTTCTCCTTTCCTGTCGCCATCTCTTTTCTGTTTCTGCATACGGACTCGCTATTATACCTTCAGGTCATTCCAGTGTGACGACAGTTACACCCGTCCCTCCGAACTGTATGTGCTCGTCTGATACCGCCGCCACACCTGGCACGGTCCTCAGGTATCTCTGAATCTCTTCCCTCAATGCTCCTGTCCCTTTACCGTGGATTATCCTTACGCTGCCCATATTAAGCATTATGGCATCATCTATATACCGCGAGACCTTTTCGATTGCATCCGACACCCGCTCTCCTCTCACATCGATCTCCGGGTGGAAATTGAGCTTCCTCTCGGTTATCGATGCGTCCGTCCTGGTCACCGTGAATGATTTCGCCGTCTCCTTCACGGCATCCCGGAATTCGTTTGATGTGATCCTCTCCACCTTGTCCGGGGACATTTTGCTGCTGATATTGCCGATATTTACAGTGACTGACTTGGATGATACAAGCGCCACTTCCCCCACCATCCCGTTGCTCTTTATCCTTACTTTCTCCCCGATCTTGAGCGGGGCGTTGCGGAAAGCATCCATCCTTTCCTGTTCTGCCTGCCTCTCTTCCAGTTCCCGCCTCTCCCGCTCGCTGGCTCTCTTCGCTTTCTTCTCTCTTTCCCTGGCTTTTCTCGCATCTATCTGGCGGATTTTCTTCTCTATGTAGTCATCCCTTTCCTTCTTTTCCTGCTCTTTTTTCCGGGCGAGGGCCGAGACGAAATCCTGAAGCTCTTTGCGTGCTTCGTTAGTCGTGTCTTTCTCGGCCTGGGATTCCTTGATGGTCCGTATTGTGTTTTCAATCTGCCGGTTGGCTCCCTTTATGATTTCATCCGCCTCCCGGTGCGCCTGATCCAGTATCTCTTTTCTCAGGTTGCGTATGTCAAGGAGCTCTTTCTGATACCGGTCTGTGATGCTCTCGAGAGTCCTGTCCGTATGCCTTATCTTCTCGAGTCTTTCGTCCAGTGCCTTGCGGTTTCTGGCTATCTTCCTGAGGTTGCGTTCGATCCCGACGAATTCCTCTCCGGCCCTGTTCTCCGCATCCTTTATTATGGTTTCGGGAAGCCCCATCTTCCTGGCCAGCTCGAATGCGAACGAGTTGCCCGGAAGTCCCATCTCCAATTTGAAGAGAGGTGCTATGTTCTTGACATCAAACATCATCGCCCCGTTGACGACTCCTGTCTCACCGGAGGAAGCATAAAGTTTCAGATTGGTATAGTGAGTGGTTATGACCCCGTAGGTCCCCCTCCTGTCCAGCTCGTTCAGTATAGCTTCGGCTATGGCCCCTCCGGCTGCCGGCTCTGTGCCTGAGCCGAATTCATCTATCAGCACCAGCGACCGGCTGTCGGCCTGCTCCAGCATTCTTTTCATATCCGCGAGGAAAGAACTGTAGGTGCTGAGGTCGTTGTCTATGGACTGGTCATCCCCGATGCTGACCATTATCCTGTCGAACACCGGGAGCTCCGATGTCTCTGATGTAGGTACGGGCATTCCGCACTGGAACATATACTGCAGCAGCCCTACTGTCTTGAGACATACTGACTTGCCGCCGGCGTTCGGCCCGGATATCAGCAGTATGTGCTTTTTCGGTGTCAGGCTGACGGTAAGCGGGACAATCTCTTTCCTCTCTTTTTTCAGCGCTTTCTCAAGCAGCGGGTGCCGGGCTTTCCTCAGGTTCATTTCCCCGTTTTCCGATATTACCGGCATTCCTGCGATGATGTCGAGGGCGACATTGGCCTTGGCCATCAGAAAGTCTATCTCTCCGAGATATTCGGCGGCAGATACGAGGTCCGGGACATAAGGACGGATGAAATCGCTGAAAGCCAGCAGTATCCTCAATATTTCCCTGCCTTCGGCAAAATGAAGTTCCTTGATCTGGTTGTCGAGCTCCACCACTTCGGCCGGCTCCACGAATGCAGTCTTGCCTGATGCCGATTCGTCATAGATGAATCCCGGTATCTTTTTCTTGTTACCTGCGGGTACCGGGATAAGCATTTTCCCGTCCCGGACCGATATGCCTGCATCGCTGTCTACAATGCCTTCTTCCTGTGCTCTTTTCAGTATCGCGCCGATCCTTCTCGAGATCGCGCCTTCCTTCTCCTTGAGACTCTTCCTGATATCGTAAAGTTCCGGGGATGCGCTGTCCCTGACATCCCCGAAACGGTCAAGTATCTCATCGATCCGCTGCTGCACTTCCGGGAATCTGGCCACCGGCTCCGACATCTTCTTGAGATTGGGATAGATCCCGTCCCTGATGCCGGTAAAGAAGTGCGTCACCTTCGACAGGGTCTCGAGCATTGTCCTGAGCTTGCGCAATGATGATATGTCGATGGCGGATGATGGCTGTCCGAGCGGTTTCAGGAACCCGAGGCAGTCGATGTATCCGTTGGTCGGGAAACTTTCCTCGAACATCACGATCAGTCTCATTTCGTCAGCAAGGAGAAGCCGCCGGCGGATCTCCTCGATGTCTGTCGAGAAAGTCTCCTCTGCCACCCTGGCGGCGGCATATTCTGTCGAGCAGCGGTCCGATACCGCCTTCCTTATCCTGTCAAAGCCGAGTTTCTGCTCCAGCCTGGTGTCAATCTGTATCTCTTCCATTTCTTGCCCTTCCTTCATCCTTGTTGTCTGATAAAGAGTTGCTTAACAGCAGCTTGAGTTCATTGATGTTGTTGATGCGGGTTACGTTCCCTCTCCTTACGAACGAAATGTTGCCGGTCTCCTCGGAAACGACTATGGCATCTGCATCGGTTTCTTCTGTTATGCCTATCGCCGC
This sequence comes from Candidatus Cryptobacteroides intestinavium, assembly GCA_017694845.1. Classification (GTDB taxonomy): domain Bacteria; phylum Bacteroidota; class Bacteroidia; order Bacteroidales; family UBA932; genus Cryptobacteroides; species Cryptobacteroides intestinavium. The sequence continues at coordinate 22,420 of JADIMI010000080.1, forward strand.
CTTGTGGCGCATTCCGAAGCTTGGCGGGATATCCGTCTTCTCTGTGATCGGCAGTGTGCAGCGGGCAGCCACTATGTGGTTGTTGCTTATGATCACTGCCCCATCGTGGAGCGGTGAGTTCTTGAAGAAGAGGTTCATTATCAGACGCCGGTGTATGGCTGCATCTATCCTGTCGCCTGTAGAGATTATGTCATCCAGCGGGGTGGAGTGCGGGATGACTATCAGGGCACCTGTCTTTGATTCCGACATTCTCCGGCAGGCTTCCGTCACCTCGTTGACCGCATCACTGTCCATCGATCCCCGGTTGACATTACGGAACAGCCTGTTCATAAGATTGTTGCTGTGCGCGCTGACTCTTGTGCCGTTGCCGAGCTTTGTGAGGAATCGTCTGATTTCAGGCTGGAATATGACAATCAGGGCCAGTACGCCGACATCGAGCACCATATCCATAATGGTGGCGGTAAGTCTCATATTGAGTACTGTCACCACGAACCTGATCAGGTACAGAGACAGGATGGCGATGAATATGCTCCAGGCGGATGACCCCCACAGCCACCGGAACAGCAGAAAGATTATCAGCGCAACCAGCAGGATGTCAAGCACGTCCAGCAAGGACAGCCTGAGGAATCCGAACAGAGCCAGCACCATCGTCATATACCTTTATATTATAGCACCTGCAAATATACGCAGAAGCCGAGAGCAATGCAAGTTTACTTGCGATTGCCGAGGCGTGAACAGTATATGTGGCCGCCAGGCCAAATATCGCAGAAGCCGAGAGCAATGCAAGTTTACTTGCGATTGCCGAGGCGTGAACAGTATATGTGGCCGCCAGGCCAAATATCGCAGAAGCCGAGAGCAATGCAAGTTTACTTGCAGACGCCTTTGAGAA
>JADIMI010000019.1 GCA_017694845.1 Candidatus Cryptobacteroides intestinavium
TTCTTTGATACCGCCAGATAGGAACACATTCCCAGGAAGTAGGCGAATATCATGTTGTCAACGAAGATTGACTTTACAAATAGACTTATATATTCCATTTCGATTCGAGTTTGATGTTATTTTTCCTGAAGATCTTTCTGTATGCTCCTCTGCACCCATACTATCAGTCCGAGAAGTATCAGAGCCATCGGCGGCAGTATCACCAGCCCGTTGTCCATATATCCTGCAGCATAGAATGATTCAGGGATTATTCTGACTCCGAACAGGGTGCCGGAGCCCAGCAGCTCTCTGAAAAATGCCACTACGATAAGTATCAGCGCATATCCGGCTCCGTTTGCCAGACCATCAAGAAGTGAAGGAAGCGGCTTGTTCCCGAGAGCGTATGCCTCGATTCGCCCCATCACGATACAGTTGGTTATGATAAGTCCGACATATACCGAAAGTGCCTTGCTGACACTGTACATATATGCCTTGAGGAACTGGTCCACCAGGATCACCATCAGGGCGACAACGACAAGCTGCACTATGATACGGATCCTGTTAGGGATTGAATTCCTAAGAAGGGAGACCACGAAACTGGACAGTCCTGTCACGATAATCACTGACAGTCCCATCACCATTGCTCCTTCAAGCTGGACAGTGACAGCGAGAGAGGAACATATACCGAGGACAAGGACTGTTACAGGATTGCCCTTGAATATCGGCTGCAGAAGTACTTCTTTCCAGTTAATCTTTTCTTTCATTGCTATTCCTCCTCTGTATTGGTTGTCATGACCTCAGTCCCGTCGGCGGCCTGAACTGCCACAGATGCTTTCACTGCTGCCTTGGCAACGGTTTTGAGATAAGGCTCGTAATATTTCACCCAAAGGTTGATTCCTTTTCCGAGAGCCTGTGAAGTGATGGTGGCTCCGCTGATGGCATCCACTGTATTCGGGTTGTCCGGATTTCCTCCCTTCACGACAGCGAACTTGGTGTCTGCATCGGAAAATGCCTTGTCTATGAATTTGTCATAGAAGGCTGGTTCAGCAATCTTCGCTCCCAGTCCCGGGGTCTCTCCCTTATGGTCGAAAATGGCACCTTTTATGGTCTTTCCGTCAGCCGCAACTGCCAGATAGCCCCATATAGGCCCCCACAGTCCGGCTCCATAGCAAGGGATCACCCTTATCTCGGTCCCGTTGATATCAAAGATGAACACCGGCAGCCTGAGCTGTCCGAGGAGGTCGGTCTCTCCTCCATCGATCTTTTTCAGAAGGTCGTTCTGTTTCTTGAGATCGGCTGTTGTAGGGACCTCGATCTTCTTCAGGTCATCCTTTCCGAGCTCCATTGTCTCCACTTCCTTGCCTGAGCCATCGACGAAGAATGCGGCGGTCACCATATCGGCGTACATCTGCATTACGTTCGTCGTCTCATCGATTGTCACTGACGGATCGGATTCTGCCGCAGCCGTAAGGACCTTGGAGATCGTCTCCATCTTGACATTCTCGTTCTGCTTGCCCTGCAGGGACATTGCGACGAAAGAGAGAATCGCTGCGACCAGTACCACCAGTACGGTCGAATATATCACTGTATATGTATTTCCGTTAGTATTCATACCTATTATATTATGCGACTTTGACTTTTTTCTCTCTTCTCTTGATAGCCCCTTCTATGACATAGTAGTCAATCAGCGGTGCGAATGTGTTCATCAGGAGGATGGCGAGCATCATTCCCTCGACATATCCAGGGTTGAACAGCCTGACAGTGACAGTGAGGGCTCCGACAAGAAATCCATAGATCCACTTGCCTGTCTCGGTCTGGGCCGAGGTCACAGGGTCGGTAGCCATGAACACTGTACCGAACGCGAAGCCTCCGAGAACAAGCTGATAGTAGCCCGGCAGGTCGGTCACTCCGCATGCATATCCGAGATAGCCCATTGCCAGGGCTCCGATCACAGAGGACAGCATTATCTTCCAGCTTGCGACACCTGTCCAGATCAGGATGATGGCTCCGATAAGGATCGCTATAACCGAAGTCTCTCCGACAGAACCGGGAACAGTGCCTATGAAAAGATCCATAAAGCTGGTTCCTGCCTGCTGGAGTCCTTCAATCGAAGGATGGGCGAGAGGAGTGGCTCCAGAGAATGCATCTACCAGTCCGTTTCCGTTGGTGGCGTATGCAGTGCCTTCGGAAAGATATCTTGAAAGCCCTCCGGTCCATACTGTGTCTCCGGACATCTTGCTCGGATACGAGAAGAAGAGGAATGCACGGCAGAGAAGGGCCGGGTTCCAGATGTTCATTCCTGTGCCTCCGAATACTTCCTTGCCGAGGATTACAGCGAAGGCCACGGCAATGGCTAGCATCCACAGCGGGACATCGACAGGCACGATCAGAGGTATGAGCATACCTGATACAAGGTATCCCTCACTCACTTCGTGACCTTTGATCTGCGCTGAGATGAACTCGATGCCGAGTCCGACGATATATGATACCAGATATAGAGGTATCACCTTGACCAGTCCGTACCAGAACATCTGCCAGAAGCCCCAGTCGAGGCCGAAGGCGTTGCTGTGCTGGTAGCCTGTGTTCCACATACCGAAAAGCATTGCGGGAACGAGGGCGAGTACTACGATTATAAGGATTCTCTTGAGGTCGACGCTGTCCCTTACGTGGGCACCGCGCTTTGTCACGGTGTCAGGAACGAAAAGGAATGTCTCGAAAGCATCGAAAGTCGAGTGGAGAAATCCGAGCTTGCCGCCTTTCCCGAAGGCCGGCTTGATCTTGTCAGTCAATTTTCTTAATCCGTTCATAACTTCCTGTCTTTCTTTATGCCATTTCTTTCATCATAAGGCTGATCCCGTCCGAGATTATAGCCTGTATGTCGATCTTTGAAGGACATACATACTCGCAGAGGGCGAGATCTTCCTCCAGGACCTCATATATTCCGTATTTTTCCATCTTGTCGATGTCTCCTGCAATGCAGGCCTTCGTCAGATATACGGGGAAGATATCCATAGGAAGCACCTTGCCGTATACATCATTCATCAGGAATGCGCGGACTCCTCCGTGCAGGTTGGTGTCCATATCGTATCTCCTGTTCGGAGTCAGCCAGGAGAAGTAGGTGTGCGATGCGCTGAACAGGTGTGACCTGAACGGTTTCGCCCAGCCAAACATCTCGTATTCCCTGCCTTCTTTTATCAGTGTCACCTGGTTGTCATAGAATCCGAGGAACCCGTCCTTGCCGACATTGGTGCCCGTGAGCACATCTCCGCTTATGAAGCGGATGTCATCGGCTGAATTGTCGTAGAATTCACTGATATCCGACATTGCCATTCCCGGAAGAGCCGTTACGTAAGACGGATCGACCGCTTTAGGACCAGTGACAGCTACACGGCGTGTCATATCGTATTTCCCGGTGTTGAGCAGTCTGCCTATGGCAGCGAGCATCAGCACAGAGACAGTCCATACGGTCTCGCCTTTCCGGACAGGGGAGATGTGGTGGATCTGGATACCTACATTCCCGGCCGGATGTCTGCCTGTGAAGGTGTGCTGGATGACATTCTCGAGCTTGTGGAAAGGAGTGCCGTTGTAGTTGACACTGCTGAATGACACGTGGACGCCTCCATCGGTGAGTTTCGCAAGGGCGTTTACAGCAGTCTGTACGTTGTCGAACTCATCCCTGAGTACATAGTCGACATCCGCAGCGAGAGGGGCCGTCGAGAATGCAGAGACGAAAATGGCCTTCGGCCTGATTTCAGGATTGGCCAGCACCCCGTAAGGTCTCTGGATGAGAGCAGGCCACAGTCCGCTCTTCATCAGTGCCTCCCTGATCTGGTCGGCAGACATGTCCTTGACTTTCTGTACGCCGAAATCCACATATTTCTGTGTCTCATCGGCCTTGATGCGGATCTCGAGCAGTTTCCTTTTCTCTCCTCTGACAATTGCCTGGACGGTGCCGCTCACAGGAGAAGAGAAGACGATACCCGGTGTCAGCTTGTCTGCCATCACGGGAGTTCCTGCCAGGACGCTGTCCCCTTCCTTGACCAGGAGCTTCGGAAGGAGGCCCCTGAAATCGGTAGGCTTTATGGCAACAACGTCAGGCACGACTGCCTTCTTGATCTTCTGGGCCGCCTCCCCCGCGATAGGGATGTCCAGCCCGCGTTTCAAAGTAATGTTGTTTGACATTATAAAACCGTTTTAGAATTTTCTGAAAACCGCCGCGAATATACGGAAAATTTTTTGTATATAAACGGGTTATTATATGATGTTGGTCATACTTTTCATATATTTGCCCGGAACAGTTCGTTTGTGTAACACAGTTGAAGATGGAAATAGTGATTTCTGCCGTATCGGCATTCATTATCGGGTATTTGATTTCATTTTTTGTCTCGCGCATCAGGAAGCAGGCGGCCGAGACGGAATCCGCAGTGCTGCGTTCGCAGCTCGATGCGGCGGTGAGGCAGGTCGAGGAGATCAGAAAGGAGTCGGCGGAGCGGATCTCCGCATTCAAGGAAGAGGCCGAGAGGCAGAGGCAGAAGGCCCTTGAAGCGGCGGATGCCGTGTATATGAATTCCCTTGCCGCAAAAGACAAGGCCTGTTCGGACAGACTGGCGGAACAGGAGAAACGCCATAATGAAGCGATGTCTGCCCTGCAGGCCCGCTTTGATGAGGTTATGCAGAAAGTGACCGCACATGTAAGGACAGCGACGGATGATATGCTGAAACAGAGGCAGGAAGAATTTTCGAAGTCATCCAACACCAATCTCGGGCAGATAGTCAATCCTTTGAAGGAGACCATAGAGAATATGAGAAGGACACTGGATGAGAATAAATTGAAGCAGACTGAGATAAGTGCGGAGATGAAGACGGCGGCCGAGAATATGATGCGGCAGAGCGAGGCGGCAAGGAAGAGTGCGGATGAACTGGCACGGGCATTCAGATACGGGACCAAGGTCCAGGGAGACTGGGGCGAGAAGGTGCTGGATGGCCTGCTCCAGTCTCTGGGACTGACTCCGGGAGTCCACTATGATGTCCAGCCTGTAATCAGGGATGCTTCCGGAAATGTCGTCAGGACGGAAGCAGGGACGACGCTGCGTCCTGACATAATCCTCCATCTCGACACCCGCAGGGATGTGATCATAGACTCCAAAGTGTCTCTGGCGGCATTCAATGACTATGTGAATGCAGAGACGGAAGAGGACCGAAGGAAGTTCCTCAAGGCGCACATCGACAGTATAGAGAAGCACGTCAGGGAGCTTTCCGCAAAGGATTATTCCTCATATATACAGCCGCCTAAAGTGAGGATGAACTATGTCATAATGTTTGTCCCTCATACGGGGGCCCTGTGGACAGCCCTCGACAGCTGCCCTGACCTGTGGCGCAGGGCGATGGACAGGAATGTATTCATCGCTGACGAGCAGACTCTCTTCGCCGCCCTGCGTATAATCGACCAGACCTGGACGCAGATAGCCCAGGCCGAGAACCACGAGAAAGTCTACAGCCTTGCCAATGAGATGCTGGACCGCGTAGGGCAGTTCATAAGGCATTTCGATGCCATCGGCAAGTCTCTTGAGTCTGCCAGGAAGGCGTATGATGATGCAGGGGCGAAACTGTCCACTGGCCGGCAGAGCATTACAGGGACCTGTGCCAAGCTTCAGAAACTTGGGGCCCGGCAGAGCGGGAAGAACCCGATCCCCCAGCTCACCGATATAGATGACATTCCGGCGATCGCTCCTGATACGGCGGATTCAGGGGATGGAGGCGTCCGGTGACTATCTTTCCGGATCCTGCTTTTTCTCTTTCCGTATCCTGTAACGGATCCTGTAGCTCCCGATGAAGTCGAGAATCTCGTCAAAGGTGTCCTTTACTTCTCCGGCCGTGCATCTGTCCAGCGGGCCTCCGAACTCTTTCTCTATGCAGTCGGGCAGTTCCAGCAAGGATATCCTGAGCTGCCTTGAGAGCCTTATGGCGTTGTCGAAATCGATATAGGCGGACAGGAGGTAATCCCTGCTCCTGTCATCGTAGTCCTTATATTCAAACCTGATCACGAACTCCCTGTCATCGGTGAATCCGACGACTATATCCGCCCACGGATCATAGTCATCATGCGTGTCTATAATGAGTCTACTGAGGGTAAGCATAACCTTACAAATATAGTTCTTTTACTCAATAATATTATCTTTGCCGGCATATTTTTGCTATTGGATAACGGAGACTTTTGCGATGGATATGGACAGAAATGCATTCCTTTTTGACCTGGACGGGGTCATATTCGATACCGAGGGACAGTATTCGGTGCTGTGGGACGAACTGGGAGACAGATATTTTTCAGACAGGGAATTCGGGAACAGGATCAAGGGACAGACGCTTCCCCGTATTTTCGATACGTATTTCCCGGGTGATAAAGCGCTGCAGAACGAGATCAGGGCGAGGCTTGATGTCTTTGAAAGGGAGATGGACTACAGCTATATCCCCGGGGCGGAGGAGTTCCTCGAAGACCTGAAAAGGCGGGGGTGTCCGGCAGCCATAGTCACGAGCTCGGACAGGTCGAAGATGCGGAATGTCTATATGGCGCATCCCGAAATAAAGTCTCTTGTGACACATATCTTCACCGGAGAGGATTTCACCAGGTCGAAGCCATTTCCTGACTGCTATATAATGGGAATGAATGTATTCGGGACGCTTCCCGGAAATACGTTCATATTCGAGGATTCTTTCAACGGCCTGCAGGCGGCGAAGGATTCAGGAGGCAATGTAATCGCCCTGGCTACCACCAATGCGCGCGAGGACGTGGCTCCGTATGCAGGTCTTGTCATCGACAATTTCATTGGCCTGACAGTGGAGAAACTTCAGGATAATTTCTATATTTGCCGGGCTTGAACTACAAGAGATGAATAGATTATATACCCCGGACATGCTGGCCGAAATGATAGTGTCGTCCGGTAACGGTCTGACAGAGAGCGAGGCGGAGGCTCTTTCCTCGTATGCCCGGACAGATGACCTTCTTGCTGCGGCGGAAAGGGTGACAATGTCATGCGCCCCGAGAAAATTCGATACGTGCTCCATAATCAACGCCAGGTCCGGCAGGTGTCCGGAAGACTGCCACTGGTGCGCCCAGTCGGCGCGTTATCATACCGGTGCGGCGGAATATCCTCTCAAGCCGGATGATGAGATCATACGGGCGGCTATGCTGTCCCGTGACCACGGTATCGGGAGGTTCTCGTTCGTCACGAGCGGCAGGAGCCTGTCCGACAGGGATGTTGACAGGTTATGCGAAGTGGCCCGCAGGATACGCAGAGAGTGCGGTATATCTCTCTGTATGTCATCCGGGCTGCTTGACAGGGGACAGCTTGAAAGGATCAGGGAGGCAGGCATTACAAGATACCACTGCAACCTGGAGGCCGCTCCGTCTTTCTATGGTACATTATGCACGACACACAGCCAGAAGCAGAAGATCGATACATTGAAAGCGGCCCGGGATGCAGGGCTCGAGATCTGCAGCGGAGGCATTATAGGAATGGGGGAGACGGAACTCCAGCGGGTAGAGCTGGCTTTCACCCTGAAAAGTATAGGTTCTATGTCGGTGCCGATCAACATTCTGTGCCCGGTCAAGGGAACGCCTCTGGAGAATATGCCGCCTATAGATGACGAAGATGTGCTGAGATGTGTCGCACTGTTCCGTCTGATTCTTCCCGATGCCTATCTCCGCTTTGCGGGAGGGGTGGCCAGGTTCAGCGGAAAGACGATGGTGCGTGCATACAGGGCAGGAATCAACTCCGCGATTCTCGGGGATATGCTGACTACTGCCGGAGAGGATATTGCTACAAACATAAAGAGGATAGAGGAGGCCGGATATGAATTCTGATATGGGAAATGCAGATTGCGGAAAAGTGACTGACAGTTTTGACAGAGACCATCTGTGGCATCCATATACTTCCACGACCGACCCCCTTCCTGCATACAAGGTGAAGTCAGCCGGAGGCTGCCGTATCATTCTGGAAGACGGGACAGAGCTTGTCGATGGAATGTCATCATGGTGGTGTGCGGTGCACGGATACAGCCATCCGGTGCTGGATATGGCGGTAAAGGAACAGCTCGGCAGAATGTCGCACGTGATGTTCGGCGGACTTACCCATGACCCGGCAATAGCTCTCGGAAGACTCCTTCTGGATATCCTGCCCGGGGAGCTGACGCATATATTCTATGCCGACAGCGGTTCCGTCGCCGTGGAAGTGGCAATGAAGATGGCAGTCCAGTACCAGTATGCGCGAGGCCAGTCGAAAAGGACTGATTTCGTGACCATCCGTTCAGGCTACCACGGAGATACCTGGAATGCAATGTCTGTCTGCGACCCTGTCACCGGAATGCACAGTATTTTCGGCAGTGCATTGCCTGTGAGACATTTCGTTCCCCGGCCCCGCAGCAGGTTTGATGGCCGGTGGGATCCGGAAGATACAGCGCCTCTGAAGGAGACGCTGGACAGATACGGCGACGGGATAGCTGCGTTGATCCTCGAGCCTGTCGTCCAGGGCGCCGGAGGTATGTGGTTCTATCATCCCCGATATCTTGTGGAAGCGGCGAAGCTGTGCAGGGAACGGGGCATTCTTGTGATTTTCGACGAGATAGCCACAGGGTTCGGCAGGACAGGAAAACTGTTCGCATACGAGCATGCGGGCGTGGTGCCGGACATTATGTGCATCGGCAAGGCTCTGACAGGTGGATATATGACAATGTCCGCCGTCATCGCGACTGACCGGGTGGCCGATACTATATCCGGCAATTATCCGTATGCCTTTATGCACGGACCTACATTTATGGGCAATCCGCTTGCCTGCGCCGTGGCAAGGGCGTCGGTACAGCTTCTTCTCGACAGCGGGTGGCAGGAAAAGGTCATGTCCATAGAGTCACAGTTGAAGAGAGAGCTCGCCCCTGCAAGGCAGCTGCCGCAGGTCGCGGATGTGAGGGTGCTCGGGGCTATCGGAGTCATTGAAATGAAAGATCCGGTCGATATGGCATCGATACAGAAGCGTTTTGTAGAGGAAGGGGTATGGATAAGGCCGTTCGGAAGGCTTGTATATGTGATGCCTCCTTTTATAATTGACAGCAATGACCTGTCATACTTAACCTCCGCTCTTCTGAAAGTCGTCTCGGAACAATGAAAAGCATAATTAATTATGAAGGACAATGTATATTTTGTAAGCGGAATAGATACCGATGCAGGCAAGAGCTATGCGACAGGCTGGCTGGCGAAGGAATGGAATGCTGCCGGAAGACGGACGATAACCCAGAAGCTGGTGCAGACGGGAAACACCGGTTTTTCGGAGGACATAGAGCTTCACAGAAAGATAATGGGCTGCGGTATGCTTCCTGAGGACAGGCAGCGTCTGACGATGCCTGAGATCTTCTCCTATCCCTGTTCCCCGCATCTGGCGGCAGAGATAGATGGAAGGGAAATAGATTTTGAAAAAATAGAATCAGCGACACGTATTCTCAGTGAACGTTATGATGCAGTGCTTCTGGAAGGGGCCGGCGGCCTTATGGTCCCTCTCACCGTATCCCTGCTGACCATTGACTATGTCAGGGAGAAAGGTTATCCTCTCATATTCGTAACCTCCGGCCGGCTTGGCAGCATAAGCCATACCTTGCTCGCGCTTGAAGCCGTGAAATCAAGGGGGATACGCCTTGAAGCCCTGGTCTTCAATATGTTCCCGGAAGAGGAGGACAGCACGATAGCAGAAAATACGAAGGAATATCTCAAGGCCCGTCTGGCAAAGGAGTTCCCAGAAGCCGGATATCTGTCTCTTCCCGTGCTGGAACTGTAGTGCAAATGAACATTTTTTCGCATATTTGCATAGAATTAAACGGAACAGTTATGAAAGCTAATTTAAGGATTGTCGTGCTGGCGGTGGCAGTTGCTGCGGCCTGTACAGATGCATTCGCACAGTTCGGTGTGAATATAGGTTATATGAATTCCACCACATACAGCCGGGTGGAGGGTACCGAAGGCTCGGAGAAGGCCGGCACAAACGGATTCGCTGCAGGAATCGACCATAATATCAGGCTTATCGGCAATCTGCTCTCGATCCAGCCGGGGATATACTACCAGCATCTTCTCCGTTCCGAGGATATAGCTGAAATCGCCGGGCTTGCCGCGAATACGACGTATATGGAAAATTTCCTTGCAATACCGGTCCACGTCAAGGTCGGTTTCAATCTTCTTCCAAAGGATGTGCTCAGGCTTTATGTCTTTGCCGGCCCGACGTTCGAGATAGGTCTCTCCTCTTCTGACAAGATCTCTGTTTCAGGATCGCTCCTTGGACATGATATCGCCGGGGAGGTCTCCTACAATTATTATAGCGGGAAGATAAAGACCAGCTCCGATGAACTCCAGTCGGTGGTGGACAGCTATTTCCAGTCTGAAGACAAGGGTCAGCTGAAACGCTTCGACGTGATGATCGGTGGAGGTGTCGGTCTTCAGGTGGTCAGGTTTCTGGACATAAAGGTCGGATATGACTATGGTATGGTCAACAGATATGCCGGGGATCTGGCTGAGCACGCATCAGCCAACCGCGGGCAGTTCTATGTAGGAGTGGGCATAAGGCTGTAACGGTCTGCTGTCGGATGAATGATCTTATATAATAAACAGTCCGGACTATGAAAGAATATATCGAGAAGAACAGGGACCGTTTCTTCGATGAACTTTTCTCCCTGCTGAGAATCCCATCCATTAGTTCACTGGAGGAGCATCGCCCGGATATGCAGCGCTGTGCCGCCAGACTGGCTGAACTGTTGAAGGAGGCCGGAGCGGATGATGCCGCGGTGTATCCGACCAAAGGTCATCCCGTAGTCTTTGCATCAAGGCATTTTTCCGATGACGCTCCGACGGTGCTGGTGTATGGACATTATGATGTCCAGCCTGTGGATCCGATAGAGCTGTGGAAGTCAGATCCTTTCGAACCGGAAATCCGTGACGGTGCCATATATGCAAGGGGGGCCAATGATGACAAGGGGCAGCTATTTATGCACCTCAAGGCTTTCGAATATCTTGTGCGGTCCGGTAATCTGAAGCATAATGTAAAGTTCATTTTTGAAGGCGAGGAGGAGATCGGCAGTCCATCGCTTGCGGAATGGGCCGGAAGTCACAAGGATCTGCTGGCTGCCGATATCATTCTTGTCTCGGACACTACTATGATATCGGAGTCTGTCCCTTCGATCAACTGCGGGATGCGAGGACTTTCGTACGTCGAGGTGAAGGTCACCGGTCCTGACAAGGATCTGCATTCGGGGCACTATGGAGGAGCGGTCGCCAATCCGGTCAATGTCCTGTGCGATATGATATCCTCCCTGATAGACAAGGATGGACGCATAACGGTAAAGGGTTTCTATGATGATGTGGTCGACCTTTCCGATGATGACAGGAAGCAGCTTGCGAGGGCTCCGTTCGATCTGGAGGAATACAAGAAGTTCCTGGGGATAGGAGAGGTGAAAGGGGAGAAAGGATATACCACCCTGGAAAGGACCGGCATACGTCCTTGCCTCGATGTCAACGGCATCTGGGGCGGCTATACCGGAGAGGGGGCGAAGACCGTCCTCCCATCCGAGGCCCACGCCAAGATATCTATGCGGCTTGTCCCGAACCAGGACAGCGAGACCATCACCCGCCTGTTTACGGAGCATTTCAAATCGATTGCTCCGGACTATGTAAAGGTGGAGGTCACTCCGTGTCACGGTGGCAACGGCTTCCTGATACCTATCTCGTCAAAGGCCTACAGGGCGGCATCCCGGGCTATGTCTGAAGTCTACGGCATCGAACCTGTCCCAAGCAGGGGAGGCGGCAGCATCCCGATTCTGGCCGATCTGCAGAGAATCCTCGGTATTGATCCGCTGCTTATGGGGTTCGGCCTTGAAAGGGACACTATCCATTCGCCTAACGAGAGCTATCTTCTCAGCCAGCTTTTTGCGGGAATGGAGTCCATAGCCTTGTTCTATATGTATTATGAAGGAAAATGACAATAAATAAGATCTTATGAACAGAGACAGATTGTTTGAACAGATACGGAAAAAAGGAACAGTGCTGTGCGTCGGTCTTGATACTGACTTCGCGAAGATGCCGGAGCATATCAGGTCGCTTGCGCAGAAAGGGGAAGTGGCTGCCATGGGGCAGATGTTCAAAGGGAAGGCTCGTTCCATAATCGAGTTCAACAAGGCTATAATAGATGCTACGGCACCTTACTGTGTCGCATACAAGCCGAATCTGGCATTCTATGAATGTTACGGGCTTGAGGGGATGAGGGCTCTGGAGGTGACGGTGGATCATATAAGGACAAACTACCCTGATATTTTCATCATAGCGGATGCCAAGAGAGGGGATATAGGCAATACTGCCAGGATGTATGCCAAGGCTTTCTTCGAGACAATGGATTTCGACGCTGTGACCCTCGCTCCGTATATGGGGGCGGACAGCATCACTCCGTTTCTTGAATACAAGGATAAATGGGCGATAGTGCTGGCTCTTACCTCCAATGCTTCCGCGGCCCAGTTCCAGATGGCGGAGAAGGATGGCAAGCCTCTGTACAGGGCCGTCATTGAAGAGATGATGTCGATATCCACTCCGGACAATATGATGTTTGTCGTAGGGGCCACCAAGGCGGACAAACTTGCCGAGATCAGGTCCTTCTGTCCGGATAATTTCCTGCTTGTGCCAGGAGTAGGTGCTCAGGGAGGTTCTGCAGAGGAGGTCATAGCGAACGGTGCGAATGACCACGGCGGGCTCCTGATAAATTCATCACGGGCCATCCTCTATGCTGACAGCACAGAGAATTTCGCCAGGGCTGCCGGAAAGGCCGCTGCCGCGACTGCCAATTATTCCCCTGCAGAGTAGCTGCCGGCCCTTTATTTACTGTCATTCGGGAAACGCACTCCCCAGGAGCTGCGGAGGCTGTCCATTATCCGCATGACACGTATGCTTTCACTGTGCGGCATATACGGGGTCTCGATCATACCTTCACGGATGGCATCTATGCAGGCCTGGACCTGATATTCGAAGCCTGTTATCTGGGTCGGAGCATTGTATGTACCGATAAGCGTATGTCCTGCATCATACAGTTCGGCCTTGAGCATATTGTTGATGTTGTCGCATACAATGTAGCCCCTGTCTCCGCATACAATGCCCTGACGGTCGCTTGCACAGAGCGCGGTCGACTGGAGGTCCGCTATCATACCTTCTGAATATTCAAGAATGATACTGTTCTGCAGATCCACTCCGGTGTCAGACTTCATGCAGCTCGAGGTCATTCTGGAAATGTCGGTCCCGAACATCATAAGAGCGAAATTCAGGGCATAGACACCGAGGTCAAGCAGGGCCCCCCCTCCGAGTTCGGGACGCATTATCCGTTCTTTGGATGCAACAGGGTATCCGAGATGGGCAGACAGCATCATAGGGCGTCCGATGGCTCCGCTGTAGACAATATCCCTGACAGTCTTCTGGAACGGCATATATCTTGTCCAGATAGCCTCGGCGAGGAATACATTATTCTCTTCCGACATTCTTGTAACCTCTTCCGCTTCGCGTGCATTCGCCATAAAGGCCTTTTCGCAGAGCACGGCTTTCCCGTGGGAGAGGCATAGCCTGACGTGGTCATAGTGGAGAGAATGCGGGGTGGCTACATATACCAGATCCACTGCCGGATCTTCAACGAGCTCTTCGTAAGAACCGTAGGCTCGTGTGAACCCGAATCTTCCTGCAAATGCTGCAGCTTTCCCGTACTGTCTCGAAGCGACAGCATATGCTTCCACATCCGGCATACCGTTTATGGTGGCGGCCATTTTCTCGGCGATGTGTCCCGCGCCTATAATTCCTATTCTGAACATATCGTTATTTTATTATGTTGGATGCCTGGAGTTCCTTGGCAAGTCCGCCTTCTCCGGTCTCCTTGTACAGGGACGGAAGGTCCTTGCCTGTCTGTTTCATAACCCTTACCACGTGATCGAACGACACTCTGTGAAGACCATCGGTATAAAGGGCATAGATGTTGGCATCAAGAGCCCTTGCCGCTGCATATGCATTCCTTTCGATGCACGGAATCTGGACAAGTCCGCATACCGGGTCACAGGTCATTCCCAGATGGTGTTCCAGTCCCATCTCTGCAGCATATTCTATCTGGGAAGGGCTTCCTCCCATCAGCTGGTTGGCGGCTGCCGCCGTCATTGCACAGGCGACGCCGACCTCTCCCTGGCAGCCTACCTCGGCTCCTGATATCGATGCGTTCTGCTTGACTACGTTACCGACAAGGGCTGCCGTGGCAAGAGACCTGATTATCCGCTTGTCACTGTAATCATAGACTTTCTTGAGGTGGTACAGTACGCCTGGCAGCACACCGCACGAGCCACATGTAGGTGCAGTGACGATCGTCCCTCCGCAGGCATTCTCCTCGCTTACTGCAAGTGCATAAGAGAAAATGAGCCCCCTCGTCCTGAGTACATCCTTGTAGCCCTCGGCGCGGATGAAATAGTTCGCGGCCTTCCTGCGCATATGAAGCGGTCCGGGAAGCGCCCCCTCCTGGTCGATGCCGCGTTCGACAGCTGCCTGCATTGCCTTCCACACCTCCTCGAGATAATCCCATATCTCCGGATCCTCGATGCTGTCGACATATTCCCAGTATGCCCTGCCGTTGGCGTTGCACCATTCCAGCAGTTCGGTCATTGTATTCAGCGGATATATGTCTGGACTGTCGTTTATCTCCAGCCGGTCGCATTTTATTGCCCCGCCTCCGACACTGTAGAATGTCCATTCATCCATCTTCTCCCCGTCATCCCCTTCGACGGCGATCTTCATCGCATTAGGATGAGCCGGCAGGAATATCTTGGGCTGCCAGTCAATGCTGACTTTCCCCGCTGTGGACAGCGCCTCCTCTATCGCTGTATCGGTAAGGTGCCCTTTCCCTGTGGCTGCCAGCGAACCGAACAGGGTCACTCTGAATGCAGATGCTCCTGGATGATGTGCAAGGTATATCTTCGCTGCACGGTGCGGCCCCATTGTGTGGCTGCTGGAAGGCCCTTTGCCTATCTTGTATATTTCCTTGATGCTTTTCATCTTCTTGAATCTTATTCTGTCATTATTCCTCCGTCTACAGATATGTGTTGAAGTAGTCGGTCACCTTGTCCATAAGGTGCACCCTTTCCTTACCGAACATATTGTGCATAGCTGTAGGGTACGGGAAGAAATCCAGCTGTATATTGTTGTCTATACAGGTCTGGATGAAGTTCAGGCAGTGCTGCCATACGACTGTGTTGTCCACTGCCCCCTGGCATATCAGGAGTCTGCCCTTCAGATCCGGAGCCCTGTTTATCAGGCTTGTCAGTGCATAGCCTTCAGGGTTGGACTGAGGGGTCTCCATATAGCGTTCCCCGTACATTACTTCGTACCATTTCCAGTCGATTACCGGCCCTCCTGCGACAGCTACCTTGAATATGTCAGGATAGTTGGTTATCAGCGAGATTGTCATAAATCCACCGTAGCTCCACCCGTGTACTCCGATACGGTCCCGGTCGACGAACGGAAGATCAATGAGCATCTTCACGCCTGCCAGCTGGTCCTCCATCTCTGCCTGTCCGCACTGCCTGTGGATTGTCTGTTCATATTCCAGCCCCCTGTTCTGCGACCCCCTGTTGTCCTGTACATAGACGATATACCCTCTCTGGGCCATATACATCTCCCACAGTCCTATGTCTGCAAGAAAAGTGTTTCTTACCATCTGTGCGTGCGGTCCTCCGTAGACATAGACGATCACCGGATATTTCACGGCAGGGTCGAAATCTTTCGGAAGGGTGAGCCTGTAGTGGTTGTCATATCTGCCATCGGCGCTTTTCACTGTCCCGAAAAGGATTTCCGTATATGCGTAGGCTACGGTCGGGTCATCGGCTTTATACAGCACTTCCGTCCTCTTCCCGTCGGTCGAGCCGAGATTGACCTGTGATGGATTGTTGATGCTGCTGAAATAGTCCAGATACTGTCTGCAGTCAGGGCTGAGGTCGATCCTGTGCCAGCCCTCATCCATAGTGAGCCTGATCTTCTTCCCGTTCTTCATATCCACTCTGAAAAGGTGGTTCTCGGCAGGGGAGATTTCTGCGGATGTGTAATAGACGTATCTTCCATCATTGTCAAGATATGTGACATCTGCATCGGCCGTTGTCAGTCTTGATATGACACCGTCCATATCACAGAGATACAGGTTTCTGTACCCATCGCGGTTGGCTGTCCTGTATATGAACCGGTCATCGCTGCCCTTCACGAAGTAGAGCGGATCCAGCGGTTCCACATATTTCTCGTTGTCCTCTGTCAGTATCGTCTTCTCGAATTCTCCTGTCAGGGCATTGTATCTGTTCAGCTTCAGATGTTTCTGGGACCTGTCAAGGACCTGTATGAAAATGCTTCTGCTGTCCGGGGACCAGGTTATGCCGGTGAGGTACCTGTCCGGACCGAAATCAGTCACATTCAGATGCAGCGTGTCCCTGGATGCGAGGTCGTAGACGCACAGGCGCAGTATTTCAGAGTCCATTCCGGCCATAGGATATTTAAGCGGAAGAAGGTCTCCTGTCCTTGTGCGGATGTCCAGAAGAGGGAATGTGGTCACATTGCTCTCGTCTTTCCTGTAGAAGGCCAGCCTGGTGCTGTCAGGGGACCAGAACGTGCCTTTGGTTATTCCGAACTCGTTCCTGCTTACAATCTGCCCGTACACTATATTCCGGTCTGCATCTTCGGCTATCGGGATCACTGTCCCGCTGCTGTCTCGCAGATAAAGTCCGTTCCCCCTGGTGAATGCCTCGAATTCAGGCCGGCTGGATGAAGGCCTGTCTCCTTTCACAGCCTTGTATCCCTTGCCGTCCGCATGCCACTGATACCAAGGATGGGATGGTCTGATATCCCTTGACAGGATTGTCTCTTCCATTGTCAGTATCCTGCCTTCCGGAGAATTGGCAGGATGCCTTTCTATCACTCCCGGTACCTGGGCGTAAGAAATCACCGCAATGGCTGTTGCGGTGACTGCAGTAATGAATCTTTTCATACTCTCAACGTACTGATACTATACCATCAACTATATATTTCTGCTTCCCTCTCCACGGCAGGGCGCCGAGGTATTCCTTGTAGTGAAGCTCCACTGTCTTGCCCCCGCAGTGCATAAGGGAGTCGGCTATCGCTTCGTCCGTAATGGAGAAATCGAATTCGTAGGACTGGATCGTGTTTCCTGCGGTCCCTTTCTGCGCGCCTCTGAATCCTGCCTGGATCATTCTCCCTTCATAGGTCTTGAACACATAACCTTTATAGACCACAAAATTGAGGTCTCCGGCCTTCACTCCTTCCCCGAATACGAAGTAGAAGCGGAAATATATGAAGCCGACAAGCACTATGATGACCGTGATAATGGCTCCGATGATGATTTTCTTTTTCATTGTATTATGTTGTTAAACAAGTTGTTGCGATTTTGCGTGGCAATGTTCCGGCTGGCTATAGCTCTATCGCTCCGGAGCAGACAAGCAGTCCGATGAACGGTGTCTGCTGTCTCTTTATAAAAGGCTTCACCTTGGCCGTGTTGATCTCGTCAAGTGTCTTCACTACGTCATACGCGGCTATGAAGTCCTTCCCGGTGAGATATTCTCCTTCCTTTGCGCGTTTCGTTCCCGGTGTCCCTCCCTTTATGAATATACAGCTGCCTACGAATGTAGCGGAGTAGGGGATGCCAGTCACGGATGTGAAACTCCCGTGCTTCTTCACATAATCCACTACAATCTGCCACACTTCCGCTCCGCTCTTGTCCAGATATTCTTTCCTTATCTCCATAGCGTTACAATAATGTTGCAAGTTCCCTCATCTTCTGTCTCGGCAGGGCGTTACGGTACAGTATGTCGTAGACCATGTCGGCTATGGGCATATCCACCTTGTGCCTGAAATTGATATGTCTGATGCAGTCGGATGCGAAGTAGCCTTCGGCGACCATTGTCATTTCGTTCAAGGCGCTCTTGACTGTGCAGCCTCTTCCTATCAGCTGTCCCAGCCGCCTGTTCCGGCTGTAGTTGGAGTAACATGTGACGAGAAGGTCTCCCAGATATGCAGGATCCATCGTGTTCCGATGGTCAGGGTAACTTTCCATCAGAAACCTGGTCATTTCCTTTGCGCAGCTTGAGATCAGGACCGCCCTGAAATTGTCTCCATAGCCGAGTCCTGTCGCTATCCCCACCGATATCGCATAGATGTTCTTCATTATGGCGGCGTACTCCACCCCGTAGATATCCGTAGAGTACGACAGTTTCAGATAGTCGGTCGCCAGTTTGCTGCCTATAAGATGGGCATTGTCGGGATCCGTGCAGACTACTGTCAGGTATGACAGCTTCTTCCTGCCGACCTCCTCGGCGTGGGAGGGTCCGGATATGATACCTATCTGCTTATATGTGAGATTGTATCTGTCGTGCAGATATTCTGCCGCCGTCTTATAGTCTCCTGGGATTATCCCTTTTATGGCCGATATGACGAACTTGTCTTCAAGGGAGACAGTCAACGGTGCAAGGAAATCCTTCAGGTATGCGGAAGGTGCGGCCATTATGACTATCTTGGAGCTGGACACCACTTCGTCGATATCCTTGCTGGGATGGATGGTGCTCTTGTCAAACTCTATGTCACTCAGGTATTTCCTGTTCCTTCCCTCTGTGAGGAGGCCTTCAAGTACATCCTCGTTGCGTATATACCACCACACTTCCTTCTCGTTCCTGACAAGGAGGGAGACAATGGCTGTCGCCCAGCTTCCGTATCCAATCACAGCACAACGGGCTTTTTCTCCAAGCTTGTATTCCATCAAAAATCAGGTTTAGTACCGGACACAAAGGTAACAAATTATATTGTTACAAGAGACAGATTTTGCGCGGAATATTTCCTGCTGGCATATTTAATTGCTATCTTTCCGTAAATTTTCTGGGATATGAAAAGAATAATTGTATTAATGGTGGCGGTTGCCGCTATGGCGGCAATCCCGTATGAGGGGGATGCCTGCACTGGAATCGCCCTGACAGCAAAAGACGGCAGCCGGATAGTCGCCCGGACAACCGAGTGGGGAGGTTCCGTATTGAACAGCAGCTATGTGATAGCCCCCCGTGGACATCAGCATATCTCGTTCACTCCCACAGGAGCGGATGGGATGTCCTTCCAGGCTCGCTACGGATATGTCGGCATCTGTACTGACCAGCCTCAGTTTGTGGTGGAAGGGATGAACGAGACAGGGCTTTCTGCAGGCCTGTTCTTTTTCCCTGGCTATGGCAGATATGTGGAATATGATCCTGCCAACAAATCCAATACTCTGTCGGATATGCAGTTCGTGTCCTGGGTCCTGGCAAGCTTCTCCTCGATTGATGAGATGAAGGAGGCCTTTGAGAAAATCGATCTGGTCTCTCTTGACAGCAGGATAGGGACTGTACACTGGAGAATTTCAGAGCCGTCAGGCAGGATGGTGGTGCTTGAATGTATCGATGGCAGGCCTGTATTCTATGAAAACAGGCTGGGTGTCCTCACCAATTCTCCGGATTTTGACTGGCAGATGAAGAATCTCAATAACTATGTCAATCTGTATACAGGCAACGTGCAGCCTCAGAAGCTCAATGATGAAGTGACTCTCAAGCAGTTCGGTGCGGGAGCAGGATTCCTTGGCATTCCGGGTGATGCCACTCCTCCTTCCAGATTCGTGAGGGCTGCTCTTTACCAGAGCGCGACGCCTCAGGCCGGGACCGGAGCGGAGACAGTGATGCAGTGTTTCCAGATACTTGAGAGCTTCAATATCCCGATAGGTCTGGAACATAAGAAATCCGATATTCCTGAGGGTCTTCCGAGTGCCACCCAGTGGACTGTCGCCTCCGATCAGTCTGCCTTGAAATTCTATTACAGGACTGCCTGGAACGCCACTATAAGGTGCATTGATATGGCTTCTGTCAATTTTTCCAAGGTGAAATTCCAGACTCATCCGCTCGATGAAGTGAAGGAGCAGCCGGTAGAGATGATCCGGGTCAGATAGTCTTTTCCGGCTGTCCTCCGGTCTCTCTCCATTTCTTCGGGGAGCAGCCTACCAGTTTTACAAACTGGGTGTGGAAGTTGGACCTGTCGCTGAAACCGCATATGTCCCCGACCACCGATGTCGGCACATCCCTGTCCTCCAGAAGAATTTTCTTGGCATCGTTGATTCTCTGTTCTATTCTCCAGCTCCTGAAATCCTGCTTGAATTCTATACTGCAATAGAATGCAAGCATTTCAGGAGTTGTTCCGAGTTCAGATGCCACCTCTTCTCTGGTTTTGTCGTATTCCCGGTATTTCTTGTCGGCGACCCACTGCTTGATGTTCCGCGCTATCTTACGGAACTCGATATCGCGCTGCCTGGTGTCCAGGGCCTCTTCGGGATTCTTCTCTTTCGGCCTGATCTGTTTTGCAGGGAATAGATCCTGTCCTGAAAGGGTCCTGTGGGCGAATGCGTCCAGTACGATCTTGTGGCTGCCGATAAAGGAAATGAAATTGGCGGAGAAATAGAGTATGAACAGAATGTACCAGGCTATGTATATCTTCATGAATCCGTCAGGCAGCGCCATATACACAAGAAGGAACACATCTGTCAGCATCGCGATCACATAGCAGAACCTCAGCCATCTTATCTTGTGGTCTTCATCTTCATCATAGTATGAGTTCAGCACAAGGATTGATTTCCTGTAGGCTTTGTCGAACTTCACTATATAATATATGCTCTGCAATATAAAGAGCGCGAGCGTCGCTGTAAGGGAAATCAGATAGTATGCCCTTCCGCCGTCGCCCAGGAATGCATCGATAAGTAAAAATGAAGTGACTGCAAGCAGGAAAGAGTTGATGCTGAGAATATTGCTCGGAATGATCCTGTCATCCAGAATGTTCACCATAGAATAGGATATGGCCATAGTGGAAAAAGACACCGTGATGAGCATTGTCAGCGCGGAGAATTCTTCATACTCCAGTATATAAGGATATTTGTGCAGGGAGAAAGCCATCATGAACCCGCATACCAGGAAAGAGACCGCTATGGTGAACTTTGCGTTGTTGAGTCTCTTTGTGTGTTCTGAATGCGGAATCTTGATCACCATCAATATAAAAGCCAGCATGCACGATGCCGCGCATGCCAGCCACTGTACTGTCCTGATGTCTGTAAGGTCGGTCAAAAAATCCATTTCGTCTCGTTGTGCGGGGTAGCGCCTGTGTGCAGATGGCGGTTACCAGCCGAGTATGTAAGCGAACATCAGCGGGGCGACTATAGTCGCATCGGACTCCACGATGAATCTTGGGGTGTCCACGTCCAGCTTGCCCCAGGTTATCTTTTCGTTAGGCACGGCGCCTGAATATGATCCGTAGGAAGTGGTACTGTCTGATATCTGGCAGAAATAAGCCCAGAGCGGTGTACCTTTCCAGCCCAGATCCTGCTCCATCATCGGAACGACGCAGATAGGGAAGTCTCCGGCGGTACCTCCTCCGATCTGGAAGAAGCCGACCCCTTCGCCTGCTGAATTGTTCTTGTACCAGTCTGTCAGGAACATCATGGTCTCGATGCCTCCCTTGATCATCAGAGGGTCGAACTCACCTTTGATCACGTGTGCGGTGAAAATGTTTCCTGTGGTGCAGTCCTCCCACGCAGGGACGATGATAGGAATGTTCTTTTCGCAGGCTGCCACCACCCAGCTGTCCTTAGGGTCGATCTCGTAGTACTGCTCGAGTACGCCGCTGCGCAGAAGTCTGTAGATGACTTCGTACGGGAGAAGTCTCTCTCCTTTTGCCTTCATATCCTTCCATACATCCACAAGATGGTCCTCCAGACGCCGGAACGCCTCCTCTTCAGGGATGCAGGTGTCGGTGACGCGGTTCATATGGTTGTCCAGAAGCTCTTTCTCCTGGGCCGGGGTGAGGTCCCTGTAGTAAGGCACCCTGTAATAGTGGTTATGTGCGACGAGGTTCATTATGTCCTCCTCGAGGTTGTTCGCGGAGCAGCATACAATCTGGATCTTGTCCTTGCGGATCATCTCTGCGAGGGAGAGTCCGAGTTCAGCGGTGCTCATAGCGCCGGCCATAGCCAGCATCATCTTTCCACCTTTGTTGATATGTTCATCGTATGCCTTTGCGGCATCAACGAGAGCCGCAGAGTTGAAGTGACGATAATGGTGTGTGATAAACTGTGAAATAGGTCCTTTTTCCATTTTCATCTAAAATATTAACATTGTTAAACTTCAAGGCGCGAAATTAGCGATTTTTTCCCTATTTTTGCAATCGTTTTTGCTAATAATTTGTATCACGCTGATAAAATGCTGGATGTCAATAATATAGAATTTTTTGAAAAGGTGGAGACCCCTTTCTGGTTCTATGATATGGACCTGTTGAGGACTACCGTAGAAAAGGTAGTCTCGCTGTCTTCAAAGTACGGGATTGATGTCCACTACGCTGTCAAGG
The DNA here is from genome assembly GCA_017694845.1 of Candidatus Cryptobacteroides intestinavium. Lineage (GTDB taxonomy): Bacteria > Bacteroidota > Bacteroidia > Bacteroidales > UBA932 > Cryptobacteroides > Cryptobacteroides intestinavium. Next base: position 22,466 of record JADIMI010000019.1, read on the forward strand.
CGAACGAGGAGAGGCGTATACTTGAGTATATCTCTTCTATGGGGCTCGGTGCTGACTGCGTCAGCGGAAACGAGATAATAAATGCCAGGAACTGCGGGTTCCCCTCGGACAGGATCGTCTTTGCCGGAGTCGGCAAGAGCGACAGGGAGATAGCGGAGGCGCTCAGGACGGGGATCGCCTCATTCAACTGCGAATCACTGCAGGAGATATACATTGTCAATGCTATGGCGGAGCACCTCGGCATAAAGGCAAGGGTGGCGGTCCGTATCAATCCGGGGGTGGATGCCCATACCCACAGGTATATAACGACCGGTACATACGAGAACAAGTTCGGAATATCCAACCACGAGTTCGGCCAGCTTCTGGCGCTGCTCCGCAGATGCAGATGGATTGATTTCACGGGGCTGCATTTCCATATCGGATCGCAGATCACTGATGTCAGCCAGATATTTTCCCTTGTATGCGAGCGGGTGAATTCGATAGTAGCCTGGTTCGAGGACAACGGGATGCCGGTGGACAGCATAAATCTCGGAGGCGGGCTCGGGGTCGACTATGAAGATCCTGACGGACAGCCGTACGCTGATTTCGAGACGTGGTTCAGGACTGTCAGCGAAGGGATAAGACGCCGTCCCGGACAGACCCTGCATCTTGAGCCGGGACGCTCGATTGTGGCCCAGTGCGGGACCCTTGTGTCGAGGGTGCTTTTCGTGAAGGTGGGGGAGACCAAGAACTTCCTTATCCTCGATGCCGGGATGAACGACCTTCTCAGGCCGGCGCTTTACGGGGCCTACCACAAGATAGAGAATCTGTCTGCAAGGCTCAGACCTAACCTCCCGCAGTCCCAGGTATATGATGTCGTAGGGCCGGTATGCGAGTCCAGCGATGTATGGGGGGCGGGACGTTTCCTCCCTCTGAGCGTGCGGGGGGACCTGATGGCTATCCGTTCTGCCGGAGCCTACGGCCAGTCTATGTCCAGCCGGTACAATCTGAAGGATCTTGCTCCGGCCGTGTATTCGGATGATATGCACGGGGCAAGGCTGAGGACAGAGTATTTTCAGGAATAAACGATAATTAGGATATGTTTGAAAATTTGACAGAGAAACTGGAGAGGTCGTTCAAGATACTCAAAGGTGAGGGAAAGATTACGGAGATCAATATTGCGGATGCCCTCAAGGATATCCGCCGCGCCCTGCTGGATGCGGATGTAAGCTACAAGATTGCCAAGCAGTTCTGCGATGATGTAAAGAAGAAGGCCATAGGACAGAATGTGCTTACTGCAGTCAAGCCGCAGCAGATGATCGTGAAGATTGTCCACGATGAACTTGCCGCGCTGATGGGAAGCGAGTCATACGATATCAATGTCAAGGGCAGTCCTGGCATAGTGCTGGTCGCAGGTCTCAACGGTTCCGGTAAGACCACCTTCTCTGCGAAGCTTGCCTTGAATGTGAAGAGCAAGAAAGGAATGAAGGTCCTTCTTGCAGCCTGCGACACTTTCCGGCCGGCGGCCATCGACCAGCTGAAGGTGCTCGGTGACCAGGTGGGAGTGCCTGTATTTTCCGTCCCGGATGAGAAGGATCCTGTAAAGATCGCGAAAGCAGCTGTCGCGAAGGCGAAGAGCGAGGGCTATTCCGTAGTGATAATCGATACTGCAGGACGTCTGGCGGTCGACAACGAGCTGATGGACGAAATATCGTCCCTCAAGGATGCAGTCAGGCCGACGGAGACCCTGTTCGTAGTCGATGCGATGACAGGACAAGATGCAGTCGAGACTGCGAAGACTTTCAATGACAGGCTGGATTTCGATGGCGTAGTCCTTACCAAGATGGACGGTGACACCAGGGGCGGTGCAGCGCTCTCGATAAAGGCCGTCGTCGGCAAGCCTATAAAGTTCGTCAGCTCCGGAGAGAAGATGGAGGCTCTGGATGTCTTCCATCCTACCCGTATAGCGGACCGTATCCTCGGAATGGGAGATGTCGTGACTCTCGTGGAGAAGGCCCAGGAGCAGTTTGATGAGAAACAGGCCCGTGAACTCAAGAAGAAACTTGCCAGGAACCAGTTCACCCTTATGGATTTCTACGATCAGATACAGCAGGTGAAGAAGATGGGCAATATAAAGGACCTTGCATCGATGATCCCGGGTATGGGCAAGGCTCTGAAGGATGTGGTTATGGACAATGATTCATTCAAGGGTATCGAGGCCATCATCCTTTCAATGACGCCGGCCGAGAGGGAGAAGCCCGAGATAATAAACGGAAGCCGGCGCAAGAGGATCGCTGATGGAAGCGGCACCTCCGTGCAGGAGGTCAACCGTCTGCTGAAGCAGTTCGAGACCACCCGTTCTATGATGAAGAACGTGATGGGAGGAGGTCTCCAGAATATGATGCGCAGGGGAGGTATGCGCCGCAGGTAGCTTGGCAGGAGCCGACCCGAAAGGGTCGGTTTCTTTCATTCTAAGGGCAACTCCACTGCGGTCTTCAATAAGGGCTTTGGGGATCACCGGGAAAAGTATGTGTTCTTGACTTTGTTGTCTCGGACGGACTGATGCCCCGCACCGGGACTACGGACCGCGAACATTAACTTTTTGCAATCCGTTGAGACACAATACAATGCAAAATAACCTTGTTCGCGGTCCGATGTCATTCATTCCCTTGTCATCCTGAACGTAGCTGTTATCCTGTCATCCTGAACGTAGCCGTCAGGCGGAGTGAAGGATCTGGAGCACCACACCGCCTGGCGGTGATGGCTTCCAACATCAGATTCTTCGCTGGCCGCTCAGAATGACAGCGTGCAGCCGCTCAGGATGACAGAGTACAGATGCTTCAGGACAGTCGCTCCCTTGGGCAGTATCAGGTGATCCCAAATATCTTTCAAAAAAAGGAAGCTGACTTTCGGGTCGTTTAGCCTCTGTCGCGGTGCCGGCTCTGTCTGTATCTTCTGATGTTCTCTTCGAGGATGGGCCTTTCTGATGCAGGCAATGCCCAGTCAAGGAATCTTTCTGAAATATAGTCGACTGCCTGCAGGGAGGGATGTACCATGTCTTCCGCATAGAACCTGTAGTCCCTGAGTTCATCCATCATTATCTCATATGCAGGGAAATAGTCTGTGGGCACGGTCTTCTCTATGATCATATCCGCTGCCATCAGCAGGGTGGACTTGCTCAGCTGGTTCCCGTGCGCCCCGTCTGCAAGATGACGTATAGGACTGACAGTGAATATTATCTGTTTTTCACGAAAGTCTGTCGTTGACTCTGCCTTGCACATCTTGACGATGTTCTCCAGCAGCCCGTAGGCTGTTTCCAGTGTCATTCTTTCCCTGCTGAATTCCCTGGCATCGCGTTTCAGACAGTTGCTGACAATCCGGCCGATGTATCCTGCCGGGGGAATATCCGTACAGCCTCCGCCAGCTGCACTGTCTCCGGATCCTGGTGCTTCCCATCCGGTATATCGGAAGCACCAGGCGGTACCGAGAGTTATTATGATCTTGCTGCAGTCCCGGAAGAAGCTGCAGGCTTCGTCAAGTCTGCTGTTTGCATTTTCGAGGAATTCTGCAGTGTCATTCCTGGCGAATGAAGTATGATGCCAGAAAGAGCAGATCCTGCCGGCCCCGCTGCCCATCCATACACATTCCTCTTCTGTGAAATGTGTCCCGGATACAAGTCTTTCTACCGACTGGGATATGGATGCAGGATTATATAACGTGCCGAACGGGTTTATGCATACATCAAAACCATAGTCGGACAGTTTCTGCCCGACGTTGTCCGAGAAGCAGCTGCCCAGCATAAGGATCCTGTCCCTGTACGAGACCGGGACCCGGCATTTAACGTCCGTCACCGGAGTCTGAAGTCTGATCATTGTTATTGTATTACTCCTGTGTCCTGATATCCTTGGTAATGACTATCGGTGATGATGTCTTGTTCCCGTTCAGTTTCCATTTTGTCTTAGCGGAGATACTTATGTAGTTGAGCCGCCTTGTGAGGGATATGATGTCTTCGCTTCCGTCTCCCCAGCGTATGGTGAACGGTTCGTCCCTGTATTCAATTGCCCCATCGATCTCACCGTACTCCAGCTGGTAATTCCCGTCTCCCTTTTTCAGCCGGAATCCGTAGAACTGAGGCATATAGTATTTGGTGGCCGGCTGCAGCTGAAGAGGTTCGGTCTCTCCTCTGAAAGTGATCGTGGTGCCTTCCAGCCAGGTATTCCCTGTAGCCGGGTCAAGAAGATCCCTGCCGGAACTGTCATAGACTTCAATTATGAGGTTGACAGGTACCCAGTCTACCATCCTGCCGCAGGACTGGAAGGCAAGGACAGCGGCAAGTATGGCGATAAGTCTTGTTTTCATATTCCTCGCTGTTATTGACGGTTCAAATATAATGAATTTTGCATAATAGTTATCCTTATGAAGGATTTATCTGCATTCAGAACGTGGCATTCTCATCATATTATGCCTATCTTTGCATTTCAGATGCTTTTTGAGAAAACCGGCTATGAAATTTTTATGTTATGTGATATGCAGTGTACTTTCATCGGTCTTTATGTCAGGCGGTGTGTCCTCTGCCGTAGATTTGCCGGAAGGTACAGCCGCGTCCGGCGGGGGAGTCCGGGAAGAGAAAGAGATGCCGAAGGTACATCTGGCATACGATGTCAATTTCGAGATGAATTTTGACAACAGGGAGAACAGGTCGGACCTGTCTACATCGATGACAATTTTCGGGGCTCGCCTTACCCCGGAGATAGGAATAGGAGTGGAGCAGGGAGACGGTGCCCGTCACAGGGTGATGCTGGGCATAGATGTGATGAAGGATTTCGGCAGAGGGCCGGATGGCTCTCAGGATGGGACGGTCCCGGGAAACAAGGGTTACGGGAATGCAGACCTTTTCCACGAGATGACTCTATACTATATGCTGGAGATGAAGATGGGGAAGACAGACTTCTCTCTGACCGCCGGGATATTCCCTAAACGGTACTCTATGTCGAGTGAATATTCTCCGGCCTTTATTTCCGATTCACTGAAATTCTATGACAACAATTATGAAGGTCTTCTGCTCTCTTTCAGCCGCCCGAAGTCTTATTATGAAGTAGGCTGCGACTGGATGGGAATGTTCGGGAGATATGAGCGGGAACGCTTTATGCTGTTCAGCCACGGCCGGTCCCGGATCCTTCCGTGGCTCTCTCTCGGTTATACTGCATATATGTACCACTATGCGTGCAGCGCGACCGTAGACGGTGTGGTGGACAATGTGCTGGTGAATCCGGCCGTATGTGTCGATCTTGCCCCTTTCGTCCCTCTGCAGCAGCTGAGCCTGACGTTAGGCTGGCTGCAGGGGGCGCAGCAGGACAGGCTCAATGTCGGAAAATATGTCTTTCCGTGCGGAGGGGAGGCCATATTCGATATCCGGAAATGGAATACGGGTATCAGAAACCGCCTTTTTATAGGCTGTGATATGATGCCCTACTATGACAGCAGGGATGCCGGAGGTTACAAATACGGGACGGGACTGTACTGGGGAGACCCGTTCTACAGACTGTTTTCAGGGAATGACATACGGTTTGACAAAGATCAGCCGCGGCACTATGACAGGAATAAGGCTGTCTCCATATATGACAGGCTGGAAGTGTATTATGAACCGAGGATAGCGGACTTTGTCAATCTCAGGGTCGGACTTGTCGCGCACTTCCTCGAGTCAGGATATGCAGGCTTCCATCAACAGGTGTCCCTGATTTTCAATCTTCAGGAGCTGCTTTCAAGCACCGCCTCGAAGAGATAGGACCGGTTTTGCGGTGATGGCATTTATTACGGACAGATATATATACATTGCATACTATGAGACTGAAAAGCTTTTTCCTGCTGCCGGTGCTGTTTTCTGCAGCGGCCTGCGGCCCGCGTGATGGAGAATATACAATCCACCTTTTCACCACCAATGATGTACACGGGACATATTTCGATTCGACTTATGTCTCGGAAAGGACCAGGCCTTCGCTTATGGCCGTATCACATTATGTGGACAGTGTGCGTGCGGCTTCAGGGGAGGAGAATGTCATATTTATCGATGCCGGCGACTGCCTGCAGGGTGATAATGCAGCATATTATTACAACTATGTGGATACCGTCAGCAGGCATCTCTATGCAAGAATAGCCGAATATATGGGATATGATGCGATCGTGGCCGGCAACCATGATATCGAGACAGGACATAACGTATATGACAGGATTATGCGGGAGATGAATGTGCCGTTTCTGGCAGCGAATGCAGTGAGGACGGATAACGGGAGACCGTATTTCCAGGACTATGTCATTGTCAGGCGTCACGGGCTGAAGATAGCGATACTCGGGTTTACGAATCCCGGCATACCCGGCTGGCTGTCCGAAGAGCTGTGGAGCGGAATGGAGTTCAGATCTCTTCTTCCGTATGTCCAGGAATACGTGGATAAAGTCATTTCGGAGAAAAGGCCGGATGTAGTGGTGGCGGCAGTGCATTCCGGTACAGGAAACGGGGATGGCTCGATGCTGGAAAGCCAGGGACTGGATCTTTTCAGGACATTGAGAGGTGTGGACTTCCTGGTCTGCTCGCACGACCACAGGCCATACGTGGCGCAGAATGACAGTATATGTCTGATCAATTCCGGAAGCCATTGCAGAAATATAGGGCACGGGACTGTCCGCATTACAGTGAAGGGAGGGAAATGTACCGCCAGATCCCTGTCTGCGGAACTGATTCCAGTGAGAAAAGAAGCGGTGGATGCTGAAATGGAGGCTCTTTTCCGCAAGGATTATGACGCGGTCCGTGCGTTTACTCTCAAACCTGTAGGGGAGCTTGACACAGAACTTCTCACAAGAGATGCCTACAGAGGGATGTGTCCGTATATGGATCTCCTCCATACGGTGTCGCTTTCTGTCCCGGAAGCCGATATCTCATTTGCAGCACCTCTTACATTCAACGGCAGGGTCGGAGCAGGGACAATACTCTATAATGACCTTTTTACAATCTATCCGTTCGAGAACCAGCTTTTTGTCGTGCGGATGACAGGAAAGGAGATAAAAGATTATCTTGAATATTCGTATGATACATGGATAAATACGGTGGACGATGAGAAAGATGGACATCTTCTGAAAATCGTCCGCGAGCCGGATCCGCGTACAGGTCAGGACCGCTGGTCTTTTGTCGGAAGGGCGTATAATTTCGATTCTGCCGGCGGACTGGTCTATACTGTAGATGTGACAATGCCGGCTGGCAGCAGGGTGTCGGTGAAATCCCTTGCCGATGGCAGCCCGTTTTCTGAAGATGCGGAATATAATGTCGCAATGACTTCCTACCGAGCAAGCGGAGGGGGACGCCTTATGGAAGAAGGGGCAGGGATTGACGCTGCGGAGGTCGAGACGAGGATTGTGGCCAGATATCCTGAGATCAGGGAACTGGTATACGGGTATATTCTGGAGAACGGTGGAATCTATGCTGAAAAAATAAAAGCCCCGGCCGTGACAGGTGGCTGGAGCTTTATACCTGAATCCATATCCGGTCCGATGCTCGAAAGAGATATGGCGTTACTGTTCGACTGAATTATTTTTCATACGCCTCGATCCCGGATCTGAGGAAATCCACAAAGCCGTTGATGTCGAGGTTGTACCCGCGTACGGGAGCAAGCTGTTCCCCTTCAGGGGAGAGGAGGACATAGTTCGGCTGGGCGTTGACTCCGAATCTGGTGCGTACGATGTATGAGTTAGCCCTGCCGAGAGTCTTCAGCACATCCCCGGTATCGGTCGTAACCCAGTCATCTTCGGCAAGTTTCTGCTTGTCATCGGTGTACAGGGCTACCACAATGTAGTCATTGTTCAGTATGTCGAGAACCTGAGGATCGCTCCATACTCTGGACTCCATTTCCCTGCAGTTTACGCAGCCGTGACCGGTGATGTCAACAAAGACAGGCTTTCCGGCCTCTTTTGCGGCCGCCAGTCCTTCATCAAGGGTGAAATATCCCTGGAGGCCGAGCGGAAGGTGAAGGTCATATTTCTTCTGTCCTTCGGAGATGGACTGGACTGGGGATGATCCTGCTGCCGTACCTGCGGCTACGGTGTTCTGGCCCAGGACGAAATCCTGTGTCGTGATCGGAGGAAGGTATCCGGAGAGAGCCTTGAGAGGTGCCCCGAACATTCCCGGAATCATATATACCACAAACGAGAATACTGCTATGGCCAGAGTCAGGCGTTTGACAGAAACGTGCTCAACCTTGTCATCGTTCGCGAACCTGATCTTGCCGAGAAGATAGAATCCGAGGAGGGTGAACACGACGATCCAGATTGCAAGGTATACTTCCCTGTCAAGCAGCCCCCAGTGGTATGTCTGGTCTGCCACGCTCAGGAACTTGAATCCGAGAGCCACCTCGACAAATCCAAGGACCACCTTTACTGAATTGAGCCATCCTCCGCTCTTAGGAATGTTCTTCAGGAGGGACGGGAAGAAGGCGAGTATCGTGAACGGCAGTGCAAATGCAAGCGAGAATGCAAGCATTGCGATCATCGGCTCCCAGAATTCTCCCTGTGTGGCCTTGATGAGCACGGAACCCACTATCGGACCTGTGCAGGAGAATGATACCAGCACAAGGGTCAGGGCCATGAAGAATGTGCCGAGAAGCCCGCCCTTGTCGACTCCCTTGTCGCTCTTGTTGACAAGCTTTGATGGAAGTACTATCTCGAAGGCTCCGAAGAAGGAGGCTGCGAAAATCATAAATACAATGAAGAATACTATGTTTGGCAGCCAGTGTGTCGCGAGCCAGTTGAATATGTCCGCTGTGACGGCATCTCCACCGACAATCCTGGTTATGAGGATTATAAGGGATATCGGCACTGTGTAGAGCAGGACGATGAAAAGTCCGTACATAGATGCCTTGAACCTTCCGGCGGCAGGAGATGAGGCTCCCTTCATAAAGAAAGAAACCGTCATAGGGACCATCGGGAATACACATGGTGTAAGCAGGGCTGCAAATCCCCACAGTATCGCCTCGATGACGATACCCCAGTTGAAGCCTCTTGATGGAGCCGTGCTGTCTATGGTGCCCTGGGATGCCTTTACATCGACACTGAATTTCCAGTATTCCGGCATGTTGCAGTAGTCTTCGTTGCAGCTCTGCCAGTTGAGTTCCCCGTTGACCTTGACGTCCTTGCTGACAGAAATGTCCTGGGCGAGGACGATCTCATCGAAATAGACCATCTCTCCCTCATAGTCGGTCTTTGAACCGAGATCATACATCGGACCGGCTATATCGTAGCCGGTGTCAGCCGAAGAAAACTCCACGCAGGCTGGATATCCCATCTCAGTGACCGTACCGTATGTATGGTACCCATCGATGATCTGGCCTGTGAAGACGATCGTATAGAGACTGTCGTTCTTCTGCCTGACATCAGTCTTCCACGTGACTGTCGTTGTCTGTGCGAACCCTGTCGCGCATAGCAGCAGGGTCCCTGCAAGAGCAAGTATGCGTTTCATCTCTTGAACCGTTAATATATTGTGTACTTTGTCGTTGTATCGCAATGTCCTATTTAGCGTAGGCGACTGACCTGGTCTCCCGTATGACAGTGATCTTCACCTGTCCAGGATATACCATCTCCTCCTGTATCTTCTTTGCAATCTCTCCTGAGAGTGTCTCGGCATCCTTGTCGCTGACCTGATCGGCTCCTACAATCACCCTGAGCTCACGGCCTGCCTGTATTGCATAGGTCTTTGTCACACCTGTATATGACTTCGCAATGTTTTCCATATCCTGGAGCCTCTTGATGTAGGATTCTATCACCTCGCGTCTTGCTCCTGGCCTTGCTCCGGAAATCGCATCGCCGACCATTACCAGAGGGGAGATGATCGAAGTCATCTCGGTCTCTTCGTGATGGGCTCCGATGGCGTTGCATACCTCCGGTTTCTCCTTGTATTTTTCAGCGAGTTTCATACCGAGTATGGCGTGCGGGAGCTCCGGATCCTCATCCGAGACCTTGCCGATGTCGTGGAGAAGTCCGGCCCGTTTCGCTATCTTTGGATTGAGCCCAAGCTCCGATGCCATGGTCGCGCAGATATTCGCGACTTCACGTGAATGCTGGAGCAGGTTCTGTCCGTATGAGGAACGGTATTTCATACGTCCTATGAGTTTCACAAGCTCGATATGCATTCCGTGTATGCCAAGGTCGATACATGTCCTTTTACCAGTCTCCATAATCTCGTCCTCGAGCTGTTTCTGTACTTTTGCGACAACTTCCTCTATGCGGGCAGGGTGGATCCTCCCGTCCACGACAAGCTGGTGAAGGGCAAGCCTCGCCACCTCCCTCCTGACAGGATCGAATGCCGAGAGGAGGATTGCCTCGGGCGTGTCATCCACCACTATCTCCACTCCCGTGGCTGCTTCGAGTGCACGGATGTTGCGTCCTTCACGGCCGATTATGCGGCCCTTGATCTCGTCGCTCTCGATATTGAAGACAGTGACGGCATTCTCGATAGCTGTCTCCGATGCTGTTCTCTGGATAGTGTTGATAACTATTCTTTTGGCTTCCTTGCTTGCCGTAAGCCTGGCCTCGTCCATCACATCATTGATGTAGGACTGTGCCTGTGACCTTGCCTCGGCCTTCATATTCTCCATCAGCTGGTTCTTCGCCTCGGCGGCGCTCATCCCTGCAATGCTCTCTATCTGCTCTATCGCCTGTGCGCGCAGCTTGTCATATTCTTCCGATTTCCTGCTGACCAGTTCCACCTGGTTCTTCAGGTTTTCCCTTATGGCGTCAGCCTCTTTCTGCTTGCGTCCCAGTTCCGAATTCTGCTGGTTCAGGCTGTTCTCCTTCTGCCTCAGCCTGTTTTCAGTCTCGTGGATCTGGCTGTTCTTCTCGTTGATGTACTGCTCGTGCTCGCTCTTGAGCTGCAGGAACTTCTCCTTTGCCTGGAAAATCTTCTCCTGTTTTATCTTCTCCGCTTCAAGCTCAGCCTTTTCAAGTATTTCCTCCTTCTTTCCGTTGAGCATTATCTTCTTCACGATGATGTAGCAGCCCAGGGCGAGGATGGCGCCTGCAGCTGCTGCAATAATATAGTATATTATAGTCATATTGTAATTGATAAAGTTTATAATTGTCTATTTTCTTGTAGGACAGACAAAAAACCGGTCAGCTCGGAAGCTGGCCGGTCAGTTAGATAAAAGCCGTTAGTCTGATTGACAGAAAATCTTAATAAATAAGATTTGAGCTCCGAAATATAAAGTTCAGACATCCTCCGTCCCGCATAAGCGGAATCCCCGTACGGGTCACATAGGTCCGTCTTTCCTTTTCGAGTAACTCGGTTACTTAAATGGTGTTGATTTCAGCAAAGTAAGTAACTAACGGCTCACTGTCAAAATATCGTCAAGATAACCTTCAATGCCTTTCTGCAGGTCTCTGCTCTCCTCTTCAACGTCCCTTAGCTTCTGGATGAGGGACAGGTTGCTGATTCCCTGGTTCAGCGCCACAAACGAGAGGATGTCTACTATATCCTTCTGGGGATATTTGCTCTGGTAGCTGTCGATCATCCTGTTGAGCATATCGGCGGACTTCCTTATCTGTCCTTCCTGTTCCGGTGAACTGGATTTCAGGTCATATTCACGTCCGGCAATTCTGATACGTATCTTCTGCTCCATAGTCAGCCCTCCATCAGCGAAATGCATCTGTCGATCTCCCTTATCAGCCTGTCAATGCTCTCCTTTGCTTTGCCGCCATCCCTGGAGGCCCCGAGAAATGCCCCGGAAAGCTTGAGGTTATCAATCTTTTTTTCTAACTCGTCTATCTGCTTCCTGTAGTCCTCGTTTAGGGCCTGCATCTGCCTGATTTCCTCTTTCAGGGACTTGTTCTCGAGCCTGGCGGCCTCGTAGACTGCCATCAGTCTCTCAACACTAGCCTTAATGTCTTCAAGCATAATCAGGTTCCTTTAGACCACAATGCAAAGATAAGTTAAATTTCATTAATAACCAAAACTGAATCACTGCCTTCTTTGATGGCTTTCTCGTTGAGTGCTATGAGGTCGCTGTAACGTTCAGGTATGCATTTCCTCAGCCCTTTCTTCACGTTCTCCATATCCACCAGCGGCCTGATTTTAAGAAAGGCTCCGAGCACGGCCATATTATATACTTTTGAATTACCGACATTTGCTGCGACATCGATGGCATTTATCCTGGCGATATTGATGTCCTTCCTTTCAGGATGTCTTGTTATGCCGCTCGGGTCGTAAATGAGAAGGCCGCCCGGCTTGACTGTCTTCTCGAACTTGTCCATAGACTGCTGGTTCAGGATGATGGCGGTGTCGTATCTGGTCACGATAGGGGAGCCGATCTTGGTGTCGCTCAGTATGACGCAGACGTTCGCCGTACCCCCTCTCATTTCCGGCCCGTAGGATGGCATCCAGGTCACTTCCATATCCTGCATAATGGCTGAATATGCCAGCACCTTCCCCAGGGACAGGACTCCCTGGCCCCCGAATCCGGCTATTATTATTTCTTCTTTCATAGTATCGTTAATGTGTTTATCAGATTCTTCGCTACGCTCAGAATGACAGTTATACGCTCAGAATGACAGTTATACGCTCAGAATGATGTGTGTCCGGTCTATTTCAAGACATCCTTGATGTCCCCGACAGGGTATTTCCGGAACATGTTCTCCACCATCCATTTGTTGGCATCTACAGGACTCATCTTCCAGCCCGAATTGCAGGTCGCGACGATCTCCACAAATGACAGCCCGATGTTCTTCTCGCTGTATTCGAACGCCTTGCGTATTGCACTCCTGGCCTTGCGCACCGCTGCTGCCGTATGGACTGACTGACGGGTGATGTATGCGGTACCGTCGAGATGGGATATCATATCCGCTATGACCATAGGGAAGCCGTTGAGCTTCGGGTCCCTTCCGTAAGGCGTAGTGGATGTCTTCATCCCGATGAGGGTGGTGGGGGCCATCTGTCCTCCGGTCATCCCGTATATTCCGTTGTTTATGAATATTACCACTATGTTCTCCCCGCGGCTGCACGCGTGAATGATTTCCGCGGTGCCTATGGAGGCAAGGTCTCCATCTCCCTGATATGTGAACACGTGCCTGTCGGGGCACAGCCTCTTGACGGCGGTCGCCAGGGCCGGGGCCCTTCCGTGTGCGGCCTCCTGCCAGTCAATGTCGATATAGTTGTATGCAAAGACAGAGCACCCCACAGGACTGATGCCTATCGTGCTGTCCTGTATCCCCATCTCTTCGATGACTTCGGCTATAAGCTTGTGCACCGTGCCATGGGAACAGCCCGGGCAGTAATGCATCACGTTGTCGGTTATGAGTGCCGGCTTCCGGTATACAATGTTTTCCGGCCTTTTGATATCTGCAAGATCCATAACGTTCTATTTCAGATTGTTGAATTTCCTGAACTCCTCGACTATCTCTTCAGGGGTGAAGATGTTGCCTCCCTGCCTGCCGTAGAAGCCGACCGGACATCTGCCTCCGGCGGCGAGACGTACATCGTCCACCATCTGTCCGAGATTGAGCTCGATGCTCATAATGCTCCTGACTTTCCCTGCAAGTTCGCCTATCCTTGCAAAAGGATATGGATACAGCGTCACAGGGCGCAGAAGCCCTGCCCGTATACCGCTGCTGCGCAGCTCGTCTACAGCGGCTTCGCATATCCTTGAAGAGCAGCCGAACGCCACGAAAAGATATTCCGCATCTTCTGTCAGGTATTCAGTGTACTTTATCTCGTTTTTCTCAATCTCTGCGTATTTGCGGGCCAGCTTCTGATTGAAGACTTCCTGTATGTCGGAGTCGAGGGAGAGGGAAGTGATGATGTTTCTCGGCCTTCCTGCAGGCTTGCCGACGGTCGCCCACGGGGCATCCCGAAGGATCTCCTCCGCTGTCCTGCGCGGCTTCACCGGATGTATCTCCACCTTCTCCATCATCTGGCCGATGATCCCGTCCGCCAGTATGATTACGGGATTGCGGTATCTGAACGCCAGCTCGAACCCCCAGTCGATGAAATCATACATATCCTGGGCTGATGCCGGCGCTATCACGATATTGTGGAAATCCCCGTGTCCGCCGCCCTTCACAATCATATTGTAGTCGCTCTGGCTCGGCTGTATGGTACCGAGTCCCGGGCCGCCTCTCATGACGTCAACTATCACGCACGGCAGTTCAGCTCCCGCCATATAGCTTATCCCTTCGCACATCAGGCTGACTCCCGGGCTGCTGGATGAAGTCATTACCTTCTTTCCGCAGGATGCACCTCCGTAGATCATGTTCACTGCAGAGGTCTCGCTTTCTGCCTGCAGGACAACCATCCCCGTAGTCTCCCACGGCTTCTCTTTCATTAGGGTCTCCATCACTTCGGACTGGGGAGTGATAGGATAGCCGAAGTAGCCATCCACTCCGTTGCGTATTGCCGATATGGCAATCGCCTCGTTCCCTTTCATCAAGATTTTCTCTGCCATATGCTATATCTTTACTCTGTATACCGTAATGACCGAATCCGGGCACACCATTGCGCAGGCGCTGCAGCCTATGCATGCATCCCCGGTCATTTCGGCATAGTTATAACCTTTGCTGTTCACCATCTTTGACAGCCTTATGCTGCCGGTGGGACAGTTTTCCACGCACACGCCGCATCCCTTGCAGCGTGCCGTATCTATCTCTAATGCTCCTTTGTATGCCATCTGTAGATAAATATGTTAACATAAAAGCGGCTCAAAAATACAAAATATTGCTGTAAAAGGGAAAGAAAAAAATCATTATCTTTGAAAAATCAAACAATGCATATGGAAGCGATTCTGTTACGAAATATAGTTCTTGATGGCCGTCAGACGGATATATATATAAAAGACGGACTGATCTCCGGGATAACCGTGGCGGGCGAGGCCGTGATCCCGGCAGGGGACAGCGGTGTGAAGGTCATGGACTGTACCGGTATGACAGCCGTTCCGGGGTTTGTCAATATGCATACGCATTCGGCGATGTCGCTGATGAGGGGGCTCGGCGAGGATATGCAGTTCCGGCAGTGGATAGGAAGGATATGGGATGTCGAGTCAATGATAGATGAGGAGTATGTATACTGGGGGACCAAGGTGGCGTGCATCGAGATGCTGAGGACAGGGACGACCACGTTCAACGACCACTACTGGTTTTCCCGTGCGGGGCACAGGGCGGCTGTGGAGATGGGGCTGAGACCTGTCGTGTC
This sequence comes from Candidatus Cryptobacteroides intestinavium, assembly GCA_017694845.1. Lineage (GTDB taxonomy): Bacteria > Bacteroidota > Bacteroidia > Bacteroidales > UBA932 > Cryptobacteroides > Cryptobacteroides intestinavium. The sequence continues at coordinate 37,659 of JADIMI010000019.1, forward strand.
GTATGTGGTGATGGACAGGGGGGACAGAGAGGAGGCCGCAAGGGAGAAGGACCAGCTGCAGAGACTGTATGAGGACTCTCTTTCGTGGGGGCCGCATTCTTTCGCGGCAGCCTTCCACGCTGTCTATTCTGTCAGCGAGGAGATGATACTGTGGACCGCTGAATTTGCCAGGACTCACGGATTGAAGCTGCATTTCCATCTGTCGGAGACCGAAGACGAGGTGCGGGACTGCATCAGGGAGCACGGGCTGACACCGGTCCAGTATCTGGACAGGCTCGGAGTGCTCGGACCGGACGCCATAGCCGCGCATACGCTCTGGCTTGATGACAGGGACATAGAGATACTTGGCAGCAGGAAGGTCAACTGCGTGCACAACATAAATTCCAACCTGAAGCTTGCATCCGGTTACAGATTTATGTACAGCGAACTGAAGGAGGCCGGAGCGAACGTGTGCATCGGGACGGATGGCTGCGCATCATCCAACAATATGGATATGCTCGAGGCGATGAAGACATCCGCTATCGTGCAGAAGTCGTGGAGGAAGGATCCTTCCGCAATGCCTCTCGATGAACTGATCCGTATGGCGACATACAACGGTGCCGCAGCCCTGGGTATCGATACAGGGGTGATAAGGGAAGGTGCCTGTGCGGATATGCTGATAGTGGATACAGACAGCTCTTTCTTCCTGTCGGGGGCTCCTTTCCTTGCGAATTTCATATATTCCGCGCACAGCGACTGCATCTCATCGGTGATATGCGGAGGCCGTCTGGTGATGGAGGACAGGAAGATCCCTGGAGAAAGGGAGATACTGGATGAGGCCCGTAGGATGCTGAAGAAGATTCACAGATAAAACCAGATAAAATCAGACAGTTATGGATCCAAGAACAGAGAGCATCAGAAAAGCTGCCGAGTATGTCGCGGCGCGGCTTGATGGGAAGAGACCGCTTGCAGGGATAGTGCTGGGAAGCGGTCTGGGCAAACTGGCCGACAGGATAGAGAATCCTGTGGTCATACCATACAGTGAGATACCGGGATTCCCTGTCTCCACGGCGATCGGACATAAGGGAAACCTTATCGGAGGGGAGCTCGGCGGAAAATATGTGGTCGCAATGCAGGGCAGGTTCCATTACTATGAAGGCTATCCTATGGATCTGGTCACATTGCCTGTCCGGGTCATGAAACTTCTCGGCATAGGGTATCTTTTCGTGTCCAATGCTGCGGGAGGAGTGAATTTCGATTACCGCATTGGCGATCTTATGATAATCAGGGACCATATCAATCTCCTTCCCAATCCCCTGATCGGAAAGAATATGGATGAATTCGGACCGCGGTTTCCCGATATGACAAGACCGTATGACCTTCAGCTGATCAGAAGGGCCGAGCTCATTGCATCCGAGCTGAATCTCGTGCTGCGCAAGGGGGTCTATCTCGCCGGCACCGGTCCATCATACGAAACCCCATCCGAATACAGGTATTTCAGGCTGATAGGGGCAGATGCGGTGGGAATGTCGACAATCCCCGAAGTCATAGTGGCGCGGCACTGCGGCATTCCGGTCTTCGGTATGTCCGTGATCACCAATGAAGCTCATGATGACTATGCGGAGGACTATGTCAATGACGGGGATGCTGTCGTCAAGGCTGCGGATGCCGCTGCGGACAGAATGTCCGAGATCTTTACACGGATGATAGCGTCATTGCAGTAAGCAGGATGCGGGGAGGCCGCCCGGCTGTCTGCAACTACCACCGGACGGCTTCCCTTGTCAGCGGCATTGTCATACATCTTGCCCCGCCGCCGCCTCTCGGGAGTTCCGAGCCGGCAATGGTGATGGCGCATCTGCCTTCTATTTCCTTCTTACCGGATATGACATCGTCGGCAGTGATGATGCTGAATCCGTCCCTGTCCAGCTCTTCGAGGGTATGGATGTTTCTGGCGTATGTAAGTATCTGTCCGGGAGCGATACAGAACGAGTTCGCCCCGCTGTGCCACTGCTCCCTCTCCTGATCCCATTCATCTTCTCCACCGCAGATGACAGGTTTCAGGTCCACCCCGAGTTTCTTCAGAGCCTTCAGTATGTTCTCTTCCGGCCTTATCGAAATCACTTTGCCGTCGGCGATCCTTATGTGGACAGTCTGGTATTGCGTACTGTGGAGTATGAGAGGCTCGAATACCATACACCTGTCGACATCCAGCATGGTGAATACCATATCGAGGTGGATGAACGACTCCGGGGAATGCGGAAGCTGCTGGACGATTACATTGAATTCTCCTTCAGGATGTCTTCTGATGACCTGTTCCAGCATATAGTCTATGCCATAGGTAGTTGTCCTGATCCCGTTCCCGAGCAGGAGGATGTCATCCTTGACTATGAGGATGTCCCCTCCCTCCATTGTCACCGGGGAGTCGGCAGGATGGCAGATATTGGCATCGGTCACCGGACAGGTGAAGCAGCCGCTGTTCCTGTAGATCGCTTCCATTATGACCGATTCCCTCATTCTCACCTTGTTGGCCATCCTGCATACAAGCACTCTGTCGCCGTGTGTGACAGCCGCATCCCTGGTGAAGTAGAAGTTGTACAGTGGATACAGAGCATAATATTCGTTTTTCATATATGCCGTCAGAGTGTTTATCTCGGCAGGAAGCCCCTCTATAAGGACTCTGGCGAGTTCATCGGAACACATCTCCATCAGTTTCCCGTAATACGGGATGGCATCTTCGCTCCTGCAGATCCTGCTTATCAGTTCCTCTCTTTCCCTGGGCCTGTCCAGCACCCGGGTGAGCAGAGGCCTGACCTCGTATATCCTGGACACCTTGGACAGCACTCCGTAGAGCTGGGAATATTCCTTCTGGGCGATGGACAGGTTAAGGATGTCGCTGTATAGCGCCCTCTGTACGTTTCTCGGGGTCATATTCTCGACTTCGGCCCCGGGAGTGTGCAGAAGGACAGCACCCAGCCTGCCTATCTCTGATGATATGTCGATTCCTATCGGACGTTCCATATTAGCATTCATATCGTTTCATTCTTGCGGTCCGCGGCTGTCATTTGATCCCTCTTTCGTTCTTGAGGAAATCGTATGCCTCCTTGACAGCCCTGAATTTCTCTGCTCCGGCCTTCTTTACATCCTCCCCGAGCCCGGCCAGCTTGTCCGGATGGTATTTCATCGCCATTTTCCTGTATGCCTTCTTTATCTCGTCATCTGTGGCGGAGGGTTCGATCCCGAGTGCCTTGTAGGCCCAGGCGGAATCGTTCTGTCTCGTATAAGGGGCTCTGATGGCGTTGAAGTCGATGGATGAGATCCCGAAGATCCCGGCGATCCTCTGCAATATGGCAAGTTCGTCCGGATTGACTTCCCCGTCGGCGTACGCAATCTCGAACAGGATATGGAGAAGCTCCAGCTTGGAGGAATAGTTCATATTGCGGTCGATCTGCCTGGCGACCTCGGTCTCGTTGATATCCTGCCCGAGGAGCCTGTCCAGAATGGACATTGCATCTTCTGCCTCTGTCCGGCCGAAATTGGCTACCAGTATTCTTCTGACGATCTCGAGTTCGGAGCTTCTGGTCACGCCATCCGCCTTCACTACGCACGCGATGAGCACCAGCAGGCTCATCTTGAAATCTCCGGCCGCAGTACGTGGCCTGCTTCCGGTATTTCTTGCGGGCTTGTCATCCGTATCGAACAGCGAACCGAGGGCAAAGCCGACCAGCGCCCCGATCGGTCCCCCGAACGCCCAGCCCAGTCCGCCTCCTATCCATTTTGCGTATTTCATTGTCTATTAGTCGATTCAGTTAACATTCATATTATCTGTCCAGATCGGAGAGGAAGATGTCCGGCTTGGCATCGGAAGGCATCCTCCAGTCTCCTCGCGGTGAAAGGCTCACGCTTCCGACTTTCGGCCCATCCGGAAGGCAGCTTCTCTTGAACTGCTGGGAGAAGAACCTGCGGATGAATACATTCAGCCATCCGGCTATTGTCTCCCTGTCATAGTGTCCTGTGTCTTCTCCGGTGCCGGCCTTGGATGCCCCATTGGAACAGAAAGCCTTGCAGGCAAGGAACAGTATCTTCTCGGGCGAGAATCCGAAACGGAAGAAGTAGTACAGGAAGAAATCGTGCAGTTCATACGGGCCTACCAGGTCCTCTGTCACCTGGGATATCCTGCCCTGGTCATCGGCAGGCAGAAGTTCGGGACTGATAGGAGTGTCTATTATGTCGAGCAGGATATCCTTCGCCGACCTCCGGGTACCTGTCATCCTTCCATTGCCGTCCGAGGCTTCCATATCTGCAAAATGATTCTCGGCGGCCCATCTGACAAGGTGTCTGACAAGTGTCTTAGGTATACTTGCGTTGACCCCGTACATCGACATATGGTCACCGTTGTAAGTGGCCCAGCCCAGAGCAAGTTCGGACAGGTCTCCCGTTCCGATGACAATGCCTCCCGTCTGGTTGGCGACATCCATCAGTATCTGCGTCCTTTCCCTCGCCTGTGAATTCTCGTAGGTGGTGTCGTGTATTGATCTGTCGTGGCCTATATCGATGAAATGCCGGTCGCAGGCTGCGGTGATGGATATCTTTCTGGATGTCACTCCGAGCACGTCCATCAGGTCTTCCGCATTGCTTCTTGTCCTGTCAGTCGTCCCGTAGCCTGGCATTGTCACTCCTATTATCCTTTCCCTTTTCCAGCCGAGCCTGTCTGCGGCGAGGACGGTCACCAGCAGGGCAAGCGAACTGTCCAGCCCGCCGGAAATGCCTACGACTGCCGTCCTGCAGCCGATATGGTCCAGCCTTGTGGCAAGTCCGAGCACCTGGGTGGAGATGATCTCCCTGCATCTCGTGTCCGTCTCCTCCCCTCCGGGAACGAACGGGTGAGGGTGTACCTCACGATAGAATTTCGCGTTGAAATCCGTCCGGGCCGTATCTCCTGTCTCGATATGTATGTACGGCAGATTGCCGGCTGCGGATCCATCCGGTAGCGTCGCCGACCAGGTGCCGGTCTTCTGCCTGAGCGTCTGCAGCTTCCCGCAGTCTATATCCGCTGTCGTCAGGGAAGATCCGGTCCTGAACCTTTCTCCCTTGGCGAGCATAATGCCGTTTTCGTAGATGAGGGTCGCTCCTGCATAGACGAGATCCTGAGTGGATTCCCCGAATCCGGCAGAACAGTAGACATATCCGGATATTGTCCTTGCAGACTGCTGGCTTACAAGCTGTTTGCGGTAGACGTGCTTTCCGATCAGTTCATTGCTGGCAGAAAGGTTAAGCACTATCTCCGCTCCGTTGAGGCAGTGTAATGTGGATGGGGGCAGGGGAGTCCACAGGTCTTCGCATATCTCGACGCAGAACGTATGCTCTCCGATGTGGAATATCTGGTCCGGTGCAAGGGTGCAGTGATACCCTGCGTAGTCGATCTCCGTATGGGGAATCCCTGCTCCAGGGGCAAACCACCGGGTCTCGTAGAATTCGTTGTAGGCTGGAAGGTATGACTTCGGCACTATGCCGCATACGCCTCCGCTGCCCGATATGATGACGGCACAGTTGTACAGTCTGGAATTGTGTCTTACAGGCGCCCCTACGGCGACTGTCACATTCCTTCCGCTGCAGTGTCTTGCGATATCCGCTATTCCCGCCTCGGCCCTGCCGGCCAGCAGTTCGTTGCCGAAAAGATCTGCACATGAATATCCCGTGACACACAGCTCCGGAAACACCACCAGAGACGCATATTCCTCGCAGGCATCATCTATGAGCCTGCATATCTCCCTGACATTGGAGTCAATGTCAGCCACCCTTGTTCTGGGCACTGCCGCCGCCGCCCTGATAAAACCGAAATCTTTCATCCCATCTGCTCCCGAAGACAAAAAAAGTGACTAAAAATTAGTCACTTCCTTTATGCTGACTTTTCTATAGCTCTTCAAAATTCACATCAGAGAAACTGCCCTCATCTCCAGCGGGCCTGTCCTCATCCTTGAGACAGTTTGTCTTGATATAGTCTATCACTTCCTGAAGTCCAGTGGTGAATTTCTCGAAATCTTCCTTGTAGAGGAAAATCTTGTGCTTGTCGTAGACAAAACTGCCATCTTTCTCCACCTTGCGCTTGCTCTCGGTGATAGTAAGGTAATAGTCATTGCCTTTCGTGGTCTTCACATCAAAGAAATAAGTCCTTTTGCCGGCCCTTACAGGTTTTGAGAAGACATCCTCTCCCGAACGCTCCTGGGCATTAGCTCCATCGAAATCCTCACTGTACATTTTATATAAATTTTAAGTAAATCTTTACAAAGTTAAGGATTTTTCTGAAAATGCATATATCTTTGCGGGAAATTTTGCTTGAAATATGCTCAATCGACGAATTTTAAGGATCAAAGTCTTTAAAGTGCTTTACGGCAGTGTGCTGGCGGACTGCGGGTCGCTCGCCGAGGCGGAATCCGAACTCGATATGTCATGCGAGGCGACCAGGGATCTGTATGTCTTCATGCTGGGTATAGTCTCTCCTCTGACACGTGTTGCAGGGGAGCGTATAGAGATGGCAAGGAAGAAGTTCAATCCTACGGAAGAGGAGCGCAATCCGAATATGAAGTTCGCGGACAATGCGCTGGCGAGGCTTCTCGATGAGGACCCTGATTTCGCCAAGGCGTTTTCAAAAAGGAAATTCTCGTGGGAGCAGTATGATCTGTTCCTCAAGAAGATATATTCTTCCATTATCCAGAAGGACTATTATGCCAGGTATATGTCTTCCGGCCAGAGTTCGCTGGCTGAGGACTGCAGGCTTTTCAGCAGGATATTCGAGGAGGAATTCGTAGACAGCCCGGAACTGGAGCAGATACTGGAGGAAATGTCCATCTGGTGGAACGATGACCTTGCATATTCGCTCACATACTGCTGCCGCACGCTGGAGTCCCTGGCAAAAGGGGCGGGATGGCAGCTGCCTCCGCTGTATCAGAGCGACATGAAGAAGGATGTGAAGATGGAGAGCGACAGGCAGTTCGCCCACAGGCTTCTCCAGAACGCATACGCCGGAAGGGAGCGCTATTCCGGAATGATTTCCGAGGCTGTGTCCAACTGGGATCAGGACAGGATTGTCTCCACCGATATGGCCCTCATAATAACAGGGCTGGCGGAAGCGGAACATTTCCCGACGATACCTGTCAAGGTGACTATCAACGAATATGTCGAGATTTCCAAGTACTACGGGACACCCAAGAGCAGCATCTTCGTGAACGGTCTTCTCGACAGGCTCATACAGAAACTCGCCGATGAGGGCAGGATTCGAAAAATTTGATTATTTTTGACATCGGAATATCAATCAACAATTAAAAATACCTAGAAATGAATTTCATTACATTCTTGCAGGCGGCCGGAACCGCGACCGGTACTACAGCTCAGGGAAGCGGGTGGTCTATGTGGATTATGCTTATCCTTATCATCGTAGTGATGTGGTTCTTTATGATCCGGCCTCAGCGCAAGCAGCAGAAGGAGCTTCAGAAATTCCGCGAGGGTCTCCAGAAGGGGGACAAGGTCGTGACGATAGGCGGCATCTACGGAACTGTGGTAGAGGTGAAGGAAAAGACCCTTCTCCTGGAAGTGGACAGCAATGTCAAGATCAAGGTGGACAAGAATTCAGTAGTAAAGGATTTCTCTGAAGCTCAGCAGCAGTAACATAACAGTTACGGAGGGATGAAGAGAGTATTTGCCAGAATACTTGAAAAGTTCAATGTCAACGGGAGAGATTTGCCGGTATTCCTGCTTTCTCTCCTGTTGGCTTTCAGTATATGGTTCCTGTACAATCTATCCCTCAATTACATAGACTATCTTCAGGTGCCGGTAGTCGCCAGATGCAATATCGAAGGGCATTCGGCCGAGTCGTCAGGCAGTTCCGATGTGGTCGCCAGATGCGGGACCACAGGGTATAACATCATAAGGATAAAGTCGATGGGGAAGAAGTCCCCGGTATATGTGACTTTTGACAGGATGCACAGTGCGGGAGGCGAGATGTACTATGTGACAGCTGCCGATCTGCAGGAATATACCCATCTCATATTCGGGGACAATGTCTCTCTGGAATATTACCTGACGGATACGCTGTTTTTCAGGTTCCCGTACGAGACATTCAAGAAAGTGCCTGTCAGGCCGGTATATGAGCTGGACTTTGTCCCGCAGTACACTATAGTGGGGGAGATGGATGTCGAGCCGGATTCTGTCATAATCTACGGGGAGCCGTACCGTCTCGAGAAGATCGACTATATATATACCGGTCCGGTGAAACTCGATGATATCCGTTCCGAGATACACGGAATCGCGAAACTCGAGCAGATAAGGGGGATACGCTTTTCGACGGATGCAGTCAGGTATTCAGCGGATGTGGTAAGGTATGTGGAGATACAGAAGACTGTTCCTGTATATGGCAGGAATGTGCCGGAGGACAAATATATGATGGTATATCCTCAATATGCCACAGTACGTTTTCACTGCATCTTCCCTTACGGCGGGGATACGGAGGACAATGTGGATTTCTATATCGATTATGCTGATTTTATCCGTTCCCGAAGCGGAAGATGTATCGCGAGGACGGATGATCTTCCGGACGGGGTGATCGACTATTCCATCGAGCCGGAAGTGTTCCAGTGTGTTGTCAATGACAGATAGGGAGGATTGTGATGCAGACACTTGCAGTTACCGGCGGTATAGGCAGCGGGAAATCCCTCGTATGTATGATCCTTGCGGAAAGAGGTTTTCCTGTGTATGACTCCGACACTATGACGAAGGCCCTCTATGATGAGGATCCGGTGTTGCTGGAGGCGGTCAGGCAGAAGATGCTTCCGTACAGCGGGAGAGAGGCCGGGGATATGTCCGGTTTCCTTCTGGATAAGTATGGCAGGCTGGACAGGAAGGCCCTTTCACGGATTGTCTTCCCTTCCGGAGTGCCGGATACGGTGGCGCTCCGTGAACTTGAGTCTGTGGTGCATCCAGCCGTGCTTCGTGATTTCCTGCACTGGAAGGACTCGGATGAAACAGCGGCGGCTGCAAGATTCGGCACTGTGGTGATAGAGTCGGCGATAATTATGGACATACCTATGTTCAGAGAGGCGGTCGACATGGTGCTGCTTGTAGATGCTCCTCTCGAGACGAGGATAAGGAGGGCGATGGCCAGGGATGGTGCTGACCGGGAGAGTGTGGAGGCGAGAATCAGATCCCAGAAGTGTTCCTCCTTTGATGCTTCGGGGGACAGCGGGCTGCCGGATGTCGATTTCATAATAGAGAATTCAGGTACCGAGGATGAACTTCGGTATAAAGTAGAACAGTTTATAGACTTAAATTACAATAACAGAAAATGAAGACAGATCTTACAAAAATCCTTTCGGTTCCAGGGCAGCCGGGACTTTTCCGCTATATTGCCCAGGCGAGGAACGGTGCGGTGGTGGAATCGCTTGCAGATGGTAAAAGAAGCTCGTTCGGAGCAAGCAGCAGGATATCGGCTCTTTCAGACATATCCATATATTCGGAAGATGGAGAAGTGAAATTGCAGGATGTGTTTCTGAAGATGAAGGCAGAACTCGGTGAGTCGGATGCACCTTCGGCGAAGGCGTCGGCGGATGAGCTCAAGGCCTTTTTCGGAAAGGTCTTCCCCGATTATGACAAGGACCGTTTCTATGTGTCGCATATGAAGAAGGTCGTAGGCTGGTATAACTGCCTGAAACAGTATGCTTCTCTTGATTTCGAAGAGCCGTCGCGCAGCGAGGCCGGAGAAGGAGAGGAAGCGACCGTCTCTGAAACACCTGCAGAATAGTGCGTTCCGTTCAGGCCATAACTTTGGGGTGTTCCAAGAACAGAGTGGACACCGAGCATATCCTCTCTTCCCTTGAAGGACACTTTGAAATCGTGTCTGAAGGGGAGGAGAAGGACTATGTGGACTATCTTCTCATCAATACGTGCGGTTTCATAGGGGACGCAAAGGAGGAGTCCATACAGACGATACTGGAATGTGTGCAGCTCAAGAAAGATGGCAGATACGGCAACATATTTGTTTTCGGGTGTCTGTCTCAGCGGTATCCGTCTGAACTGCCTGAACTTATACCGGAAGTGGACGGCTGGTTCGGGGCGACTGATTTCTCCCCTCTGCTGCGGGCTCTGGGAGTGCCGGGAGATGGCCGTCCTGGCAGGTTCCTTACAACACCAGGACATTATGCATATCTGAAGATTTCGGAAGGGTGCGACAGGAGATGCTCATATTGCGCGATCCCGCATATAAGGGGAAGACATATCTCGGTGCCGATGGAGGATCTGCTCGCCGAGGCCGCCTCCCTGGCGGAAAGAGGCGTGAAGGAGCTTATTGTCATAGCCCAGGATACTACGTATTACGGCCTTGACATATACAGGAGACGGGCGCTGGCGGAACTGCTTCAGAAACTTTCAGAGATTGAAGGTATCGAATGGATAAGGATACATTATTCATATCCGGATGATTTCCCGGATGATGTCCTTGACCAGATGGCCGGCAATCCGAAGGTCTGCCGTTATATGGATATCCCTCTTCAGCATATTTCCGACAAGGTGCTTTCCAATATGCGGCGCAACGTCGATGGAGCCTGGACACGGGCCCTGATCCGGAGGATGAGGGAGCGTGTGCCGGGGGTGGTGCTGAGGACGACTATGATAGTGGGTCACCCTGGAGAAGGGGAGACTGAATTCAGGGAACTGCTTGATTTTGTCCGGGAGGCAGAATTCGAGAGGCTGGGAGCTTTCAGATATTCTGAGGAGGAGGGGACTTACGGGGCTGAACATTACAGAGATGATGTTCCGGAAGCTGTCAAGCAGGCAAGATATGATGAACTTATGTCTCTCCAGTCCGGTATATCTTTGGCTTTCAACCGTTCGAGAATCGGGACGGAAGTCAGGGTGATAGTGGATGATTTCGTAGATGGGATCTATGTATGCAGAAGCGAGTTCGAAAGTCCTGAAGTGGATGGCGAGATTCTTGTAAGGTACAGTCCGGATGCGTTCGCCGGTATCGAACCGTATTCTCTTGTAGGTGAGTTTATGACAGTGAGGATCACCGGAGCGGATGAGTATGACCTGGCCGCCGAGCCTTTGTTTGAATAAACCAGTTGTCTATGAAAAAGATAGCCATTCTGTCAACAGTAATGTCGTTGATGTCCCTGGTTTCCTGCGGACCTACCTATTTTTCTCTCGGAGTGGAAATGCGCAACCCTTCCAGATCAGGGATTGAACTTGCCGGTAAGAATATTTCTGTCACATATCTTGATGATGGAAATGACTCCCTTTTCATTTCTTCCATAGCGGAAGGCTTCACAGAAGCTCTGGAGAAGGATTACTATAACGGGGAGCAGCATATCGGCATATACAGGATAGACGGCACTGCAGGCAGTGGTTACGCATCCCGGGACAGTATGGTGAACCTTCTGATGGACACAGGCGTGGATCTCGCTTTCCTCTTCGATGTAGAATATGACAGCGTGGGGGATTCCGTATCGGATGTCCCGTTTGAGCTGAAGCTCTATGTCTATGATGGAATGGACAGCCGGGATACCGTCCGGATGTTCAAGGGCGAGGGCGCTTTCAAGCAGGCCCTGGATATTTCGGACCAGGGGTACGAGGCCGGCCGCAACAGTTCACTCATCTTTGTTTCTGCCTGGTCCGAACAAAGATATGTGTTCTATTACTATGACAGCAGTTCCGACTGGTGTCAGGCCGCAGGATATGCATCTGAATATAAGTTCAGGGAGGCGATGGATATATGGATGCGGCTTCTCGATACTGGAAATATGCTGAAGAGAGCCTGTGCGGAATACAACATTGCGGCAGCCTGCTGCATAATGGGCGAGAAGGAACTTGCGGTACAGTGGCTTGACCGTGCAGATGCAGATTATCAGCTTCCTTATTCCTCCACTCTACGTTCAAGGATAGCCGCCCGTTGATTCAAGCCGGTGATCCTTCTTCCTTCCGTATATTTTTAGCGGATATTATAAAAAGGCGGGACCGTAAGCCGGTTTCTGTTCTGTCCTGTCATTTATCTTCGCAACCTACCCCCTGGCATCGGACGGGCAGCCCTCATCTGCCAGTATATTTGGTCTTGCAGGCCCCGGATCCGTACCCCT
>JADIMI010000081.1 GCA_017694845.1 Candidatus Cryptobacteroides intestinavium
CCGTACGGGTTATCCTGCAACCGACTCTCTGTTGAGCGCCACTGTGATAGCCAGGGATGCGGCCACAGCGGATGCTCTGGCCACATACTGTATGGTAATCGGATTCGAGAATGCAAGAGAGTTCATCCGGAGCCGTCCGGACCTCAGGGGCTACCTGATCTATGCGCGTTCTGACCAGCGACCGGCCTCCTCCACGGCCTCCGGCCCGGCTTCCGCAGATATGGCCGGCTCTGTGCAGTTCGGCACGTGGCTCTCTGACTGATGCGGCGCTACATTGCCGAGATTGTACCGAGTGTGTCCACGAGGGCGGTGAGAAGCAGCCCGTCGGCATCGATGAGGAACTGCGGGCAGATTCCGGCGGCATAAAGCGGAAGAATGATTATCGACAGGACCATAATTATGTTGCTCAGCGGGATGCATAGCAGATTGGTGATGAGAAAATACTGCGGGAACGTCCCGAAATAGAGAAGCACTGCCGGTGCGGTGAATACCTGGCAGGCAATCGAGAGGGCGCACATCGACCAGATATATCTCATCGATCCGGAGATAATGCTCCGGATGGTGTTCATCGGACTTCCGTTCCCTGCCGGTATCCCGTGCCTGTATCCGTCAGGATATGCCGATATCAGGTCATCGGTTTCATCTCCGGCAGTGTCGCCTGCCGGAGTGCCGGTCCCGTTTCTGTCCCACAGACTGTCGAGCGGCCTGTACAGAAGGAAGATTCCCAGCATTGCCAGGTATGAGAGCTGGAAGCCTGCGGAAGTCACTGCGGATGGGGTGATGGCCAGCTGTATGAGAAGGGCTATGCAGAAGATATTGATGCTGTCACGGCTTCTCCCTGTAAGCAGGGCGCATTCTCTCAGAAGGATAAAGAAGAATGCCCTGACAAGGGATGGCGCGGCTCCGGTCATTACGGTGAAGAACGCCGAGCCGGCAACTATGACAGCGGACCTGCAGATGCGTACACAGCGCGTATTCCCGAGAAATGAAAGTATTCTGGACACTACGAGATATATGATGCTCAAGTGCATCCCGGACAGGGCAAGCAGGTGCGATGCCCCGCTGTCCCTGAAGGCGTCTCTGATGCCGGTGCCGAGATCTCTCTGGTCCCCTGTGAGGAATGCCTTGACCAGGGCGTTGCTCCCTGCATCGGCGAACGGTATCGAGTCGATGAGTGACTTGAGATGCACGGCACAGATTTCGGCAATGCCGGGAGTTTCGGGGGCGGATATATGAGGTATCGCGTTGATGAGGGCGGTTGCGGTCCCTGCTGTGAGGAGAAGCATCCGGAGGACCGCCTTCCCTCCGGATGCTGTCAGCCATTTGCCGATGACGCTGCAGATGGCTCTGCGGCTGTGCACCCTGCAGGATGGCCCGGCATTTATGCAGTACCACAGTGCGCATATCAGCAGTATGGTCAAAGCGACAGTGACGGATGCAGCCGTCTCAATGACGGACCTTCCTATGCAGAATGTTTTAAGTGAATAACTTGCGGCAGCGACACCTGCCGTGAAAGGAATGGCCAGCCCCACCGATTCTCTCCCCGCGTCCATTTCGTTCCGATTTTTTGCGAAAATAGTTATAATTTTTTTAACTTTGCACCAATGTGTCACAAAAATTTATAAGATTCAAAAATTTAAGACAGAATTATGATAATCCTTGTTTTGAACTGCGGAAGTTCTTCCCTCAAGTACCAGCTTCTGGATATGAAGGGAGATGATGTCTATGATCTTCTTGCTAAAGGCCTTGTCGAGAGGATAGGAATGGATATGGGCTGTCTGAAACATCAGGCTGCCGGGAAAGAGAAACTTGTCAGGGAGATGCCTATCAGTGACCATACGGTAGGTATCCAGGCTGTACTGGAAGCTCTTCTGGACAAGGAGTACGGGGTGCTTTCCTCTCTCGAGGACATAGAGGCTGTCGGACACCGTGTGGTCCACGGCGGGGAGGAGTTCTTCTGCAGCAAGCTTATAGATGACCAGGTGATTTCCCAGATAGAGAAATGCTGTGACATAGCTCCGCTTCACAATCCTGCCAATCTGCTTGGCATAAGGGCGGTGCAGAAAGCATTGCCTGCTGTTCCCCAGGTCGCTGTCTTTGACACGGCGTTCCACCAGACGATGCCGTCATACGCATATATGTACGCCCTCCCGTACGAGTATTACGAGAAATACCGTATCCGCAGGTACGGCTTCCACGGTACAAGCCACAAGTATGTGTCGGCCAAAGGCGCCAGGTTCACGGGTCTTGAACTGACCAATTCCAAGATTATCACATGTCATCTCGGCAACGGCAGTTCGATCGCTGCCGTAGTGAACGGAAAGTCTATAGATACATCGATGGGCTTCACCCCTCTCGAGGGTGTGATAATGGGGACAAGGTGCGGATGCATAGACCCGGATGTGGTTACTTTCCTTGAAGAGAAGGAAGGGCTTTCTCCAGAGGAGATGAGCAGGGTGCTCAACAAGAAGAGCGGCTTCCTCGGGCTTTCATGCGTGTCATCGGATGCGCGTGACCTCAACGATGCCGCCAATTCAGGGGATCCTAAGGCGAAGCTGACTCTCAAGAAGCTTGTCTATGATGTGACCAAATATATCGGGGCATATGCCGCCGTGATGAACGGAGTCGACCTGATCGTGTTCACGGGAGGAATAGGGGAGAACAACAGCCGTATGCGCCGCAGGGTGTGCGAGAACCTCTCGTATCTCGGTGTTAAGTTTGACTATGAGGCAAATGTGGCCACCGGGAAGGATACCCTCATCTCTCTGCCTGACTCCAAGGTGAAGGTCGCAGTAATAACGACGAACGAGGAGCTCGTGATAGCCCAGGATACAATGCACATCGTTGTAAACGAAGAGGAGAATAACTAAATATCAATATTATGTTCACAAAATTTGAGGACATCTTTGCCGAACTCGCCGGAAGGGGGGCAAAAAAGAGAATGATAGCAGCGTGGGCAGTCGATGGACATACGATCGCTGCAGCAAGCAAGGCTGTCGATCTGGGTATTGTGGAAGCCACCCTTGTCGGAGATGAGGCTCTGATAAAGGCTGAATGCGAAGCCCAGGGTATCGATATGGGCAAGTTCAAGGTTGTCCACAATCCATCCGAGCTTCCGGCGGTGGCAGAAGCTGTGACTATGGTCAACCAGGGCGAAGGCGACATCCTTACGAAGGGACTCTGCAGCACCGACAAGTTCATGAGGGCTATCCTCAACAAGGAGACCGGGCTCCTTCCTCCGAAGGCAGTGCTGAGCCACTGTGCGGTGATCGAGAATCCTAACTATCACAAGCTCCTGTTCATCGGGGATATGGCTGTAATTCCGGCACCTGATCTTTCGCAGAAGACGGCCATTCTGAACTATCTTGTCAACACTGCCCGTGCCATGGGTATCGACAGGCCTAAGGTCGCCCTCATCGCTGCTACCGAGCAGATGCTCCCTAAGATGCCGGCCTGCGTCGAGGCGGCGATAATCGCGAAGATGGTCGACAGGGGACAGATCCGCAACTGCATCGCAGACGGCCCTCTCGCCCTCGATGTCGCCATCGATCAGGAAGCTGTCGAGATCAAGCACGTAGTGAGCCCTGTAGCCGGGGATGCAGACTGTCTTGTCTTCCCTAACATAGAGTCTGCCAACGTATTCTATAAATGCAACTCCAAGCTTGCAGCGAATGTCAAGCAGGCAGGTATGGTCGTAGGGGCAAAAGTGCCATGCGTGCTCTCAAGCCGTGCCGACAGTATAGATACCAAACTCAATTCCATAGCTATTGCCGCTATGTCTGCTAAATAGCAAATATGGAAGGACGGATACTGGTTATCAATACAGGATCGACATCCACTAAAATAGGTTTTTTCGAGTCAGGCAGTCTCGTATTCGAGGAGAATATATCGCTCAGTGCCGAGACACTGTCGAAATACAGGTCTGTGATGGATCTCGAGGAGGTATCCCGGGTTGCCATCACAGACTTTCTTGCATCCAGAGGTATCACCCTTGATATGATAGACATAGTGATGGCAAGGGGCGGCCTTATCACTCCTATCCGGACCGGTGTCTATAAGGTCACCCAGGCTATGCGTGATGCCCTCTATGAAGCAAGGGAGGGCAGGCACGCGTGCAATCTGAGCGCCATTATAGCGGATGATATAGCCGATATGGTGAACGAGGCAAGGAAATCCGCCGGACTGCCGGCGACTTGCGGCGCCTATATCGCGGATCCTCCGATGGCGGATGAGATGCTTCCGGAACTCAAGATAGGCGGACGTCCGGAGTTCCCGAGGAGGACTTTGTTCCACGCCCTGAATTCCAGAGCGATGGTGAGGCGCTATGCGCGGAGTGTCGGCCGGACAGGAAAGGATGTGACGGCGATTGTGGCCCATATGGGAGGAGGGGTGTCCGTCTCCCTTCATAAGGACGGCCTGGTCATCGACACAAACGATGCCTTGGGAGGGGATGGCCCTCTCTCGACAGAAAGGGCAGGTACAGTGCCTGCTTTCCCTCTCGTGGAGATGTGCTTTAGCGGAAGATATACCAAGGATGAGGTCAAGAAGCTCCTGGTAGGCAACGGAGGCGCCATGTCCTATTTCGGGACAAACGATTTCCGGGAGATCGTAAGGCTGTCGCTGGAGGGGAATGCTGAAGCGGATCTGTTCCTCAGTGGATACTGTGCCGGGATAGCAAAATATATAGGGTATTTCGCTCCGGTTGTATGCGGAAAGGTGGATGTGATTATACTGACAGGAGGGATAGCGCATGAAAGCCGGATTACGGATGCTATCTCCAGAAGAGTGGATTTCATTGCCCCTGTAGTGGTATATCCGGGGGAGAATGAACTGTCATCCCTCGCCGAAAACGGATATGGCGTACTTTCAGGAGAGTTTGAGGTAAGGACCTATGATCCGAACAGATTGTAGCGAGGAAGACTGTCGCTGTATGCTTCCCTGCAGTTTCTGAACAGGGTCGAGACATATTTCGAGAAATGCGGGCCCCGGTAGGTGCCCGTATTTGTTATCATTATCCAGCACTCTCCGTCGGGGTAGCATTTTACCAGGGCTGATGTCCCGGACAGGGTTCCGGTCCTGGTCCATTCTCCGTCAGGCTTGGTGTCGTTCCAGCCGAGGGAGAAAGTCTGTGGATCGAAATATTCTGTCATTTCGGCTACGCTCTCCGCGCTTATTACATCAGGGACTTCAGGCTTCCCGTCAATGCTTGCTACGAATCGGCACAGTTCCGCCGGGGAACCGACCCACGCACCCGCACCAGACAGTCCGGTGATGTTGCTTCCTCCATAGCATCTCTCCACCATCCTGCCGCTCAGGTTATACTCTTCACATGGTTCGGAACCGGCCTGCATATAATATTTTACTTCGTTGGGATAGCGCTCTTCGTAATAGTTCCTGGCTATATGCATATCATAGCATCCGGCAGGCTGCAGAATGTTCTCCTGGATGTAGTCTTCATATGGCTGGCCTGACAGCTTCTCTATCACGAGAGACAGAAGCAGGAAACCGAAATTGGAATATTGCTGAGATGTCCCCGGGGCAAAACCGAGCCACCTTGTAAGTTCACACTGTACCAGTGTCCGGCTGTCGGGCGCCCCGTCCAGGTGGAACTGCCTTATCATATCCTGCGAAGAGAACATCGGGTCACCGTGGCCGGTAGTGAAACCTCCTTTGTGACGCAGAAGCTGCTCTACGGTGATTCTGAATATCCTTCTGTCTCGTATGGCTTTTGTAAAGGTGGTGTCGTTCAGTATACCGCGGGCCCCGAATACCGTATCCTGCAGGGAGAGGAGTCCGGCCTCCTTCAGCTTCATGATTCCGGCTGCGGTTATCAGTTTTGATACGGATGCCATTCTGAGAATGTTTCCCGGCTCCATTCTGACACTGTCCTCGGCATCCGCCCAGCCGTATCCTTTGGCATAGACGAGGGAGTCATTTCGCATTATCGCAAGAGATGCTCCGCGGATTTCCCATCTTTTCAGGAATTTTTCGACCGACCTGTCCATCCCGAGCAGTTCCGGGATATCAGACATTCCGTTGGACAGTGTGTCGTTCAGTCTTACAGGGATTATTTCCTCCTCGATGTCCTCCGTCTCCACCCTGATGTGCCTGAATGATGATGCTGAAGCGATTATGACAGCTATTGCGCAGAACAGGCCTGCGGAGGCAAGCAACCACTTCTTCATCCCTATGCAAGTTTGCCTGACCTACGGGCGAAATCGATTATATATTCGGCGGTCTTCTCAATGCCAAGGATCGAAGAGTCGACGCAGAGATCATAATTGGAAGCCACGCCCCAGTTGCCGAATGTGAAATAGTTGTAGTATGTCTCCCTTTTGCGGTCATTGCTGTGGATGATATCCTCTGCCTTGTCTTCCGGCAGCCCCATCCTTTCGGATACTCTCTTTATCCTGTCTTCCAGAGGTGCGGAGATGAATATGTCGAGGGTCATACCCCTGTCCCTGAGGATATAGTCCGCACATCTGCCGACAATGACTGCCGATTCGTGTTCGGCGATGTCCTTGATCACATTGCTCTGTATCTTGAAGAGGGCGCTTTCATCTATGCAGTTTCCCATCTGCCCGAATCCTTGAGGGGAGAAGAAAGAAGAAAAAGAGAATATGCTCCTCTTCTCATCATTCTTCATAAACAGGTCACGGCTGAAGCCGCTCGCCTCTGCCGCCTTCGAGATCAGTTCATTGTCATAGACATTGATTCCGAGCTGTCTGCCGATTTCGAGAGCTACAAGCTTGCCTCCGCTCCCGAACTGTCTTCCTACATTGATTATAAGTCCTTTCATAATCTGCCGTCTGTTTATGGTATCTCAGTTTATTGTCTGCCTATATCTTGCTTCCGAGAACTGCCGGATCATCGCCATCCTTGAGTCTCCCCAGTTTTTTTATAAGCTGTATTATCAGGATTATCGTCATTATGCTGGCAAAGGCATCGCTGATAGGGAAGCTCCACCAGATCCCATCGGCATCGAGGGCCAGCGGCAGGAGATACAGTACCGGCAGCAGACACAGTATCTGTCTTGAAAGCGACAGGAAAATGGATTTCTGCACCATCCCGAGACACTGGAACAGGTTCGTGGATACTATCTGGAACCCGACAAGAGGGAAGATAAGGTTCATTATCCTCAGTCCGTGGTTGGCTGTGGCTATCAGGTCCTCATCGGTCGTGAAGATTCTTGTCACTGCATCAGGGAAGAATACTGAGACAATGAAGCACAGGGAGGTGACGACTGTCGCATATAGCACCGCTTTCTTGTATACTTCTTTCACCCTGCTGTATTTCCGGGCCCCGTAGTTGTAGCCCGCAATAGGCTGCATACCCTGGTTGAGGCCGGAGCATATCATGACGAATATGAATGTCAGCCTGTTGTCTATGCCGTATGCCCCTATCCCGACATCTCCGCTGTATTTGCGGAACTGCTGGTTGATGAACAGGGTCACCAGGCAGGCGGCGGAGTTCATCAGGAACGGACCGAATCCTATCGCGAACGAGTCTTTTGCTATCCTCCAGTCCAGACGGACAATGCCTTTCTCGAAATGCACCGTCCTGCTGGTGTCGCTGAAATGTGTCATTGAGAATGTAAGGGCGATCGCCTGGGCGATTACTGTGGCCAGCGCCGCCCCACGGATCCCCATATCCAGCCAGAAGATCATTATCGGGGCGAGCATGACATTCAGCGCTACCGACAGAAGTGTCAGGTTCATTGCTTTCTTCGGACTGCCTGACGCCCTGAGTGCACCGTTAAGGCCGAAATATACGTGTGATATTATGTTCCCGTACAGAATGATCTGCATATATTCCCTGGCGTAGACAATTGTGTTGTCGCTGGCCCCGAAGAAATACAGTATCGGGTCAAGGAATGCCAGGGATATGACCGTAAATGCCAGTCCGATGATTATGTTGAGCGTCACAATGTTGCTCAGGACCTTGTTCGCGGCGGCGTAGTTCTTCTGGCCGAGCAGTATGGACAGTATGGTGGCTCCTCCTATGCCGACGAGCGTGCCGAAGGCTGTCGAGAGGTTCATCAGCGGAAATGTGACTGCAAGGCCGGAGATGGCCAGCGCTCCCACTCCCTGTCCGATGAATATGCTGTCTATCATATTGTACAGCGACGATGCGGTCATCGCTATGATTGCCGGCAGGGCATATTCCTTCAGAAGCTTGCCTATAGGTTCGGTACCGAGCTCTACTGGAACAGCACTTTTATCCGCCATTATTCCTCCTCCTGTTTTACGACTGTAATGTCAAATCTCAGCGGAGCGAATCCTGGAATGAGTGACCCGCTTCCTGAATATCCGTAACCGAGGCTGGAATAGAAAATGGCGACCGCCTTCTCTCCTGCAGTGAATTTCTCCTCATCCCCGGCTTCTTCGTTGTGGAGATGTTTCAGCATTGACTTGAATCCGTTGATCAGATCTGTCGATCCGCCCATCGAGATGGCTGTCGAGTCGGAAGACCATTTGATCTCCACGGGTTCGTATGATCTTGCGGCATTGTAGATGTTATGCACTTTTGCAGTGTCTGCTATAGTGGTGTTGAACACCTGCCCTGCGCGTGGCCCGTAAAGCAGCCTTCCGGTGTAGTTGATATAGAGCGTGGTGTCATCCTCGAACGACATTGCCGGGCTTCCGTTCTCATCTTTATCCAGATTGTTGAAATACTGTCTGAACAGGAATCCTGTATATGCGGTGTCCCATTTCTCCTGGAACACTATCCCGTCGGGTCCGGTATAAGGCTGGCTTTCGGTGGCTCCGGAGTTGTCCGGGTCAATGTGCTGGATGTTCCTTTTCCAGTATCTGTCCATCGAGTCCCTCTGGTAGAGGAGAATGTCGTTGGTGGCGTCAACAATGGTTATGTCATAGATGGAATTGCTGCCATCCGTCACATTTGCAAGGAACTCTTCTTCTGATCCGTATCTTGTGGCGGTGCTCAGCCATGATGGCACCACGGCTTTTCTCTGCCCTCCTATCGTCATCCCGGAGATCACATCGCGCACTCCGACATTGAGCCCGGCATCGCTGTTGGTCCAGGTGGCGGGTCCGTAATAGTTGGAGATGTCGTAGTCCATATCCGTCTTGTGGGCCAGCTCTTCCGAATTCGTGCCAAGAATATTGCCTTCAAGGTCCGTGTACACGTAATAGACAAACACGTATGAGGAATCAGTCACTATGTCACCATCTTCTATCTGTTCATCTTCCAGCAGATAGACCCCGTTTCCCGTCTTTTCCCACAGATATTCCGGGTGTGTCTCTTTCTGGACTGTCACCCAGGCATCGAAATACCTTTTCGCTGCTTCGTTGGTGTCTGAAGTTCGTTCTTTTGCGCAGGAGACCGCAAGCACTGTCGCTGCAGAAACTGCTGCTGCTGTTAAAAATCTTTTCATTCCGTTTTTCGTTGAAACTGCAAATATACGTAAAATATCGCTCAAGTCACGACCCTATTCGGATACATTGACAACCCATATCCTGTAGAGCAGGGCTGAATTTGCAGGAACCGTGCCTAAAGGCTTCTTCCCGAGACCGTATCTTCCTGAAAAAACGATGTCGCATACTTCGCCGGTCCTGACTCCCGGCAGTCCTGCCTGCAGTCCTGGCACTATGTCTCCGCTGCCGAGATCCAGAGTCATAGGGCTGAAATCCCCCTCGGACAGGGTCCAGCCGGACAGGGCCGCGGTGGCGTAGTGATTGGTGGCGAACAGAGTCAGCCCTCTGGCCGATCCGGATCCTCCTATGCTCACTCCATCTGCCGATGAACTGACGGTGAATGCCGTATATGGAGTCGACAGTAGCCAGGTGCTGCCGGTGCCATCGATGTCTGTCAATGCAATCTCGGTCGTCTCGGGGCCGCTCTCGAATATGTATCCTGCGAAATATACGGAGACAGAGCCTGTCTCGGTCAGGGGCTGGCCTTCCCCGTCTATGATGGTCAGACGTGTCGCCCCTCCGTTATGCGTCACCACCGGGGTGATGGTTCCGACCTCTGATTTCACTATGACAGGAGACCCGTCTTCATTGAATTCGGGATTCCCCTCGGCGTCAGTGTCCTGGATGAATTCGCATTCGGTGAATCTCGCGCTTCCGGCATAGTCTGCTATGTCCTCTTCCTGGCTGTTGTATGTCGTCTCCAGGCTCTGCCCGGCGCAGCCGGCGAGCAGAAACGCGCCCGACATATATATTATATGTATTCCCTTTCTCATCTGCTGAAAAAAATGTGTGTGACTTTCTCTATGTACGCCGCGGCATCTTTTATGCCCTTGACATCATCCGGTATCATAAGCTTTCCCCCTGATGCCAGCTCGTGTCCGCCCCCGTTGAAGTATTCCCTGGCGCATCTGTTGGCGGATGTGCCCTTCTTGGATCTGATGGACACTCTGAACCTGTCCTTGTCCTGCTTCAGGAATATGCTCATCCTGACGTTGCTGATTGCAAGAGGAATATTGACGAACCCTTCCGTGTCTCCATCCTGGATCCCGAATTTCATTATGGTCTTCCTCCCGAGGATCATATATGCCACCCCATCCCCGGTTATGGTCAGGCATCTGTCCAGGAGGTAGCCCATCAGCCTGATACGTGTCTCCTTGTAGCTGTTGAACACCTTGTCTATGATGAGGTCCCTGTCCACCCCGGCATCAAGCAGGGCGGACGCCATATCCAGGGTAGTGGGGAATACAGAATTGGCGAAGTTGTTGGTGTCTGTCGTCATTCCGGTCATCAGCGCGGCGGCCGAGATGGCGGGCAGCTTCCGGGCATCGTGACGGATACCAGGCATTTCCATAAGGATATAGTACAGCAGTTCGGCCGTAGAGGACACGCCGGTCTCGGAGAAGCATATGTCGAAGCATTCCGTGTCCGGGTCAAGGTGATGGTCTATCAGCACTTTCTTCCCTGCTGCCGACCGCAGGACATTTTCCAGATCCCCTGTCCTTGAAAAGGAGTTGAAATCCTGACAGATGACAAGGTCGCTTGACAGCAGCCTGTCTTCGGTCTCCTCCTTCGCCTCGGAATATGTGTATACTTTCTTTCCGGCCTGTTCAATCAGGAACCCCAGGGCGGACGGATGAGGGTCAGGCAGCACGACAGCGGCATCCCTGCCCAGTCCGGAGAGGTATCCGAGCATTGCCACTGCGCTGCCTATGGCATCTCCATCCGGATGTATATGCACAGCCACAGTGATGCGGTCGGATGTGCGGATATACATGTCCAATGCTTCTATGTCGTTCCTGTCCAGTGATTTCATTCAAATCTCTTTTATTTCGGACGCAAAATTACAAATTATATTGCATTTGATAAATCAAATTTTTAACTTTGTCCGGAATTTGGAATAAATAAAATACATAACATAAATGGTCAAGAAACTTTTTTCCTATCTGATCCTCCCTATCGCTATCATAGGGCTGGTCTATCTCATTGTGGAGAGCGTAATGCAGCCTGTAAGGTTCAATGAACAGAAGGAGTACCGTGAGGGGGTGGCTATCCAGCGCCTCAAGGATCTCCGTACTCTCCAGGAAGCTTACAAGACCGAGACAGGACATTTCACTTCTTCGGTCGATTCCCTCAAGAACTTCTATAACACCGGGGATATCCGCGTGGTGATGCAGATCGGATCGAACGATGACTCCCTTGCAGTGGTCAATACGGAAAGGGTGAAGAAACGCAATCCGAGGATCACTCCCGAGCAGCTTTATGAGCTCTATCTCCAGGGCGAGCACCTCGTCTTCTCCGTAGAGAATGACATCCCTGTCAGGGACACCCTCTTCAACAACCGTCCTGACTTCTGCATCGATTCCATCGCTTTCATTCCGTTCTGCGGGGATTCCATAATAATGGAGTCGACAATAAAGAAGGTCTCTGGTGTGGATGTTCCTCTGTTCGAGGCAAGCATGCCTTACAAGGCTCTGCTGACAGGTCTTGACAACCAGCTCAGGATCAATCTGGATGCAGAAAGAGAGGATACGGGACGTTACCCTGGTCTGAAAGTAGGTAGTATCACCGCCCCTAACAACAATGCCGGAAACTGGGAGTAGCAAAATATTGTATACAAGCAGATGTGCCCTCGTCCCTGAGCAGTTCTTTGAACCGTCTTCGGCGAGGGCAATGCTTGTGGAGACGGTGGATATAGATGACACGGATGAGGTGTCCTATGTGGCGGTGCCGTGGTGCAGTGCCGTGCTCATCTACGCCCGTACGCCGGGAGATGACTCGCTGCCTGAACTGTATCATCTTCTGCTGAAGGCAGGTGATCTGGACGAACATAACCGGATCGTGGCATCGTACCGCAGCGGGGTTCTGTATCTTGTCGTGTCCGAGGATAGGTGCCTGAGGCTGTGCAACTCTTTCCGGACCGCCGATTTCACGACGGCTGAATATTATCTGTTTATGGTGCTCAAGAAGTTCCAGATGAATCCGGAAGTATCCACGGTATATTTCCGTGCCGGACTTACGGATGATCAGGAGATCTCTCTCTACAGGTATTTCAAGGCTGTTGAAAGGATATGAGAATAATCGGAGGACGTCTCAGGGGAAAGACGGTCGACCCGCCGGCCGGGTACAGGGCGAGGCCTACAACGGATTTCGCGAGGGAAGGACTTTTCAATGTCCTTGACAATGAATATGATTTCGATGGTCTGTCAGTGCTCGATCTGTTCGGGGGTACAGGGGCCATCTCCTATGAATTTGCCTCAAGAGGGGCGGGAAGCATATATTGTGTGGAGATGCTGCAGCAGAATGCCGAGTTCATAAGAAACTGTGCACGGAGGCTGGGCCTGGACAATGTCAGGGTCATAAGGCACAATGTCTTTGATTTCCTTGAAATATGCAAGGTGAAGTTTGACATTGTATTCGCGGATCCTCCGTATGCGCTTGAAGGTGTTGACGCCCTTCCGCAGAAGATACTGTCTGGAGGTCTGCTTCATCCGGGAGGCTATTTCATACTTGAGCATTCCGGTGATCACTCTTTCACCCTGGATGAGAGGTTTGTCAAGGAGAAGAAGTACGGCAATGTGCATTTCTCCTTCTTCGAGCAGCCGGAAGAGTGAATCAGTCGCCGCAGTCACATATTTGAATTTTGTACGATATGGAAGTCAGTCAGAGAGAAAAAAGGATTATGAAGGTGACATTGACCGGGATGTTTGTCAATGTAGTGCTTTCTGCAGGAAAGATAGCGGCCGGTGTGTTCGGCAGAAGTTCCGCGATGCTGGCGGATGGAGTCCATTCCCTCTCTGACCTTCTCACCGATATAATCGTGATAGCGTTTGTGCGGGTGTCTTCAAAAGGCAGGGACCGCAGTCACGAATTCGGCCACGGGAAGTACGAGACTCTGGCGACATTGCTTGTCAGCCTGATCCTGATTGTCGTCGCTGCACAGATGATGGTGTCGGGTATCGGTTCGATCACCAATGTGCTTGACGGCGGTACCATTCCAGTGCCGGGTTATGTCGCCCTGGCCGCAGCCGTGATCTCGATAGTGGCCAAGGAGCTTCTTTACCGTTATACGATTGCTGTCGGGAGGAAGACCGGCAGTCCGGCTGTAGAGGCCAACGCCTGGCATCACCGTTCCGATGCCTTCTCTTCCATAGGTTCGCTCATAGGTATATCAGGCGCGATCTTTCTCGGTGACAACTGGGTGATACTTGATCCTCTTGTATGCTGCTGCATCAGCATCGCCATCTTTGTCGTGGCTGTCAAGATGGCCGGCCCTTCACTCAACGAGCTGCTGGATGGCTCCCTGCCGGAGGAGTCGGAGAAAGAGATAGTTTCTCTGGCCATGTCTGTGGAAGGTGTCCGTAATATCCATAATCTCAAGACGCGCCGCAGCGGCCTGTCGGTCATGGTCGAGGCGCATCTGGTGGTCGACCCGGATATGACTGTGGAACAGGCGCACGAGATCTCTACCGCCGTCGAGAATGCCATTGTGAAAAAGTTCGGAAACGAGACCCAGATTTCTATACACATAGAGCCTTCGGAGGCTGCAAAATAATATCATTATGAAAAACGGTTTTTTATATTTGTCCATTCTGTCGCTGTTGATGTGTCTGTCCCGGACAGATATCTCCGCGCAGACAGCGAAAAGTCTTTTCTGGAAAAAGGACGGGAAGCAGGTCAATGAGATTGTCTCTGAAAAGGCTGACCAGTACAGAAATGTCGGACATCACGGTCCTGCAGTCGAGAATTCATATATGGCACTGAGAATCTATTTCAACAACAGCGGTGCCATTGATGTCTATTCCAAGTCCGGCAGAGGGATGGAGCTCGAGAAATACAGATGGTATCCTGATTCTCTCGCCCAGGCTGAGTATGGAGCCGGTTGTGATGAATATATGGTCGGGAAGACGGTCGGCCTGGGGGGAATTGCCTTGTGGGATGGGGAGAAGGAAGTGAAGCTTGTGGCGACGAAAGGACGTACGGCCCGGGTAGGGGAGACCCGCAACGGATCCTATGCACAAATGATAGCATACGGTGTCGTCTATAAGGGTGATACTCTCGATGTGTCCATAAGGATAGATATGAAGACGAAGACACGTCTGGCGAAGGTTACGGCGGAAGTGCTTGATGGTACAAAGGTCCAGTTCCTCACCGGAGTCAATTATCATAAGGGGGCCAATGTGTCCTATGGAGATGGCTATATCTCCGTATGGGGTGTCCATCCTGCGGATGTGTCAAAGGATCCTCAGCCGATCGGAGGCGGGATGTTCTTCAACAGATCCGATTTTTCCGATCCGGAAAAGACCGGGGATATGGTGCGTATCATTTCCAGGCCGGCATCGCGGATAAGCACGGAAGTGATATCAGCCTCGACCAAGGAGGCCGAGCTGAATACCGCCAGACGCTTCGAGACATTTATGCAGGGAGACTGACAATGAAGCTGCAGAAGACCAATGCCGCCCGTCTGCTGGACAAGGCAGGCATAGAGTATGAACTGATTCCGTACGAGGTGGATGAGAATGACCTGGCCGCCGGTCACGTGGCCAGGCAGCTCGGTGAGCCGGTGGAGCGGGTGTTCAAGACGCTCGTCCTGGAGGGGGACCGTAGCGGACATTTCGTATGTGTGGTGCCAGGTGACTCCGAGATAGACCTTAAGGCCGCAGCCAAGGTCTCGGGCAACAAGAAATGCGACCTTATACACGTCAAGGAACTTCTTCCCCTTACCGGATATATCAGGGGAGGCTGTTCCCCGGTGGGAATGAAGAAACCGTTCCCCGTATATTTCCATTCCACGGCACTTGACTATGATTATATATATGTAAGTGCAGGGGTGCGGGGGCTTCAGCTGAAGATAGCGCCTTATGATATCATCGGCTATACCGGGGCGGCTGTCGCCGATATAGCCAGGAGACCTGGTCAGAACGAATAGTAGTGAGGTCCGAATCTTTCGAATGCTGCCCTGTCGAGTTCCTCCCTGTGGTCAGGATGGGCTATGCTGATGAGCAGTTTCGCCCTTTCTTCCATTGATCTTCCGTAAAGGTCGACCGCACCGTATTCGGTAACTACCCAGTGTACGTGCGCCCGGGATGTGACGACTCCCGCTCCTTCCATTATTGTAGGGGCGATCTTGCTGACTCCGTTCTTCGTGCAGGATGGCATTGCGATTATCGCCTTCCCGCCTTCCGAGAGGGAGGCACCGTATATGAAGTCCACCTGGCCGCCTGTACCGGAGTAGAATTTCTTCCCTATCGAATCCGCGCATACCTGTCCGGTGAGGTCTATCTGCACCGCTGAATTGATCGCAGTCATTTTCGGATTCCTTGCAATGACGTACGGATCGTTGGTATATCCGACATCCATCATTGCCACCATAGGGTTGTCATCGATGAAGTCGTATACCCTCTGCGACCCCATCAGGAATGTCGACACGAGCTTACCTCTGTCAGTCACTTTATTGCGTCCTGTTATCACGCCTGACTCCGCAAGTTTGAGCACTCCATCGGCGAACATTTCAGTGTGGATTCCCAGATCCTTGTGGCCGCCGAGCTGTGCGAGCACCGCATTAGGTATGGCGCCTATTCCCATCTGCAGGCAGGCTCCATCTTCTATCAGCTCCGCGCAGTGCCTGCCGATGGCTGTCTCCACTTCATCCGGAGCCGTGAATCTGGCTTCTTTCAGAGGGGTGTTGTCCTCGACGAAGATGTCTATCATATCCATAGGTATCATTGCCTGTCCCCAGGCGCGCGGAACATTGCTGTTGACCACCGCTATGACGGTCCCTGCGCATTCAATGGCGGCCAGGGTCGCATCGACCGAAGTGCCGAGGGACACGAACCCGTGCCTGTCGGGAGGACATACCTGTATCATTGCGACATCGCAGCGGAGGGCTCCGCAACGGTAGAGTTTCTGGGTCTCGCTCAGGAATACAGGGATGTAGTCGGAATATCCGCTCTGTACGCTCGGGCGGACATTGGCCCCGATGAAGAATCCCTGGTGGAAGAATATCCCGTTGAATCTGGGATCTGAATAAGGTGCCGGTCCTTCAGTGTGCAGATGATGTATGCGGACATCCTTCAGTTCGCCTGCCTCGCCTCTGCGGCACAGTGCCTCTATAAGTACCTGGGGGGCGCTCGCGACGCTGCTTAGATGTATGTGATCTCCTGATTTGACGACTTTTACAGCTTCATCCGCTGAAATGTAGTGGATCTCTTTTCTCATTGGATTTGTTTTAGATTCCAAATATAGATATTTTCTTAATATCTTTGTCGTCCGGAAAATGTTTGTTATGAAGACAAGACAGGAAAAGCTCGAGGCATTCGGGAGGATACTCGACATATTGGATGAACTCAGGGAGAAATGTCCCTGGGACAGGAAGCAGACTACACAGTCTCTGAGGCCGCAGACTATCGAGGAAGTCTATGAGCTCAGCGATGCAATCCTCAAGGAGGACGGAAAGAACATATCCAAGGAACTGGGTGATGTCCTTCTCCACGTGCTGTTCTACGCCAAGATCGGGGAGGAGCAGGGCACCTATGATATAGTGGATGTGATAAACTTCCTCTGCGACAAGCTCATATACCGTCATCCGCATGTGTTCTCGACGACCAGGGTCGCCGATGCGGAGGAGGTCGTGAAGAACTGGGAGATGCTGAAGACAAAGGAGAAGGATGGCAACAGGACCATTCTGTCCGGGGTCCCGGATGCACTCCCTCCTCTTCTGAAGGCCTACAGGATGCAGGACAAGGCACGGGGTGTAGGGTTTGACTGGGAGGAGAAATCCCAGGTATGGGAAAAGGTGAAGGAGGAAATGGGGGAATATCAGGCCGAGCTTGACGCTATCGATGCGGCGGGGGACGATGAACAGTCCAGGAAGGCTGCTTTCGACAGGGCCGAGACAGAGCTCGGGGACTACCTCTTTGCAGTGGTCAATGCTGCGAGGCTCTACGGACTCAATCCTGACACTGCGCTTGAGAGGACGTGCGCAAAGTTCAAGCGGAGGTTCACATATCTGGAGGAGCACACTATACGACAGGGGCGCAACCTCAATGACATGTCTCTCGAGGAGATGGATGCCATCTGGGATGAAGCCAAGGCGAAAGGTCTGTAGAATCCGGAAGCCATGGGAGAGAACTGGAAAGAGAGGACAGGAATGCTGATAGGGGAGGACGGGCTCGAGCGGCTCGGACGTTCCGCTGTCGTCGTTGCAGGTGCAGGCGGTGTCGGAGGCTATGCGGCGGAAATGCTTGTACGGGCCGGCATCGGACATCTTGTGGTCATTGACAGCGATGTGGTGTCTGACAGCAACAGGAACAGACAGATACTGGCATTGAAATCCACGGTCGGAAGGCCGAAGTGTGAGGTGCTGGCCGAACGTCTGCTTGATATCAATCCAGATCTGGACATTATTACTCTCCAGACGTACATTACGGCCTCTTATCACAGCGATGGGACTCCTTTTGACGAGCCGGGGGAAACTTCGCCACAGTCCCTTCTGGATGGAATGAAGATAGACTTCCTTGTAGATGCCATAGATACGGTGGCTCCGAAGCTGTCGCTTATCAAATACTGTGTCGACAGGCATATACCGCTGGTGTCATCGATGGGTGCGGGGGCAAAGATGGATGTGACGAAAGTCAGGATCACAGACATATCCAGGTCGTACAACTGTCCGCTTGCCCACGTCGTCCGTAAAAGGATGAGGAAGATGCGTGTCCATAAGGGATTCAAGGTAGTCTTTTCTGAAGAGCTTGCCGATATGGACGCCATAGTCCCGTGCGATGAGCTGAACAAGAAGTCGCAGGTCGGCTCTGTCTCATATCTTCCTGCGGTGTTCGGATGCGCATGCGCCCAGGCTGCCGTCAAAGGGATTCTCGATATGGACTGACCCGCTGCCGGTATGGATGGTCATTTTTTCTTGGAGTATTACGTTGAAATTATGTAAATTTGCACGTTAATGTCCATTCATACGGGCAATATGCAATCCATACATCATTAAAAATTATATCTATGGCTGATTATAAGGTAGTTGAGGTCAAGAGCAGGAAAGACCTTATGAAATTCATAAAGTTTCCGGATATACTGTACAGGGACTGCCCGCAGTATGTGCCTGCCCTGCATTCGGACCAGATAAAGTCCCTTACGACAGTGTCGACAGCCAGATACTGTCCGCATACGATGTGGATGGTGCTTGATGGACGCAAGGTCGTCGGCCGTATCTGTGCCATGGTCAATCCGAGGTACAATGAATATTACGGCAAGAAAAGGGCGCGTTTCGGCTGGTTCGATACAGTCAATGACATCGAGGTGGCCAGACTGCTGATAGAGACTGCCGAGAACTGGGCCAGGGAGCAGGGGATGACGGAGATCCACGGGCCTCTGTATTACAATACCCTCGGCAAGCAGGGGATGCTGGTGGAGGGATACGAGAACATTCCGCCGTTCAACTGCTATTATAATTTTCCTTATTACAATGATCTGGTGACGGCCCTCGGATATGAGAAGGAGTGCGACTGGCTGCAGTACAAGATGGCGGCGGACCAGGAGGTGCCGGAGAAGATGCAGAATATAGCGATGCGTCTGATGGAGAGGTACAGGCTTGTGGAAGGGGACATCAACTCGCTGAAGCACAACAAGGCTCTGGTCAGGAAGTTCTTTGAGATGTACAACGCAAGTTTCGCAGGTGCCGTCTACAACTTCGTGCCGTTCACGGATGAGGAGATAGAGGAGGAGGCGCAGCAGACTCTGGGACTTCTGGACAGCAGGCTGTGCTGCTTCCTTATGGATGAGAACAAGGAGGTGGTCGCATTCGGTATATCGTTCCCTTCGATATCAGGTGCCCTTCAGAAGGCTAAGGGGTCTATGTTCCCTTTCGGCTGGATCCATTTCCTCAGGGCGATGAAGGACTATACGGTGCTTGACCTTATGATAAACGGTGCTGCGCCGAAATGGCAGCATAGCGGGGTTTCGTCAGTCTATCATTGCATAATGGCGAAGAAATACCGCGACTGCGGGGCCAAATGGGCTATAGCCAATCCTCAGATAGAGACAAATACGGCAGTGAATGTGTGGGACCGTTACGAGCACGAGCTGTATATGCGCCGCCGCTGCTATGTGAAGTCTCTTTATCCGGACAGACCTGTCGAGCCGGTGAAGATGAAAGGACAGGAAGACAAATAAAGAATATAACAGATGACAGAGAATTCACTTTTGGAGAAGGTACTCGGCCTTCAGGAGAAATACGCTTCTTTGCAGGAACAGCTTTCCGACCCTGCCGTTATTTCGGATATGAAGAAATACGTGCAGCTCAACAAGGAATACAAGGAGCTTGCGCCTATAATCAAGGCAGGGAACGAATACAAGAAGATGCTGGAGGACTATGATTCCGCCAAGACTATTCTTGCCGAAGAGAAAGATGAGGAGCTCAGGGAGATGGCCAAGGAGGAGATTGCGGAGATCGAGCCGAAAATCCCGCAGATGGAACAGGACATAAAGCTTCTGCTCATTCCGGCAGACCCTCAGGACAGCAAGAATGCCATACTCGAGATACGAGGCGGCACAGGAGGGGACGAGGCTGCCATCTTTGCAGGAGACCTTCTGAGGATGTACAGCAAATACTGTGAACGCAGAGGCTGGAAGATGGAGATAACAAGCCAGTCCGAAGGTGCGGCTGGCGGTTTCAAGGAAGTTGTCTGCAAGGTGTCGGGAGAAGGTGTCTACGGGGTCCTCAAATATGAGTCGGGTGTGCACAGGGTACAGAGAGTCCCCCAGACCGAGACGCAGGGAAGGGTGCATACATCGGCTGCATCAGTGGCAGTGCTTCCTGAGGCGGATGAGTTTGACATTGAACTCAATATGAACGACATCCGCAAGGATACATTCTGCTCATCCGGTCCTGGAGGACAGTCAGTCAACACGACATATTCAGCGATACGTCTTACTCATATCCCTTCCGGCATAGTCGTCCAGTGCCAGGATGAGAAGTCACAGCTGAAGAACTTTGACAAGGCTCTTGCCGAACTCCGTACGAGACTCTACAATATGGAGTACGAGAAATATCTGAACGAGATATCTGCAAAGAGGAAGACGATGGTGTCGACGGGGGACCGGTCTGCCAAGATCAGGACATACAACTATCCACAGTCGAGGGTGACGGACCATCGCATAAACTACACTATGTATAACCTTCCTGTATTTATGGATGGCGATATCCAGGAGCTTCTGGATCAGCTTCAGATCGCCGAGAACGCAGAGAGACTCAAGGCGGCGGAATAATTTTTATTTGGCGGATAAGGAAAATTTTCCTATCTTGGCAAAGTTTTCGGGTTTCCGGGATCAGGACACCCGTATGTCTGGGGGATTAGCTCAGTTGGCTAGAGCGCTTGCATGGCATGCAAGAGGTCACGAGTTCGACTCTCGTATTCTCCACTGTTGAACGGACTTAACATTCCCTGCTATGAAAGTTCTGAAATTCGGAGGGACATCTGTCGGGTCGGCCACAGGTCTTCTCCAGGCAAAGAAGGTCATAGAGTCGTGCATCGATGATGTGATAGTCGTCGTGTCCGCCCTGGGTGGAATCACAGACCAGCTGCTGTCCACCGCAAGGGAGGCGGCTTCCGGAAATCCGGAGTATGAACTGCAGATGCAGGCCATATCAGCCCGTCATTTCCAGCAGGTAGAGGATACGGTGCTGCCGGAGATGAAGGACAATGTAAGGACGAGGATCTCTGAACTGCTCTGCGAGCTTTCCAATATTTTCAAAGGTGTATTTCTGATAAAGGATCTTTCTCCCAAGACATCGGATGCAATTGTCAGCTATGGTGAGAGACTTTCGTCCGTTATTGTCAGCGGTACGGTCCAGGGGGCTGTCCTGTTCGATTCCAGGGAATTCATCAAGACAAAGCCGTATTTTTCCAAGCATATAGTCGATTTTCCCGAGACAGACAGACTGATCCAGAAATATTTTGCCGAGATTCCACATATTTCCGTGGTCCCGGGTTTCATCAGCACGGATACTGCTACGGGAGATGTCACAAATCTCGGCAGGGGAGGTTCAGACTATACGGCTTCGGTGATAGCATCGGCGCTGAATGCGGATGCGCTCGAGATATGGACCGATGTGGATGGCTTTATGACGGCCGATCCTCGTATTATCAGCAACGCATATACCATAGAGCATCTGACTTATGTCGAGGCGATGGAACTGTGCAATTTCGGGGCTAAGGTAGTGTATCCTCCGACCATCTTCCCGACATACCATAAGAATATACCTGTCAGGATAAAGAACACCTTCAATCCTTCCTCTCCCGGGACTTTCATCTCGAAGTCGGCCAAAGGGGCGGACAACGGCAGGATAATAAAAGGTATATCGTCGATAAACGATACTTGCCTTATTACTATCCGCGGTCTCGGCATGGTCGGAGTGATCGGAGTCAACTCCAGAATTTTCAGGACACTTGCCAAGTCGGGCATAAGTGTCTTTCTCGTGTCCCAGGCGGCATCGGAGAACACTACATCCATCGGTGTCAGAAACGAGGATGCCGACCTTGCGGTGCAGGTCCTTTCCGAGGAGTTCGCACAGGAGATAAGGATGGGAGAGATCAACAGGATCAAGCAGGAAAGGAATCTGGCCACTGTGGCGATAGTGGGAGAGTCGATGAAGCATACCCCTGGTATTGCCGGCAAGCTTTTCGGCACTCTCGGAAAGAACGGTATCAATGTAATCGCCTGTGCCCAGGGTGCCTCCGAGACCAATATCTCCTTTGTGGTGACAATAGAGAGCCTCAGGAAGACGCTCAATGTCATCCACGATTCGTTCTTCCTTTCGGACTGCCAGGTCCTCAATATATTCCTTGCAGGAACCGGGCTTGTCGGGAGCAGTCTTCTCGACCAGATAAGGATGCAGCAGGAAAGGCTGAAGAAAGAGAAGTCACTGCAGCTGAAGATAATAGGTATCACCAATTCCCGCCGCTATATCATAGACAGGGAGGGGATAGATCTGTCTTCATATAAGGACAGGCTCGAGACATCGGGTACAGAGGCATCTCCGGAGATATTCAGGGATGAGATCCTTGCGATGAATATGTTCAATTCTGTCTTTGTGGACTGCACGGCCAGCGCAGACATAGCAAGGATATACAAGACCCTTCTGGATCACAATGTATCGGTCGTGGCGGCGAACAAGATAGCTGCCTCTTCCGAGTATTCAAGATACCGGGAGCTGAAGGACACTGCTCGTTTCAGGGGAGTGAAATATCTTTTTGAGA
The DNA here is from genome assembly GCA_017694845.1 of Candidatus Cryptobacteroides intestinavium. GTDB lineage: Bacteria > Bacteroidota > Bacteroidia > Bacteroidales > UBA932 > Cryptobacteroides > Cryptobacteroides intestinavium. Next base: position 22,697 of record JADIMI010000081.1, read on the forward strand.
CCAATGTCGGGGCGGGACTTCCGATCATCAATACTATCAATGACCTTATAAACAGCGGAGACAGGATACTGAAGATAGAGGCTGTGGTTTCCGGTACACTGAACTTCATTTTCAATGAGATGAGTGAGACCGTGCCGTTGAGCAGGGCCATCCTTATGGCAAGGGAGGCCGGATATGCCGAGCCTGATCCGAGGATCGACCTCAGCGGGACGGATGTGGTAAGGAAACTCGTGATCCTTTCAAGGGAAGCCGGATATACAGTCGAACAGAGTGATGTCGAGAAGAATCTCTTCATCCCTGACAAATATTTTGAGGGAAGTCTCGAAGAGTTCTGGAAAAATATTCCGGAACTTGACGGGGAATTCGAGACACGCAGGAAGAAACTGGCAGAGGAAGGCAGATGCTGGCGTTTTATCGCCACACTTGACAATGGAAAGACAAGTGTAGGCCTCAGGGAGGTGGACAGCGACAGCCCGTTCTATCACCTTGAAGGCAGCAACAATGTCATTCTGATTACAACAGAGAGGTACAAGGAGTATCCTATGCAGATCAAAGGTTACGGCGCCGGGGCCGGTGTAACCGCAGCAGGAGTGTTTGCAGACATAATAAGCATAGCAAATATCCGCTGAGATCTGTCTCAGAAAGTCAGCAGCCCCGGAATCTTCCGGGGCTTTTTCGTTATTTACCCTTAGAACAGGACGATATGAAATATCTTATAATACTTGGGGATGGAATGGCAGATGAACCCGTTCCTTCTCTTGGAGGAAGGACTCCTCTGCAGGCTGCGTACAAACCTGAAATGGACTGGCTGTCCCGCCATGGGAACAATGGACTGCTCGATACGATTCCGGATGGATTCCACCCGGGAAGCGAGATCGCCAATCTGTCCATACTCGGTTATGACCTCGATAAAGTATTCGAGGGCAGGGGCTCTCTTGAGGCAGCAAGTATGGGGATCCGGATAGAGGATGGAGAGATGGCCATGAGGTGCAATCTTATAACTGTAGAGAATGGAATCATCCGCAATCATTCGGCGGGGCAGATATCTACTGAAGAGGCGGACATCCTGATAGCTTTCCTGCAGGAAGAACTCGGCGGTGAGGATTTCAGTTTCTTTACAGGTGTGTCATACAGGCATCTGCTGAAATTCACGGGAGGCTGTAAGCAGATCGACTGCACTCCTCCGCATGATGTTGTCGAGACTCCGTTTTCAGACCATCTTGTACGGCATGTGTCAGATGAGGGACGGGAGACGGCACGAAGGCTGAATGAGCTGATACTCCGATCTATGGAGATTCTCCCTTCCCATCCGGTCAATCTGGAGAGAGCCAAGGAGGGGAGACCGATGGCGACATCGATATGGCCCTGGTCCCCGGGATACAGGCCTGAAATGGAGCCCCTGTCAGCCCGGTTCGGGCAGATACGTACCGGCTCTGTGATTTCAGCTGTCGACCTGATCAAGGGGATAGGTGTATATGCCGGACTTGTACCGGTAGAGGTCGATGGAGCCACAGGGCTGTCTGATACAAATTATGAGGGGAAGGCGCAGGCAGCGCTGGAGGCTCTCGAGGCGGAGGATTTTGTATTTCTGCATATCGAGGCAAGTGACGAGGCAGGCCATGATGGGGATCCGCACCTGAAGGTCAGGACAATAGAGTACCTCAATGACAGGATAGTCCGGACAGTGCTCCGGGCGGTCTCGGAATGGGATGAGGAAGTCTCCATTGCCCTTCTTCCGGATCATCCTACACCCTGTGCGGGAAGGACCCACACTTCAGCCCCGGTCCCGTTTACGATTTACAGGACTGGAGGCGGACAGGCCGACAGAGTCATGGCGTTTGATGAATTCTCTGCCGCGGAAGGCAGCTACGGACTTGTCAAGGCGGCTTCCTTTATGGACCTGTTCATCGGACGCGGGAATTCAGTGACAAATTAAATATATAAGGTATGAGATATTACAGTACAGGCGGGATGTCACCGGAAGTGTCTCTGGCACAGGCTGTCATCGAAGGTCTTGCACCGGACAGAGGTCTGTATATGCCGGACAGGATACCGGTGCTTCCGGACAGTTTCTATGCAGATATTGCAGATATGACCTTCAAGGAAATGTCTATGTCTGTGGCGAGGGCTTTTTTCGGGGAGGATATTCCGGAGAATGACCTCCGTCGGATTGTCGAGGATACATTGTCGTTCGACACTCCTCTTGTGAAGGTCTGGGAGAACATATATTCTCTCGAACTGTTCCATGGGCCGACATTGGCTTTCAAGGATGTGGGGGCGAGGTTCATGGCGCGCCTGCTGTCATGGTTCATTATGGAAGGAATGGCCGGTGACGGTTCTGGCAAGGTGACAGTGCTGGCCGCGACCTCCGGGGATACAGGAAGTGCAGTCGCAAACGGATTCCTTGGCGTGGAAGGCATAGATGTCATTGTACTGTATCCTTCAGCCAAGGTCAGCGATATACAGGAGAAACAGTTTACGACACTGGGACGGAATATCACTGCGCTGGAGGTGGACGGTACTTTTGATGACTGCCAGCGCCTTGTCAAGATGGCGTTTATGGATATGGAAGTCCGGTCCAGGCTTACATTGACCTCGGCAAATTCGATAAATGTCGCCAGGTTGCTGCCGCAGACGTTCTATTATTTCAATGCATACGCCCGGCTGAAACGTGCCGGATATGACGGGGATATTGTCTTCAGTGTGCCGAGCGGCAATTTCGGCAATCTGACGGCTGGACTCATTGCTGCAGGAATGGGACTTCCTGTGAAGCATTTCATCGCGGCGAACAATGTAAACGACGTATTCCTGGAGTATCTGCAGACGGGAAGATACAGTCCCAGGGTATCTGTCAGGACAATTGCCAACGCTATGGATGTGGGAGATCCGAGCAACCTCGCACGGATAGTCGATCTCTATAAAGGGTCGGTGTCCGCCTTGAGGGAAGATGTCAGCGGCTGCAGCTTCACCGATGATGATATCCGCAATACGATAAGTGAAGTCTACCTCCGGACCGGATATGTCGCTGACCCTCACGGAGCCTGTGCGTGCCGTGGTCTGATGGACAGTCTGAGGCCGGGGCAGACCGGTGTTTTTCTGGAGACTGCGCATCCGGCCAAGTTCAAGGATACGGTCGGGGAGATTCTCGGGACGGAGATACAGATCCCGGAGAGGCTTATGGCGTTTCTTGATGCCAGGAAGCAGTCTGTGAAGACAGGCGGAAAATATGATGAATTCAAGGAATATCTGCTTTCCAGATGTTGAAGGAAGCGTTGACAGATCAGAATATGGTACAGATAAGGAAGGTGGCTGTCATAGGGGCAGGAAACATAGGCGGTGCAATCGCGGCCGGGATGGCGGCAGGAGGGTCTGTCTCCCCGGCTGATATCATCGTCACGGCGAGAACGAGCCGCTCTTTGGACAGGGTCCGGGCGATTTGCCAGGAGATTACGGGACATACGGATAACCGACTGGCTGTCGAGGGTGCGGATCTGGTTGTCCTTGCGGTGAAGCCTTGGCAGGCAGACCGGCTGGCGGCAGAAATTAAAGATCATATAGACTATCGGCGCACCGTGATTGCATCTGTGATTGCTGGATTGAGTTTCAGCGATCTTTATGAAATGTTCGGCCGTGTACCGGACAACGCGATGTACAGGATCATCCCGAATACGGCCATCTCGCAGCTGAAAAGTACGACATTTATTGCGGCAGACAGGGAGGATGCATCTGTTTCAAGGCAGATAGATTCCATATTCAGGAATATGGGGGAGGTGATATGGGTCGAGGAGAACCTGCTGCCGTATGGGATGGCTCTGGCATCTTGCGGGATTGCCTATGCACTGAGATATATCGAGGCTTCGATTGCAGGAGGAGTCTCTCTCGGCCTGCCGGAAGATGTGGCGCGCCGTGCTGTCATCGGTACGGTTGATGGGGCGGCGGCACTGCTGAGGTCAGGCGGTATGTCTCCTCGTCATGAGATTGACAGAGTGGCTACTCCGGGCGGATATACGGCAAAGGGGCTGCAGTCCCTTGACGAGAACGGGTTCCCGGATGCTGTAGCTGCAGCTCTCCGCGCCTCCGCAGGCTGACTCTGTCATTCTGAACGTGTCTCTGTCATTCTGAACGAAGTGAAGAATCTGCTAAAAAGAACAACAATATGAATTACCGCTTTTCAAGAGTCGTTGTCAAGGTCGGGAGCAATGTCCTGACAAGGAAGGATGGTTCACCGGACATCGCTATGATGGTCGGGATTGTCAGTCAGATAGCAGCCTTGAGAGAGGCAGGAGTGGAAGTGCTTCTTGTATCTTCCGGCGCTGTCGCTTCCGGGAGAGGTGTGCTGAAAGCCAGCGGGAGTCTGGATGATGTGTCTCAGAGACAGCTGTATTCCGCTGTAGGCCAGGCCAGGCTCATCAACCGCTATTATGACTTCTTCGCCGGCTACGGTATAGTGTGCGGGCAGGTGCTCACCACAAAAGAGAGCCTTATGCTTGAAGACCATTACCGCAATCAGCGTAACTGTATGGCAGTGATGCTTGAACATGGTGTCATACCTGTGATTAACGAGAATGATGCAGTATCCGTGACAGAACTTATGTTCACGGACAACGATGAACTGTCAGGTCTGGTGGCAGAGATGATGCAGGCACAGTGTCTTGTCCTTCTTAGCAATGTAGATGGACTTTACAGCGGTGATCCGGAAAGCCCCGGCAGCCGCCTTGTCAGAGAGGTGATGCCCGGGGATGAAATCACGGGTTATATCGGAGAGTCCAGGTCTTCGTTCGGCAGGGGAGGGATGTCAGCCAAATGCCGGATTGCGGCGGGCACCGCGGAGAAAGGCATAGAGGTTATCATTGCAGATGGACGCCGCAGCGACATTATCCTGTCGGTCCTTTCTGAAAACTGCATTGATGTTCCGTGCACACGTTTCATTCCAACCGTTTCGATATGACTATGATATATGATACATTCTTTATACAGGCACGCAGAGCCTCGCTGTCGCTGGCTCAGATGTACGCCGGTCAGATAGATGCAATATTGCTGCATCTGGCTGATATGATACTTGACAATGCAGAGGATATCCTTGCCGCCAACACGTATGATCTTTCTGCAATGGATGCCGATGATCCCCGGTATGACAGACTGAGGCTTGACAGATCCAGACTGGAGACCATTGCGTCAGATGTCAGGAATGTGGCTGCCCTTCCATCTCCTCTCGGTATGGAGCTCGACAGGAGGGTATGCCGTAACGGAATGGAGATCCGTAAGGTATCTGTACCTTTCGGAGTCATCGGGGTGATATATGAAGCCAGGCCTAATGTGGGGGTTGATGTCTTCACTCTCTGTCTGAAATCGGGGAATTCATGTATCCTCAAGGGCGGATCCGATGCGGCAGCCTCCAATGCAGCGATAGTCTCCCTTATAAAACAGGTGCTGAGAGAATGTGATGCCGATGAGGACATCGTGTCTCTGCTGCCTCCTTCGAGGGAATCCGCCGTCGCGCTCATGAATGCGACCGGAAAGGTTGACCTGCTGATCCCCAGGGGAGGAAGAGGACTGATAGACTATGTAAGGGATAATGCCAGGGTCCCTGTGATAGAGACAGGCGCCGGGATCTGCCATACATATTTCGACAGGGCAGGCGATCTGCTGAAAGGGAGGGATATCATCTGCAACGCCAAGACAAGGAGAGTGAGTGTATGCAACGCCCTGGACTGTCTTGTCATCCACCGCGACAGGCTTGCCGACCTTCATATACTCTGTGAAGGTCTGGTTTCTCACAATGTCATTATATACGCGGATGAGCCTGCGTATGCGGCTCTTGACGGACATTATCCGTCATATCTTCTGCGACGGGCAGATGAAAGCAGTTTCGGTACGGAATATCTGTCATATATGATGTCGGTGAAGACAGTGGATGATATCTATGGTGCACTGGAGCATATCGGCAGATATTCTTCAAAGCACAGCGAGGCTATTGTTTCGGAGGACAACGGTGCCATAGCGCTGTTCCAGAAGATGGTGGATGCAGCGTGCGTCTATGCCAATGTATCCACCGCGTTCACGGATGGGGCGCAGTTCGGCCTCGGTGCCGAGATAGGCATCAGCACGCAGAAGCTCCACGCCAGGGGACCGATGTCGTTGCGGGAACTCACCACATATAAGTATCTGATAACAGGATCAGGGCAGATCAGGGAACCGTAACCCTCCCGGATGTCTACTGATGGCCTGCAAACCGCTCTTCCGCCAGTTTTTCGTATTTTGTCCCCGGCCGTCCATAGTTGGCGTAAGGCCAGATGGATATTCCTCCGCGAGGTGTGAATATTCCTGTGACTTCGATATATTTGGGATCCATCAGACGTATCAGGTCTTTCATTATGGTGTTCACGCAGTCTTCGTGGAAGTCCCCGTGGTTCCTGAAACTGAAAAGATACAGTTTCAGACTCTTGCTCTCCACCATACGTACATCAGGGATATAGCTGATCCTTATCTCGGCAAAATCAGGCTGGCCTGTTATGGGGCAGAGGCTTGTGAATTCCGGGCAGTTGAATCTCACCCAGTAGTCGTTTTCCGGATGTCTGTTCTCGAATGTCTCCAGTACTTCCGGAGCATAGTCGTTCCTGTATTCTGTCTTTTTCCCGAGGGCGTTCAGATTGTCAGTAGTCCTGTCCATCATTTTCTGCTTTCAAGATATTTCTTAAGTCCTTCGTTTCTCAGCCTGCAGGCTGGGCAGTGCCCGCATCCATCCCCCGGTATCCCGTTGTAGCAGGTAAGAGTATCGTTGCGTACTATATCAAAGACACCGAGACTGTCAGCCAGGGCCCAGGTCCGGGCCTTGTCTATCCACATAAGGGGAGTGTGGATGACGAACTGTTCGTCCATAGCCAGATTGAGCGTTACGTTCAATGACCGGATGAACGAATCCCGGCAGTCAGGATAACCGCTGAAATCAGTCTGGGACACGCCTGTCACGATGTCATATATCCCGAGCTCCCTTGCATATACTGCCGCTATGCTGAGAAAGAACAGGTTCCGTCCCGGGACAAAAGTGTTTGGGCAGCTTCCTTCCGGTTTCTCACTGTCCATTATGATATCGGGATCGGTCAGAGAATTATGTCCTATTGAAGCAATGGATGCAATGTCAATGAGATGGAAGTCAACCCCGGCATTTTCTGCGATTTTTCTTGCCATCTCCACCTCCAGACTGTGTTTCTGCCCGTAGGTGAATGTAACCGTATGGACTTCCATAAAATTTTTCAGAGCCCAGAAGAGACAGGTTGTCGAATCCTGGCCGCCGCTGAAGACGACCAATGCTTTATCCCTTTCCATATTTTTCTTGATTATATTGTAGATATTGTTTCGTGGTACTTGGTAATGAGAAGACTAAATGTCGAACACCCTGAACGGATTGTAGGAGATGCTGTCATCGAACGTATCCACTCCTTCGTGTTTTTTCAGACGGCGTACAACGATATTTGTGACCGGAAGAATCAGAATCTCGTATAATGTCTTGAGCACAATCTGAGTGATCATCAGCTGCAGCATCTCGGTTATGCCCAGCCCCCAGAATGCTATTGGGAAGAAGATGATGGAATCGATGGTCTCCCCTCCGACAGAAGAAACCACGGCCCTGACAGAGAATCTCCTTCCTTTTGATGCCACCTTCATCCGGCTCATGATATATGCATTGACTGTCGAGCCGCATATGAATGCCAGCATTGAAGCGAATGTGACCCGCGGCACCATTGCAAACACGTAATCGAAATGCGGTCCGCCATCCCAGAAAGGTGCGGCGGGGAGCAGCCGTACAATCTGGGCCATTGCCACTACGAAGAAATTCATTGCAAAACCGCTCCAGATCACGAGTCTTGCCTTCCTGTAGCCCCATACCTCCACCAGGCAGTCGTTGATGATGTAGGATACAGGGAAGATAATCACACCTCCGGTCAGGGCGACAGGCCCGGCCATGAAAAGTTTTGTCTCGAACAGGTTTGATGCTATCAGGCATACGTTGAATACGATCGCCATCAGCAGAAAAGATACAGACAGCTTCTGTCTGTCCGGTTTAATATTGTCCATATTGTCCTTGTTTTGATTGTTACGGGTGGTTACCAAGCACACCCGGCAGCGTCTGTCCCGGTGATGGGTCTTTCTTCTGCGGCTGCAAAGGTATGCAAGATATTCAACAATCCAAAATCAAAGTCGGAAATAAGTACGGACCCCAAAGGGGCGGTCTTTTGTCATCCTGAGCGTCCCCTTTGTCATCCTGAGCGTCAGCGAAGGATCTGGAGACACCATAACGATTCTCGCCTCCGGGTTCCCTCTCCAGATTCTTCACTTCGTTCAGAATGACATTGCTTCGTTCAGAATGACATTGCTTTGTTCAGAATGACATTGCTTTGTTCAGAATGCCGGTGCGGGGCATTGATCCGTCCGAGACAACCAAGTTAAACACACATATAACAGATATCTTTAGGCGAACAGGAGGGCGGGAAGGGGTTGAGGAGGCGTGTCTATCCGCTCCCAGTACGATTCTCATAAATAAAAGAAGAGACTGACCTCTGGAGATCAGCCTCTTCATATCTGTTATGTCCAGTGAATAAGGAGGACTAAACAAGAGCAAAGGACAGATTCCCTTTGCAGCAGAGCTTGCCGTTCACTTTCAGGCTGGCTTCACAGAAGAAGAGCATCCCTCTCTGGCTTGTCAGTCTGGCCGTGATTTCGCAAGTATCCCCCGGACGTACGATATTCTTGAATCTTACGTTATCGATACCGCTGTACAGGGTAGTGTGCCCTTTGATCAGATCCTTCACGAGCAGGGCGCAGCTCTGGGCCATTATCTCGCACTGGATCACTCCCGGGACGATCGGATTTCCGGGAAAATGTCCCCGGCAGAAAAATTCATCGTCACGTATTGTGTACTTTGCGTGAGCTACCCCTTCTTCATCGATATCTATCTCGTCCACAAGCAGCATCGGCTCGCGGTGCGGAAGATATTCTTTCAGTTCTTCTCTGTTCATAAATCCTTTGATTAAATGGTTCAGGTTTTAGTATTGTAGTCAGAATTTTCTGAAGGCAACGCAGCCGTTGTGTCCTCCGAAGCCGAGAGAATCTGAAATGGCTATTGTCAGGTCTGTCTTCACCGGCTTGTTAGGGGTATAGTCCAGATCGCATTCTGGATCCGGAGTATCCAGGTTGATGGTAGGAGGGACAATTCCGTTCTCGAGTGCAAGAACAGCCACGATTGCCTCCACACCTCCGGCAGCGCCGAGCATATGTCCTGTCATAGACTTTGTAGAGCTTATGTGCGCCTTGTGTGCAGCCTCTTCTCCCAGGGCGAGTTTGAATGACCTGGTCTCAGAAGAGTCGTTGAGAGGGGTTCCGGTGCCGTGCGCGTTGATGTAGAGATTGTCCTTCGCTGCATCGAATCCTGCTTCATCGAGGGCTGCCTTGATAGCGGCTGCCTGAGTCGTGCCATCAGGACGAGGTGCAGTCACGTGGTATGCGTCGCAAGTGTTGCCGTATCCGCAGACTTCGGCAAGGATATGTGCCCCGCGGGCCACTGCGTGTTCATAATCTTCGAGGACAAGCATTCCTGCACCTTCCGCCATCACGAACCCGCCTCTGTTGGCATTGAAAGGAAGGGATGCGTATTTAGGGTCTTCCGCCCTTGAAAGGGCCTTGGCATTGGCGAATCCTGCTATTCCCAGAGGGATGGTGGCGGCTTCTGCGCCTCCTGCGATGATCGCATCTGCATAGCCGTGCAGGATTGCGCGGTATGCCTCGCCTACAGAATGCGTGGAAGTCGCGCAGGCGGTCACGATAGGAAGACACGGTCCGCATGCGTTGTTCCTGATCGCGATGTTTCCTGCAGCGATATTGGCGATCATTGTAGGGATGAAGTTAGGAGAGATCCATTTCGATCCATCCTTTATCATCTTTTCCGTCTCCCTGTACTGTACGGAGAATCCTCCGATTCCGGATCCCACATAGACGCCGAGTCTGAATCTGTCTATATTGCCTCCCTCGGAGGTGTCAAGTCCAGACTGTTTCATCGCCTGGTATGCGGCAGCGACTGCAAATACGGAGAATTTGTCCTGTTTCCTTGCAAATGCAGGCTCGATACCGTAGTCGGCAGGATTGAAATTCTTTACTTCTCCTGCAATCCTGACAGGAAGGTCTTCTGTAGGGAATTCGGTGATGAAGTCTATTCCGCAGACTCCATCGAGAAGGCTTTTCCAGAAAGTTTCGATATTGTTGCCCACAGGTGTCACGACGCCTGCTCCGGTAACAACTACCCGTCTCTTATTTTCCATTATAAATGAGTTTTAAGTTTATATCAAATATTTTGCTGGAGCTTCGGAAAGTATTTTCTCTGCTCCGAGTATTATGTCTTCCACAATCGCTTTCGCAGGCTCTATCCTGTTGACCATTCCGGCGACCTCTCCGGCCATATAGCTTCCATCCTGGTCTCCTTCCTTCACCGCCTTGCGCAGGGCTCCTGTCCCGAATGCCAGTATCTCCTCGGATGTGACGGCCGGGTCGGCCTCCATTCTGGCGAATGTGTTGGAGAACGGTGACTTGAGCGACCTTACAGGATGTCCGAGAGTCTTCCCGGTCACGATAGTGGAGTTGTCTGTCGCCTTCAGTATCCTTTCCTTGTAGTTCTGGTGCACAGTGCACTCTTCAGCGGAAAGGAACCGTGTCCCGACCTGTATCGCATCCGCTCCAAGAATGAAGGCTGCTGCCGCCTGTCTCGGATCGGCGATTCCTCCTGCGCCTATCACGGGGATGCTGACAGCGTCCGCTACCTGAGGCAGAAGAGCCATTGTATGCAGCTCTCCGACGTGTCCTCCTGATTCCGCTCCCTCGGCCACAACGGCATCGGCTCCGAGAGCCTGCACTTTCAGCGCAAGGGCGACAGATGCCACTACAGGAATGACTGTAATGCCGGCAGCCTTCCACGCCTCCATATACGGGGCGGGAGACCCGGCTCCTGTCGTCAGTATTTTCACTCCTTCTTCAATGACCATCTGCGCTATCTCTGCAGCATTGGGCGCCTGAAGCATTATGTTCACTCCGAACGGCTTGTCTGTCAGGTCTTTGCACTTGCGGATCTCTGCTCTCACAGCATCTGTCCCGGCATTCACTGAAGATATGAGCCCGAGCCCTCCTGCATTCGAGACCGCTGCAGCAAGCGATGCATCAGCGATCCAGGCCATTCCTCCCTGGATTATCGGGTATCTGATACCGAGTATCTCTTTTATTCTGCTTTTTATCATTGTATGCTTCTTTATCCGTTTGACGGTGTTGCGGAATTACCATTCCAGGACTACTGCGCCGGAAATGAACCCTGCACCGAAAGCGCTCAAGGCAAGAATGTCACCTGGCTTGAACATTCCTTTCCTGTTGCATTCATCAAGCAGGATAGGGCAGCTTGCAGATGATGAGTTGCCGTGGTTCTCTACATTGGTAGGGAATTTCTCGGCCGGCTGACCAAGGAAGTCCTTTATAGAGTTGATAATTCTCAGGTTGGCCTGGTGAAGGAGATACCAGTTTACGTCATCCGCCTTCATCCCCAGACTGTCCAGGATATATTTAATGTCTCCGGAAGATGCCTTCACGGCGAATTTGAAAACATCCTGCCCTTTCATCTGGAGCGGAACCGATTCCTCCTCCTTTGTTATATAAGGGGTAGGTTCGAGTATATGTTTCTGGTACAGCTTGTCTGTAGCGCTTGCAGCGGAAAGCTTGATGCCCTTGATATTGTCTCCCTCGGACAGGACGGCTGCACCGGCCCCGTCTCCGAAAAGGACACATACGCTGCGGTCTTTCCAGCTGGTCATCCTTGTAGGCTCTTCGGCGCATACGACAAGTACGTTCTTCACCCTGCCAGCTTTAAAATGCGATTCCGCAATGTCAAGGGCATAGATGAATCCAGCGCAGGCGCAGTTGATGTCCAGACACGGACAGGTGGCGCCTATCGCTCCCTGGATAATACAGCTTAAGGATGGCGTGATGTATTCGTTGACGACGTTGGAGCAGATGATCATATCGAGATCTTCCGCATTGACGCCGGCATCTGCAAGTGCCTTCCTTGCCGCCTCTGCCGCGAGGTCTTCCAGTTTCTCATCAGAAATTACGTGTCTTGTCTTTATGCCGGTCCGAGGATAGATCCACGCATCGCTCGTGTCAAGGAATTCGGACAGCATATCGTTTGTGACGATCTTCTTAGGAAGAGCACTTCCCGTTCCTATAATTTTCATAGTAAATGCATTAAAAACCGGACAAAAATATAACCAAGAATCCGAAAGAGAAAATATTTGTGGTTTTTCTTTCCTGTTTTCCGTCCACATACCTCGAAATGTGGTGAAATTTTGCTATTTGTGGCGAAAAATCTAAATTTGCAGTAGAAAATCTAACAAATGAACAACAGATTGCCGGAATATTTTCTTGAAAAACCGCAGCTGACCGGGACGGTCACCTTTGCTGTGCTGTTCGCCATAGTCTTTCTCAACATATATATACCGTTTTCGGACACCGCCTGGTTCAGGCTCGGCAATTCCGTCTTCTTTCTTTTCACGGCAGGTTTCATAGCGGTGTCAGTGCTGATACTTGCCGCGAGCAGGATACTTATGTATTTTTCCAGGAAATGGTTCAGGATGACATATCTTGTCTATATACTGTGGTGTTTCGCGGAAGTCATCCTTATCTGCCTGTTCTACACTTTTGTCACGATCGATGTCCAGCATCCGTCGGTCCCTCCTGCGAGGATATTCTCCAAGGCGCTGTTCTACGGGGTGATATGTCTGATCACGCCTTATACGCTTTCCGGGATGTATTATGCGATACTGGACAAGAACAGGACCATCCGGCTTATGAGCTCCCAGGGGTTTGCATCCGATCAGGAACCGTTCAAGGGCAAGGAGAGCCAGATAACCCTTTTCGACTATGCCGGGGCCCTCAAGTTTTCCGTGAAGTCCTCCAATCTGTATTACATCGAGGCGGATGACAACTATATCAAGGCCTGGTATACAGACAGCAGGGGGGTGCTGAAGAAATATATACTCCGCAGCCGCCTCAAGACCATAGAGGAAAGTTTCAAGGGGACATCGCTGATCCGCTGCAACAGGAAGTATATAGTCAATGTGGACAAGATAAAGGTATTGAGAAAGGAGGATGATGGCTATGTCATAGATCTTGACAACGAGGAGGTGCCTCCTATCGCTGTCACGAAGACATACGTCCAGAATGTGCTCAGCCGTTTCTCTCCGCAGCCAGGTGCACAGGATGAGGGGAAAGGCCCTTCAGCGTGAAATCTATCTTTTCCTGCCGTCCCTTTTCCTCCGGTCTCCCCTCAGGTGGGAGGCGGCATGTACGATCGCCTCATCCATAAAGATACCTCTGGCTGCCAGCAGGTCGAGGATTATGGCGACAAGCGGGAATACCGCGGTGATGGAGAATACCATTTCGTTCCAGTGCCTGATGATGTCGACGGCAAGCCAGAGCTGGAAGGCGAGCTGAAGGATGGCGGTCAGAATGCACACCCTCATCTGCAGCATTCTTGCCTTGAAGGTGGCGATCGCCGTGACGTTGGCCGCTGTGAGCATTATCAGAAACAGCAGGTAAGGTACATATTCCCCATATCCTATCTTTTCGCTGGCTCCGTCGGGACCCAGTACGGTTGCAAAATTGCTGAAGAACATCGATGCTGTCAGAATGGTCGATATTCCGAGGTATAAAGTCTGTATTCTCTGCCACATAATATCTGTCGAGTCTGATAAGGTCGGCAAAAATAGGAAATTTCATTAGAAAAAACTATATTTGAAGGTTGTCAAATGTAAATAATAGCGGTATGAGAATAGCGGAATCAGAACTTATAATCAATCCGGATGGATCAGTCTTCCATCTTCACATCAAGCCTGACGAACTGGCTGACAATGTGATACTGGTCGGGGACCCGGGCAGGGTGGATATGGTTTCGGAGTATCTCGAAGACAAGGAATTCAGGCACCAGTCCAGAGAATTCGTCTCCGTCACCGGGAAATATGCCGGCAAGCGGCTGACCGTGCTCTCGACAGGTATCGGGACGGACAATATCGATATCGTGATGAACGAGCTCGATGCCCTGGCCAACATCGATTTCGGGACAAGGGAGGTCAGGGAGAAGAAGAGATCCCTCAATATATTGAGAATAGGGACGTCCGGAGCCATACAGCCTGACATTCCCGTGGGCTCGTTTGTCTTCTCCGATATATCTGTAGGATGCGATGGGCTGCTCAACTGGTATGCGGACAGGGACAGGATCATTGTCCCCGGTATGGCTGAGGCGTTTATGGAGCACACTCGCTGGGACAGGCATCTGCCGGTTCCGTATTTCGTGCGTGCCGGTGAGGATATGTCTTCCAGATTTGCAGGATGCACGGTCCGGGGAATGACCATCTCCGCCTCAGGATTCTACGGTCCGCAGGGCAGGGTGCTCAGGCTGCCGCTGTCGATGCCTGATATGCTCGAGACGTTCGAGTCTTTCCGTTTCGGGGAGTGGAGGATAACCAATTTCGAGATGGAGGGTTCTGCGATAGCGGGGATCGCGGCGCATCTGGGACATAATGCCGGCACTGTATGCTGCATTATCGCCAACAGGCATCTCAAGTCAAGCACTCCGGACTACAAGCCTCTTGTCAGGAAGCTTGTCGAGCTTGCTTTGGATAAAATTTAGTACCTTTGCGCCCTGTCCGGTAACCCGACAGGAAAGACGGTCGCTCCGGCAGGTTTAATGTAACGTGTATTAAGTTCATTCTTGCATATAATTATGGAAAGACAGCAACTCGTAGAGAAAGCAAGGGAAATAATGGCGGAAGAGTTCGAGGTGGACAAGGAGAGCATCACCGAGGATGCTCCGCTTATGGAGACGCTTGACCTTGACAGTCTTGATATCGTGGATATGGTGGTCATTGTGGAAGAACATTTCGGGTTCAAGCTCGCAAAGGAGGACTTTGCTTTGCTACGGACTTTTTCCGATTTCTATGATCTGTTGATGACAAAGGCAGAGAAATAGGTCTATGAAAAGACAATGGAAGGGAAGGACGAGAGGCGGTCCGTTCGGCTATCTTTTCTTTATCTGGCTGGTCCGCACCGCAGGCCTTGGTGCAGCGTATGCTTTCCTCGGGCTTGTCGTCGTATATTTCATTGTCGCGGCACCTTCACAGACAAGAAGCGTCTGGGTCTACTCCAGACGGATCCTCCGTTATGGCCATCTGCGTTCGGCCGGATTCCTTTTCCGTTCATATTATGCGTTCGGCCAGTCAATAATAGACAAGGTCGTGGCAGGTATGGGGATGGCTGACAGGTTTACATACGTATTCGACGGCAGGGATGTCATTATGGAGATGGTCAGGTCGCGGAAAGGGTGTGTGGTGATCGGTGCCCATACGGGATCCTGGCAGATGGGGGCTTCCTTTTTCGGGAAGGCGGGAGCCAGGGTCAATGTGGTGATGCTGGACAATGAGTACAGGTCAGTCAAGGATATTGTAAGCCGTAATGTCTGCCAGCCTGATTTCAAGGTCATTCCCCTGGATGACAGTGATTTCTCTTTTCTCATATCCATTACGTCCGCATTGCGGGATGGGGAGCTGGTATGCTTCCAGGGCGACAGGTACATTAACGAGGACAGGGTGATGAGGACGGAATTCCTGGGGTATCAGGCAGAGTTTCCGGAAGGTCCTTTCCATCTTGCGGCAAGTCTGGGCTGTCCGGCCGTATTCTATTTTGCAATGCGTGAGAAAGGAAGGAGATACAGGTTCATTTTCAGGACTCCTGAAATGATATCTCCGAGAAATGACGGGGAGAAGATGAATGACTATATCTTCCGGACATATATATCCGCACTTGAAGAGGTGGTGAGGGAATATCCCGGGCAGTGGTTCAATTACTACGATTTTTGGAAACTTTATTCTGACAAATGATGCACAGCAGATACGGAAAAGACAGTCTGTCGGCGAGGCAGGCGCAGGAGATGGCGCATATCATAGCTTTCGGCCCGGTGATCTTCCAGGTGAGCAGGGTGATGCTCGATTATGGGATCTTCGACTATCTCCGCTCCCGTACTGATGACGGGGCAACCGTCGGGGAAGTCGCGCAGGCGGTATGCATAACCGATTATGCAGCGAAGGTGCTGCTGGAGTCTTCCATCACACTGGGCACTGTGCTCTGCAATGATGGCAGATATTCTCTCTCCAAGGTCGGCTGGTTCTTCCTCACCGATCCGATGGTGAAGGTGAATATGGATTTCAACTATGACATCAATTACAAGGGGATGTTCCATCTTGAGGAGGCTCTTGTGGAGGGGCGGCCGGCAGGCCTTGCCGAACTCGGCCCCTGGAAGACGATCTATGAGGGGCTTTCCCTTCTTTCTCCGCAGCAGCAGAGCAGCTGGTTCGGTTTCGACCATTTCTATTCCGACTCGGCGTTCGACGATGCTCTGCCGAAAGTCTTTGCATCCGCCCCGTCAAGAATATTGGATATCGGAGGGAATACGGGAAAATGGGCTATGAAATGTGTCGGATACAGCAAGGATGTGATGGTGACAGTGGCGGATCTTCCGGGCCAGATCTCGATGCTTGAAAAGCAGATAGCCGGGCAGCCTGGGGCGGACAGGGTGGATACGTTCAGTATAGATATCCTGGACAGGGATTCCAGGCTTCCTTATGGATATGATGCCGTATGGATGAGCCAGTTTCTCGACTGTTTCTCCGACAGACAGGTTGTCGACATACTTATGAGGGTGACTGAGTCATTGAATCCAGGAGGCAGGGTATTCATTATGGAGACTTTGTGGGACAGGCAGAAATACACTGCCGCATCGTTCGATCTTGCACAGACCAGTGTATATTTTACAGCTATGGCAAACGGCAACAGCAAGATGTTCAATTCGGAGGATCTTATGTCGTATATCCGTGAGAGCAGTCTCGAACCGGTCTCCATCGCTGATGGGCTCGGATATGCACACAGCCTGATAGAGTGCACAAAGTCAGACAAGAGGCGAAATAATTGACAGGGAGGGATATAAAATGACAAGGAAGAAGATATATGTAGCCGGAGAAGGTATGATAACGGCACTGGGCAGAGGCGTGGAGAATAATGTCTCAGCCATTCGGTCAGGAAAGTCAGGGGTGTGCAGGCATTCCGGGCTGCTGAAAGATGAGTCCGGCAATGATGTCCCGGTTATGTGCGGACTTGTTCCGGAGGAGGTCGTCTCCCGGCTCCGGGAGGAGTATTCCGGAGTCTCCGTCACATTGACCAGACTTGAGCTGCTTGCTGCAGGCGCTCTGGCAGATGCCCTCGCGGATGCAGATTCCAGAAGAGAATCCGGAGGCAATGGCGTTTCCGCCTGCAGACGTGCGCTGGTGTTTGCCTCTACAAAGGGTAATATAGGTATCCTCGGATCCTGTCCGTCCGGAAGCCTTCCTGAAGATGTCTATCTGGATGTGACAGCGAGGAAGATAGGTATGCTGTACGGCTGCTCTCCGGAGGATGTCTACACTGTATCGAATGCCTGCATTTCCGGAGTCTCGGCAATGGTGGTGGCAAAGAGGTTCATTGAATACGGACGCTACGATGAGGTCGCCGTGGTCGGGGCGGATGAACTGTCAGAATTCATAGTCAGCGGATTCGCTTCTTTCAGGTCGTTGAGTAGTGAACTGTGCAGGCCGTACGATGCTGCAAGGTGCGGGCTGAATCTCGGTGAGGCTGCAGGTGCGGTTATCCTTTCGTCTTGTTCAGACGGAAACAGTGCGGTACTGTCTGGAGGGTCCATAAGCGATGATGCGAATCATATCTCGGGACCGTCCAGGACCGGAGATGCCCTTTATTTCGCAATACGGGATGCTATGGCTGATGCGGGGATCGTGACAGGGGATGTGTCTTTCGTCAGCCTGCACGGGACCGCCACTGCATATAATGATGAAATGGAGTCCAAGGCTGTTGCGCTGGCCGGCCTTTCGGGAACGTATGTGCAGAGCCTGAAACCATATATCGGACATACCCTCGGTGCAAGCGGGGTAGTCGAGACCATACTTTGCATACAGCAGCTTAAGTCCGGGGAGGTATGGGGTACACCGGGATTCAAGGAACCGGGAGTGCCGGAGCATCTGGACGTGAGTGCCGGCACAAGACAGGCTGAGATGCGCCACTGTGTCAAGACAGCTTCCGGTTTCGGAGGCTGTAACGCGGCCATTGTCATCAGCATGCCGGGATATGCGGCTGACCTTCCGTCCAGGGACCGTTGCAGGACAGAGGTGCTGCGCCGTACGGAAGTGGACAGGAAGACACTTTCCCCTGGGTCAGATGCAGATGATTTCCACACTCTTGTCAGGGAAAGGTACAGGTCGTTGGGAATCAATGATATGAAGTTCTATAAAATGGATGATATGAGCAAGCTCGGATATATTGCCTCCCATATACTGCTGGAAGGGCTGCAGTTCTCTCCGGAAGATATGGCGGTCATCCTCCAGAACAGGAGCTCATCCCTGGATTCTGACCTGAAGCATCTGTACAATATCACATCCGGTCCGGGGGCAGGCCCGGCGGTCTTTGTATATACATTGCCGAATGTAGCTTCCGGGGAGATATCCATAAGGCACAGGATCAAGGGAGAGAACACTTTCTTCATTTCTTCCGCATATCGCAGGAGCGATCTTGAAGACTACGCTGCGATGGTGCTGACATCATCCAATGCCAGATACTGCATAGTCGGCTGGCTGGAATATATGGGCGGGGAATATGAAGCCAGTTTCGAACTTCTGGAAAAGAAATAGATCGACAAATACCTATAAATATTATGGAAGAGATCATAGAGAAACTCAAAAGTCAGATAATCGAGGCGTTGAACCTTGAAGACCTTGTTCCTGAAGACATCGACCCGGACAAGCCTCTTTTCGGGGCGGAAGGGCTCGGACTTGATTCCATCGATGCCCTTGAACTGATACTTATTCTGGAAAGGGACTACGGCATCAGGCTGTCTGAACCAGGTGAGGGCAAGACGGTGTTTACCAGTGTAAGGACGATGGCGGAATATATCGTGTCGCACAGGAAATGAGAGACAGGATTCTGGTGACAGGTGTCGGGGCAGTGTCAGCTGCCGGAATGTCAGTGGAGGAGAATGTCGGGACATTGTCAGCCGGAAGACGTCCTCTGCATACACCGGAACTCTTGAAGACATCCTTGAAGCTTCCTGTAGGCGAGGTGATGGCGGACAGCCGGGAGCTTCTCTCTATTCTGGGTCTTCATAAGGATAAGGTAGTGACAAGGACGGCCCTGCTCGCGGCACTGGCAGTCTCCGAGGCGGTCAGGGATGCAGGACTCGGGGCAAATGCACTCCAGGGAGGCCGTACGGGGCTGATTCTCGGAACAAGCGCCGGTGGAATGGATCTCAGCGAGATCTTCTACGAGGAAGCCGGCAGGGGCGGCATCGCGGGAGACCTGAATCGTGTCAGAATGCACGACTGTGGAGCGACGGTCAGATTCGTTGCGGACTATATAGGCCTCAAGGGCTTCTCGACAGCAGTGAGCACGGCCTGTTCATCAGCCGGAAACGCGATAATGCTCGGCGCCAGAATGATTATGTCAGGACTGCTTGATACGGTGATAGCCGGCGGGTCAGACCCTCTCTGCCGTTTTACCATAAACGGGTTCAACTCATTGAGGATACTTTCCTCTGACCTGTGCAGGCCGTTCGACATTGCAAGGGATGGACTGAATCTCGGGGAAGGAGCAGGCTTTATAGTCCTTGCGCGCGAGAGACCGGGTATGGAGATGGCTGCAGACGGAAGGGCTTACTGCACCCTCAGCGGATGGGCCAACACGGATGAGGCCTATCATCAGACAGGAAGTCAACCCTCCGGCGATGGGGCTTATGCAGCGATGTCGGAGGCGCTTTCGGTGGCTGGACTCAATCCCGGGGACATAGACTATATAAATACTCACGGGACAGCGACAAGAGGCAATGATCTTGCTGAAGGTACGGCCATTAGGCGGCTTTTCGGAGACAGGGCGGTATTCGGGTCGTTCAAGGGATATATCGGCCATACATTGGCTGCATCCGAAGGGATAGAGGCTGTCCTGTGTGCGGTCTCGATCAAGAGGCAGGCAGTGTGGCCGAGTGCAGGCTTCTCTGAACCGGATCCGGAGATAGGCATCTCCCCGCTATGTCCTTCAGGAATGCAGCCGATGAGGATCAGGCATCTTGTCTCGAACAGTTTCGGGTTCGGAGGGAATGACTCCTCTCTGGTCTTTTCCGGACTGTCATCCTGAGCACCGCGAAGGATCTGTGACCTTTTTCCGGACTGTCATCCTGAGCATAGCGAAGGATCTGTGGCCGGAATGACAATGGAAATAAATTATACACCAATAAAATGATAATAAAGTCAGCATACAGAATATGCCCTGCGGATGGACACGAACCGGATTACAGGGAACTCATCCCGGATGCCGGGCTGAGACGTCGTATGTCACGGATTGTGCGTATGGGCGTGGCATCGGCACTGGAGTGTCTCAGACCATTCCCCGGGCTTGTGCCGGATGCTGTCATAACCGCTACCGCTCTCGGCCCTCTTGCAGATACCGAGAAATTTCTCGGTGAAATGACCGCAAGGGAAGAGAGCCTGCTCAACCCTGTCCCTTTCATATATTCTACATTCAACACTGTTGCCGGTCAGATAGCCCTGATAAAGGGAATAAAGTCATATAATATGACATACGTCAATGGAGGGGAAAGTTTCAGGGATGCCATGCTTGATGCCGCTTTATGCATTTCCGAAGGCAGGAAGGACATACTGGTAGTGTATTACGATGAGGTCACTCCATTTGCTGGGACGGTAATGGATATGATGGGCTGCCGGCATATAGATGATGCCGTCGCTGTATCATTCCTTCTTTCAGGAGATACGGAAAGTGCGGAATCCGGCATCTCCGGGTACCGGCTGGATATTCAGGCGGACAGCCGGGATATACGTACGAATGCCGTGTCGGCCGATTCCCTCTATATGGAATATCTCAGGACAAGAATATGACGGCTATGGTGTACGCAGTCTTGATATCAGTATCTGTCATAGCCATACTTGTCATATTCCTTGTATGGTCATGCGCCTCGGTATCATCCGGGATCTGGGTCAGGACTCTGTGCAGGGAGCTGAGGAAGGGTAAGTCTGTCCTGACATTTGATGACGGGCCTGATCCGGTGACCACTCCGCTGATTCTGGACATACTTGAAAAGTATGGAGTGAAAGCCTGTTTCTTTGTCATCGGAAGCCGTGCGGAACAGAATCCTGATCTTGTCAGGAGAATAGCAGAGTGCGGGCATACAATAGGGAACCATACCTACAGTCATTCCTCTCTTTTCCCTCTTTCCGGTGTCCCTGTCATAGTCTCGGATATCCGTGCCTGTGATTCGGCGGTCAAGGCTGCTCTCGATGGCCTGCCTTCCGTCAGCAGCTCATCCTCCCTGTATTTCCGGCCGCCGTTCGGTGTCACCAATCCGGATATAGCCAGGGCCTTGAAGAAGACAGGGCATACTGCGGTAGGCTGGAGTGTAAGGAGCCTTGATACTGTCATCATCAGGGACAGCCTTCCCGAGGACAAGGTGGCAGCTGCCGTGGCCAGATGCTCCGGAAGGGTGATCAGGAAATTGCGTCCGGGTTCGGTGGTCCTTCTGCACGACCGTCTGAAATATTCTCCCCGGCTTCTGGAATCCATACTTGAACGCTCTGCCGACAGTTTCCGCTGACCCGGGAAAAATTTAGCCTCCGCCGCTGCCTGAATTTAATGCGAATTCGTTACTTTTGCACTTTGATTTCAGAATAAGATGAAACAGGTTCTGCCGACCATACTGCTTTTGCTGATCCCCGTCCTGTCTGTCCGTGCGGATGATGGCTGGACTCCGGTCAGGGATGTGCCATCTCTCGTTTCCCGTTTCAGCGAGGCCAGTTCTCTGGTGAGGTCGATAGAATGCCGGTTTCATCAGAAAAAGTATGTCGATGTCCTGGTCGGGACAGCAGAGTCGGATGGCTTTTATGGATATTATGCACCTGACAGTGTGGTCATCGAGTATGTCAGTCCGGATAGATATACGATAACTGTCACGGGGGATGAGATAAGGTACGCTTCTGCCGGTATGCTGACTGTCCGGAAACTCTCTTCCGACAGGCGTCTTTCGGGGCTGGCAGACATAATGCGGACCGGCGGGATACCGGATCCGGACAGGCTTGATGCGTTCGATATAGAAGCCTATGAGAACAGCAGCTGTTATATGTTTGTCATTTCCGGTCCTGGGCTGAGAAAGGGTGGCCTTGAGGTGGTGGCGGACAGGAACGATATGTCTCTCGTTTCTTTCAGACTTCTGGAAGGCGGGAACGACTATACTGAATTCAGTTTTTCCGACAAGGTTATCCTTAGAGCATCTTCTGCCGATGAATAGGCTGATGGGTCCAAGAGAATGCAAGGAACATCTTCAGGAACTTGGTGTTCTGGTTGTCGTCCCGACATTCAACAATGCAGGGACGGTAGGGACTCTGATGGCGCAGCTGATAAAATATGCCTCTGATATACTGGTTGTCGATGATGGATGCACTGACGGTACGGAAGGAATTCTCGGGACTTTCGGATTCAGGGAGATTGATGCAGCATATGTGAACGGGAATGAAAGCGGCGGGCAGAGGAAGGCTGAAGGCAGGACAGTGCTGAGGCACAGTCGGAATATGGGTAAGGGCCGTTCCCTGAAGGACGCTCTTGTACTGGCCGGGCGGGACGGCTGGAAATATGTACTTACCATTGATGCGGATGGACAGCATTTCCCGTCGGATATTCCATCTTTCGTGGAAGCCGCTATGCAGACACCGGAGACACTGCTGACAGGCTGCCGGAATCTGCAGAGCGAGAATATGCCGTCAAGGAACACTTTCGCCAACAGGTTCTCTAATTTCTGGTTCCGTTTCGAGACAGGGGTGAGACTGGAAGATACACAGTGCGGATTCAGGCTTTATCCTCTCGGCAGTACTGATTATTCGCGGTGGTACTATACCTCTTTGTACGAGTTTGAACTCGAGGCGATTGTATTCGCCGCCTGGTCAGGAGTGCCGGTCAGGGGGGTGCCGGTCAGCATATACTATCCGCCGGCGGAGGAGAGGGTGTCGCATTTCAGACCGTTGAGGGACTTTACGAGGATCAGTGTGCTGAACACAGTCCTTGTGCTTGTCACTTTCATATATATATGGCCCAGAAACCTGTTGAGGAAGGTCTCCTGGAGCAGGGTGCGCAGATTCTTTAATGAAAACCTGTTCCACGTCAAGGATTCCAATCTCAAGCTCACGCTTTCTTTCTGGCTCGGTATATTCATCGGCCTGCTGCCTTTCGGAGGCTATCATTTCATAACGGCCGTCTTCCTCGCGCATCTGCTGAAGCTCAACACTTTGGTCGCAGGTGCGTTCACGCTCATCAGTATTGCCCCTGTCATGCCTTTCCTTATTTTCTGCAGCTGCTGGACCGGCAGCCTTCTTCTCGGTCATCAGATGCCGTTCACAGGCTACGGGATGAATTTCTCTGACATTGGCAATATGCTGGTCGACTATATTCTGGGAGGTGTCGTCTTCGCGGCTGTGGCAAGTTCTATATCGGCAGGAATATGCGCCTGCATTCTGTATGTTTTGAGGAGGAAGAGATGACGAGGATATTCCTTGGACTTTACCGCTGGTTCAGCAGGCACCGTACCGCACTGTATTCAATACTTGCAGGTACACTGCTGCTTATGCTGTCAGCCCTTCCCGGCCTCAGGCTTGATGAAGATATAACGGCATTCCTTCCGTCTTCTGGAGACTCGGCTGAAATGGCTGATGTCTTCAGAAACCTCAAGGTCAGTGACAGGTTCGTCTTTATGTTCAGCCAGAAAGAAGGGGGAAATGTATATGGGCTTATGGAGGAGGCCGCAGACTCGCTTATGGACATGATACTGCAGGCTGGAGAAGGCACCATGATAAAGGATGCTGTCATCTCCGTAGATGATGAAGTCTCCTTCCAGGCTGCGGATTTCGTTTACAGGCATCTGCCTGTCTTCCTCACGGATGATGCATATTCCAGGCTGGACTCTCTTCAGAGCGGCTCCGGAATGCTCGGGCGGATGCTCGGCAACCGCGAAGCCCTGCTTTCGCCTGCAGGTTCATATATAAAGGATTACGTGCTGCGCGATCCTTTCGGACTTGCACTCCCTGTCATAGCCTCGTTGCAGGGCCTCGCTCCTGCCGATGACTATCAGCTGATAGATGGACACATATATTCTTCCGATGGAAATACATTGCTGTGCTTTATTACACCGGCGTTCGGTACGGGTGACACAGGCAACAATGATATGCTTGTCACTCTGGTGGAGGATTCCATCGAGAAGATAAGGGAAGACTATCCGTCGGTGGATATACAGTATTTCGCAGGTCCGGCCGTAGGTGTGTACAATGCCAGGCAGATAAAGAAGGACACATTGCTGACCACAGTGTCCGCTGTCGTCCTGATAGCGCTGTTCATATTCCTCTCGTTCAGACGCCGGGGGGCTGTATTTTTCATCTTCCTTCCGGTGCTTTACGGGATACTGTTCTCCCTGAGCATTGTAAGTGTCTTCATCGGGCATATCTCGGCTATCGCCGTCGGCACCGGGGCTGTGGTCCTCGGTATCGCGTTGAGCTATTCGATACACGTAATCGCTCATCAGATGCACGTAAGGACGGTGGAACAGCTTGTCCGTGAACTTGTATTTCCTCTGACAGTCGGCAGTCTCACCACTATCGGGGCATTCACCGGACTGCTTTTCACATCATCGCCACTTCTGCACGATTTCGGACTGTTCGCCGCCCTTACGCTTGTAGGCACGACATTGTTCACCCTTGTGTTCCTGCCGCATTTTCTTACCCCGATGTATGATGTCCCCCAGACTCCTCTGCTGCGTATGATAGACAGGATAAACGGGTATGGCTATGAAAGGAACAGATGGCTGGTCGCTTTCATTGTACTCTTGTCTCTGGTATGCCTGTTCTTATCCGGGAATGTCGGATTCAACGCTGATATGATGAGCCTTAGCTATATGCCGGATCATCTGCAGAAGGCCAGGGAAAGACTGGAGAAGATATCCGGTAACGGCGCGGAGAACATACTTTTTGTCAGTACAGGGGATGATATCGATGAGGCTGACAGTGTCTATGTGGCAGCGGATACCGTTCTTGACAGTCTTGTGCAGGCAGGTAAGATACGTCATTATGCTTCCGCAAGGGAATTTGTCATCCCGTACGGCATCCAGCGGGAACGGATTGAAAGATGGAATTCATACTGGACGGATGAAAGGGTGGCCGCCGTGCTTTCTTCAGCTGAGAAGGCTGCAGTCGAGGCCGGTTTCAGGGAAGGGGCTTTCTCCGGTCTCGAGGATATGTTTGCCGGAGAATACAGTCCCGTGGATTATTCAGCAGACAGCCTGCCGGATTTTCTTGACAGCTGGGTGTGCAGGTCAGACGCCCGGATGATGCTTGTCTCCAATGTGTCCATAGACCCGGAAAAGAAGGGAGAGGTATATCGATGCTTCGAAGGGAAGGGGACAGTGATCTTTGACAGGAGCTGGTTTGCCGGGGAGTCTGTCATTCAAATGTCCGGAGACCTTGACCTCATACTGTGGATTGCCTCCCTCATAGTCTTCGTCGGCCTGTGCCTGTCGTACCGCCGCCTGGAGCTGGCTGCGCTGAGCTTTCTTCCTATGCTCGTGACCTGGGTCATAATAACCGGGCTTATGGCGCTTGCCGGACTGGAGTTCAATATAGTCAATATAGTTATATCCACATTCATATTCGGCATCGGGGATGATTTCAGCATATTCATTACGGATGGGCTTGTGAGAAGGTATGCTACAGGAAAGGATATGCTTGCCGCGCACAGGACAGCCATATTCTTTTCGGCATTCACCATAGTCGCCGGTATGGGCGCAATGATAGCGGCGAAACATCCTGCACTTCATTCTGTAGGAGCAATCTCCCTGCTGGGAATGCTGGCCGTACTTCTGGTGGCATATACAATGCAGCCGCTTCTGTTCAGGCTTTTTGTCTCAGGGCCGGTATCCAGGGGAAGGCATCCGTACACGTTGCGGGGCACTTTCCTGTCCTTGCTGCTGTGGCTGGAGTTCCTCATCGCGTGCATCGTGACAATACTTGTGATGCTGGTGCTGCTGCCTGTGCCGATGTCTATGTACAGGAAGCAGCTGGCCGTAAGATACGTGGCTTATCTGGGCTGCCGGTGCGTCATATTCACCGCCCCTATAGCCCGTGCATGCATTGTGAATGCGGCGGGGGAGGATTTCTCCAGGCCTGCGGTTGTAGTCGGCAACCATCAGTCGTTCCTTGACATAGTGTGGATGATGGCCATAAGTCCGAGGCTGCTGATTGTGGCAAAAGGCTGGGTCCGCAAGGTCCCGGTCTTCTATCCTGTGGCAAGATTTCTCGGGTTCTACTATACGGATGCCGGCTATGAAGCCATAGCAGAAGAATACGGAAGACGGGTTCCCGAGGGCTGGAGCCTGGCCGTATTTCCCGAAGGGACCAGGGAGACGGATGGCAGGATCCACCGTTTCCACAAAGGCGCATTCTATATCGCCTGCAGGCTCGGCCTGGATATCGTCCCTGCAGTGTTTTACGGGAACGGCAGAATATTTCCCAAAGGTGCGCCTCTGAATATGGCGGAAGGAATCTCGGTGGCGGAAATACTGCCGAGGATCAGTACCCGAGGAGAATCCTACAAACTTCTGGCGAAAAGAGTGCGGACATTGATAGAGGACAGATACAGCTCTCTTGAACAGGCATATTCCACAATGCGGAATCCGTACTGGTCCTGGGCACTGACCCGAAGTATGCTTTATAAAGGGACAGACGCGGAGCGGAGCACAAGGGCATTGCTGAAGAGGAAGGATTTTCTGGCTTCTCTCGATGAGAGTCTGCCGCGCTGCGGCAGGATACTGCATCTCGGGTGCGGGCTGGGCCAGGTGGATATCCTGCTCAAGATGCTGTCTCCGCAGCGTCAGATAATTGCAGTGGATGGTGACGCGGAGAAGATCGACATAGCCAGCCATAATTATCTGTGCGCTCGGGGACTTGAATTCATCTGTGCAGACCCGGATACAGCCGGGACATCGGATTTTGATGCCGTCATACTGCCGGACTGGACAGTCGTTCATCCCTGCTCCGGCATAGCCCGCCAGTCATCAGATGACGGTAGATCATAACGCATTGAATAATAGTTAGATAAAATATTTTTGCCATGAAATTTACTCCAGACCCGGAGATACAGTTCGGGACAGTAGCGGAAATAAAGGCCTTCCAGGATAGAAGGCTTGCAGAGACAGTAGGCTATCTCGCAGGGAACTCTCCTTTTTATATGAGGCTGTTTGTAGAGAAAGGCATTGATCCTGAGACAATTGCTTCTGTAGAGGATCTTCAGCGGATTCCGACTGTATCAAAGGATGATCTGCAGAAATACAGCCGTGACTTCATCTGTGTCCCTGAGGATGATATTGTCGATTATGTAACGACGTCAGGCACTCTCGGGGATCCGGTGACCTTCGCCCTGACGGATGCAGACCTGGACCGCCTGGCCTATAATGAATGGCTGTCATTTTCCACCGCCGGCTGCTCACGCTCTGACATAATGCAGCTGATGACCACGATAGACCGCCGGTTTATGGCCGGTCTGGCTTATTTCCTTGGTGCAAGGAAGATGGGAATGGGCATAGTGAGGGTCGGCAACGGGATTCCTGAACTGCAGTGGGACACAATACGCAGGGTCAGGCCGGACTGCTGTATGGTCGTACCATCCTTCCTTATGAAGCTTGTCGGGTATGCCCGTGAGAACGGCATAGACTACCGTGGCAGTTCTCTCAGGAAGGCTATCTGCATAGGGGAGGCATTGCGGGATCCTGATACATTCGGACTGAGTACGCTCGGCCGACGTATACACGAGGTATGGCCGGAACTTGAACTGTATTCGACGTATGCCTCTACGGAGATGCAGTCGTCCTTTACCGAATGCCATTGTCATTGCGGCTGCCATATCCCGGTAGATCTCATTATCGTCGAACTTCTTGACAGAGACGGGAACCATGTCCCGGACGGCCAGCCGGGCGAAGTCACTGTAACCACACTCGGGGTTGAAGGAATGCCGCTTCTGAGGTTCAGGACAGGGGATATCTGCCGTATGTATGATGAGCCATGCAGCTGTGGAAGGAATTCTCCGAGGCTCAGTTCTGTGATCGGACGCAGGAGCCAGATGGTCAAGTTCAAAGGTACGACTCTCTACCCTCCCGCCCTGTTCGATGTCCTTGACAGCATACCGGAAATAATAAATTATATTGTAGAGGTATATACCAACGATCTCGGGACAGATGAGGTGCTCGTCCGTATAGGCTGCGAGGATCAAAGCGATGCGTTTCTCAAGAAAGTGAAGGATATGTTCCGTTCGCGGGTGAGGGTGGCTCCGACGATAAGTTTCGAGAAGGCAGACTATATCGCAAAGCTGCAGATGCCTCCTATGTCCCGCAAGGCTGTGAAATTCATTGATATGAGATGACGTATGCGCAGCTTTTCCCTGCCGGGCTGCAGCAATTTTGACAAATATCATGGATATATGGTCGGATATCTATGATAAATGACTATCTTTGTATGATATGTCAGGCCTGCGAGGCCATATTGTGTGCTGAAACCAAAAACAAGTCAAGATATGAAAAAAACATTGTTAATTCTTGCAGCGGCGGTTATCGCCGGCTGTTCTGCAGAGAAGAAGGACGTGCAGCTGATACCTGCGTCCAGTTTCGAGACAGAGGTAGATGGGAAGCCTGTCTCCCTGTATACCTTGAAAAACGGTGATCTGGTAATGCAGGTGACTAATTTCGGTGGAAGAGTCGTGAGTCTCTGGGTTCCTGACAGGGAAGGGAACTATGAGGATGTAGAGCTCGGTTATGACAATATCCAGAGCTATGTCGACAACCCGGGTGAACGTTTTCTCGGAGCGGTCGTAGGACCGTATGCCAACAGGATAGCAGGCGGAAAGTTCACCCTTGACGGCAAGGAATACGATCTTCCGAAGAACGACCACGGCCAGACCCTCCACGGAGGAATGAAAGGTGTGGATATGGTTGTATGGGATGTTGTCTCTGTCACTGACAGTTCCATCGTCCTGTCATATCTCCATCCGGATGGACAGGATGGCTTTCCGGGCAATGTCGAGATCGATATGATATACACCCTCACTCCGGACAATGAGTTCAAGGTGGAATATTCCGCAGTTACCGATGCCCCGACATATTTCAACATATCGCATCATTCGTTCTTCAATCTCAAGGGCGTAGGGAACGGTACCGTGCTTGACAATGTACTGGTAATCAATGCCAGTCATACCACACCTGTGGACAGCCATCTGATTCCGACAGGAGAAATAGCGGATGTCACAGGCACTCCGTTCGATTTCAGGGAGCCTCATGCCATAGGGGAGAGGATAGGGGCTGACGACGTTCAGCTCAAGAACGGTAACGGTTATGACCATAACTGGGTGCTTGACCGCAAGTCGCCAGGAGACATCGAATTTGCCGCTTCAGTATATGAGCCGGCCAGCGGAAGGTTTATGGAAGTATTTACAGACCAGCCTGCAATGCAGTTCTACAGCGGTAACTTCTTTGATGGTTCGGTGTCCGGGAAATACGGCAAGCCTATGCGCCACAGGGAGTCCATCGCGCTCGAGACGCAGAAATACCCGGATTCCCCTAACCATCCGGAATTCCCGTCAACCCGTCTTGATCCGGGTCAGCCTTATTCGCATACATGCGTATACAGGTTCAGCACAAAGTGACAATATGGCTTTCTGACGGATTCTCCGGGCTGCAAAAATGGCACTGTGCCGGAAATGTCTGACCAGAAAAGCGTTCGGAATATTTTTATGACAAAATGTCAGTCCGTATGGGCTGGCATTTGTTTTGTCTTATACCCTGTCGCGTCTGCGGACGGCTGTCCGGGATGCAGAAAAGAAAAGTTAACGTTTAAAATTATAGAACTATGATCAGACCATTGTCAGATAGAGTGCTGGTCGAGCCTAAGGAGGCCGAGACCAAGACCGCTTCAGGGATCTATATTCCTGACACAGCCAAGGAAAAACCACAGCAGGGGACAGTCCTCGCGACCGGTCCTGGGAAGAAGGACGAGCCGATGGAAGTGAAGGAAGGCGATTCTGTCCTGTACGGGAAATATGCAGGTACCGAAGTTACCTACGAAGGCAAGACTTACCTTATTATGAAGCAGTCAGATATTTTGGCAATACTTTAATCGATAGGAGATACAGATTATGGCAAAAGATATTCAGTTCAATATCGAGGCGCGCGCTAAAATGAAGGAAGGCGCAGATGCGCTTGCAAATGCAGTAAAGGTGACACTCGGTCCGAAAGGACGTAATGTTGTCATTGACAAGAAATTCGGTGCACCGCAGGTTACAAAGGATGGCGTAACCGTAGCTAAAGAGGTGGAGCTTGAGGACCATTTCGCAAATATGGGCGCCCAGATGGTCAAGGAAGTCGCTTCCAAGACCAACGAGCAGGCCGGTGATGGTACTACTACAGCCACTGTACTTGCTCAGGCTATCATCAATGTCGGACTGAAGAATGTCACTGCAGGTGCCAACCCGATGGACATCAAGAGGGGTATCGACAAGGCCGTGGCTGCCGTAGTCGACAGCCTGCGCGAGCAGAGCCAGACCGTAGGAGAGGATTTCGCCAAGATAGAGCAGGTGGGCACGATCTCCGCCAACAACGACAGCTATATCGGCAAACTGATCGCTGATGCAATGTCGAAGGTCAAGAAAGATGGTGTCATTACGGTAGAGGAGGCAAAGGGAACCGATACCGAGGTGAAGGTTGTCGAAGGAATGCAGTTTGACAGAGGATATATCTCTCCGTACTTTATGACCAACGGCGAGAAGATGGAGGCTGTCCTTGATTCTCCGGAGATCCTTATAACCGACAAGAAGATTTCCACGATGAAGGATCTTCTCCCGATTCTCGAGCCTATTGCACGTGAAGGAAAGTCTCTCCTTATAATAGCGGAGGATGTCGATGGCGAAGCGCTTACTACTCTTGTGGTCAACAAGCTCCGTGGTACACTGAAGATCGCTGCGGTCAAGGCTCCTGGTTTCGGAGACCGCCGCAAGGAGATGCTCCAGGACATAGCGACCCTTACAGGAGGCGTTGTCGTATCCGAGGAGAGAGGTTTCACTCTCGAGAACACTACTCCGGATATGCTCGGCAAGGCAGAGAAGGTTGTCATTACCAAGGAGAATACCACGGTTGTCAACGGCTGCGGAGACAAGGATGCCATCAAGGAGCGTACCGATCTTATCCGCAAGCAGATAGAGACCACTACTTCCGACTATGACAGGGAGAAGCTCCAGGAGCGTCTTGGCAAGCTCGCCGGCGGTGTTGCAGTCCTCTATGTGGGAGCGGCTACAGAAGTCGAGATGAAAGAGAAGAAAGACAGGGTGGAGGATGCTTTGAGCGCAACCCGCGCAGCAGTGGAGGAAGGAATCGTTCCTGGCGGCGGAGTGGCATATATCCGTGCTGCAGAGGCTCTCAAGAACCTGAAAGGAGAGAATGAGGATGAGACTACGGGTATACATATAGTTGCCCGTGCTATCGAGGAGCCTCTCCGTCAGATAGCTGAGAATGCAGGTGTGGAAGGAAGCGTGATCATTCAGAAGATCCGCGAAGGCAAAGGCGATTTCGGATACAATGCACGTACCGAAGAATATGTCAATATGTTCGAGGCAGGTGTGATCGATCCTACCAAGGTAGCCCGTGTCGCTCTCGAGAATGCCGCTTCTGTAGCAGGAATGTTCCTTACTACTGAATGCGCTATCGCAGACATTCCTGAACCGGCACCGGCAGCAGCACCTGCAGGAGCAGGAATGGGAGGAATGATGTAGTATTCCGCAGATAGAATACAGACAATAGAGCAGGGACGACTAGACAATACCGGTCGTCCCTTTTTTATATATCGGATTAAGTTCTGTAAAAAGAATAATTATATGAAAAAGATACTATTGACGATATGTATCTCTCTGATGGCTGTATCTGCTTTTTCGCAGACGAGAGCAGAGAGAAGGGCCGCAGAAGCAGCAGCTGTGATGCAGATGGTGAATGATACGACCTATATGATAACTGTGACTTCTGCCCTGCCGATGGGCTGGAGAACCGTCAATCTGTCCTCCTATTATTCCCTGGAGGTGGCGAAGGATACTGTCATTTCCCATCTTCCGTATTTCGGCCGGGGCTATTCGATCCCTTATGGAGGAGGAAAAGGGCTTGTCTTCGATGGCAGGATCAGGGACTACGAGATGACGGATACGGAAGATGGGGGAAAAGATATCAGCTTCTCCGTAGAGAACGAGGAGGACAGATATCAGTTCAATCTTTCAATATATCCATCAGGTTCCGCACATATAAATGTAAATCCTGGGAAGAGGCAGCCTATCTCTTATACTGGAAGAGTATCGCTTGATATGCGTGAGTAGGTAAAAAATCACGAAAAGGGCCGAAAAAATTTTTCTGTCTCCCCGGTCTGTGCAACGTGCTGTGCAGCGGGGGGCAGGGCGGGCCCGCAGGCCGCCGACGCGGGACCTTCTCGAAAAAAAAGTGTGAAAAAAAGTGCGAAAAAATTTGGAGGTAACCAAAAAGTGCGTATCTTTGCAGTCCCTTTCGGAAACGGGGGAGC
>JADIMI010000082.1 GCA_017694845.1 Candidatus Cryptobacteroides intestinavium
CGTCTGCGTCCGACGAGTGACCTGTGCAGTGACGGCAGTGACTATTCCAACGCCCGTCTCAGTGACAGTGCCAGCGGTGCCGCACTTGCCGGCGAGCATTCAAGCAGCATTGAATATATTGCCATAAGGTATAACAGATAGTCCTTCCGGATGTGTTTTTGACTTTGTTGTCACGAACGGATCGATGCCCTGTGCGCAGAGACGCTCTACGGACCGCGAACGATAGCTTTTTGTAATTCGTTGAAATACAGTGCAATGCAAAATAACATTGTTCGTGGTCCCCTCGAAAAAGAGGGGACCACGAACAATCGATTTTTGTAATGCCTTATTATTCAGTAAGATACGAAAATGTCGCGTTCGCGGTCCGTTGTCCAGTCCTGAACGCAGCCGCTTTGTGTCATCCTGAACGGAGCCCTTTCCTTGTCATCCTGAACGGAGCCGGAGGCGGAGTGAAGGATCTGGAGCACCACACATTCATTCTGTTTCAGATTCTTCGCTGTCGCTCAGAATGACAGGAAAGACGTTCTGCATCAGATTCTTCGCTGCCGCTCAGAATGACAATATACCAGCGCACTTGTCACCGTAGTTGCTTCCGTTACAGGATTCCCTGCTCCATCATCGCTGTAGCCACTTTCATGAAGCCGGATACATTGGCTCCCTTGACATAGTTGACATAGCCATCAGCCTGGGTGCCGTATTTGACGCACTGGCTGTGGATATTCTCCATAATGCTCTTGAGCCTGCTGTCCACCTCCTCGCTGCTCCAGCTGAGCTTCTGTGAGTTCTGGGTCATCTCCAGTCCGGAGACAGACACTCCGCCGGCATTCGCGGCCTTGCCCGGAGCATACAGGATCTTCGCCTTGAGGAATGCGTCAACAGCTTCCGGTGTCGATGGCATATTGGCTCCTTCGGACACGGCGAAGCAACCGTTGGCGAGCAGCATTGCAGCTTCTTCTCCATTGATCTCGTTCTGGGTGGCACTCGGCATCGCGATATCGCATTTCTCTCCCCACGGACGAGCCCCTTCGACATATTTGCAACCGTATCTTGCCGCATATTCCTTGATGCGGCCCCTCTCTACGTTCTTCAGGTGCATTATATAGTCCAGCTTCTCCCTGGTGATGCCGTCAGGATCGTATATGTAGCCGTTGGAGTCGGACATTGTGATCACCTTGGCTCCGAGACTGATGAGCTTCTCTGCCGTATACTGTGCCACGTTGCCGGAACCGGAGATGCATACGGCCCTGCCTTCGAGCTCAATGCCCCTGGTTGCGAGCATCTGCTGCAGGAAATATACATTGCCGTATCCAGTGGCTTCCGGACGCATAAGCGAGCCTCCGTAGGTGATGCCCTTTCCCGTGAATGTCCCGGTATGCTCTCTCGCAAGCTTCTTGTACATCCCGAACATATATCCGATCTCCCGTCCTCCGACTCCAATGTCTCCGGCAGGGACATCGGTCTCGGGACCGATATGTCTCCAGAGCTCAAGGATGAAAGCCTGGCAGAAACGCATGATCTCGTCATCCGACTTGCCTTTCGGATTGAAATCGGATCCTCCCTTCGCCCCGCCCATCGGCAGGGTCGTCAGCGCGTTCTTGAATGTCTGCTCGAAGGCCAGGAACTTCAGAATGGACTGGTTGACGGATGCGTGGAACCTGATACCTCCCTTGTAAGGGCCGATTGCGCAGTTGTGCTGCACCCTGTAGCCCATATTGGTCTGGACACGACCGTAGTCATCTGTCCAGGTCACACGGAAAGACACAATCCTGTCAGGGATGCAGAGCCTTTCGATAAGGTTGTACTCTTCGAATTCAGGATGGCTGTTGTACACATCCTCGATGCTTGCCAGGACTTCAGAGACCGCCTGGTGGTACTCCGGCTCATTCGGAAATCTCCTCTTGAGCCCGTTCAGAACTTCTGTTGAATTCATCTGGGGAAATTGTTAAGTTGTCGTTAATCACTTTCGCAAAGTTAAGAAAAATATTTTTTCGATAAAAATACTGCTTACAATTTGTAATGTTAAAGTTTATCGTTATATTTGCATCATATTGTGTGTATATGATTCCAATTATCATGAAGCGTTCAAGTTTATTTGTATGCGGAATGCTTGCGGCTGTATTCGCCGTGGCTTCTGCGAGTGATGCTGTTGCGCAGGAAAATGCCAACAGGGACTCTCTTGGCAGGATCGTCCGTGGTCCGTATGAGACCAACGGCGCCTGGGACAACTGGTTCATCGGTGTCGGTGGAGGTATTAATCTGTTTGAGGATGGCTGGTTCGGAGGCAACGGATACCATCAGACCAGAGTGGCACCCGCTCTGGATGTCAACATAGGGAAATGGTGGACTCCGAGCGTCGGTTTCCGTGTCGGCTACAGCGGACTTCGCGGCAACGGATGGATAGCGGAGCCTACCGTATATGCTTCAGAGTTCAATGAAGCGAAGAATATGTATAAGGAGAAAGTGAATTTCGCATATATCCACGGTGATATTATGTGGAATATCTCCAATGCGTTCAGCGGATACAAGGAGACCAGGTTCTGGAATGTCAGCCCGTATGTATCAACAGGTCTGCTTCACGGCTATGGCGTATCAGGCGTGTCTGCAAAGAACAATCAGTTCGCGCTGGGTGTAGGTATCTACAACACAATGCGTCTGAGCGACAGGGTCAACCTTACCCTCGATGCCCGTCAGCTTATGTTCAAGGGTACATTCAACGGCAATGCCGGCGGAGTGGCAAGTATGAGCTCCATTACATTCGGTGTCGCAGTGAATCTCGGCAAGACAGGCTGGAAGCGTGCTACTGTCGTTCCTGAGGGATATGCCCCTTACAATGTGGCCGAGGTGAAGGCTCTCAGGGCTGATTCAGAAAGATATGCAAAGGCTGTAGAGAAACTCGCCGCTGCAAATGCGTCCCTCGCTGATGAGAACGCCGCGCTCAAGGATCAGATGTCTGATCTCGAGAAAGCCGCTCTCGAGGCTGCCGCTGCAAAGAGGATGACAGTCACTCCTGGTGCCGTATTCTTCACTATCGGACAGACCGAGCTTGATGAGAAGGAGCTTTATCATCTTGATTTCTATATCAGGAACGTCATCGAGCAGGATTCTGATGCGACTTTCGTCCTTACCGGCTATGCTGACAAGGATACGGGCGGAAAGAAGCGCAACCAGTACCTCAGCGAGAAACGGGTAGAATATGTACTCGACCTTCTCAAGACGAAGTACAATGTATCTGAAGAGCGTCTTATCATCAAGGCTGTGGGTGCAGATACCGCCTTCATTGAAGGGAAGCCCTTGCTCAATAGATGTGTTGTTCTTGAATACGCTGAGTAAATAGACAGACACATCTTTGTGATGAATCAGGGGGCGGCCGGACTGGCCGCCCCTTTTTCATCGTGTATTGGTGAAAAGAGCGTCTGTCCCTTGCGGAATCTGCATATTTGAGAAAATTTTACTACTATTTGATACGATTGTGATATTTTTCTTCGTTTTAATATCCTAAATTTGCCGATGTAAATTTTAAAATACCATATAATTCATAACGGATATGAAAAAGATCTTAATGCTGATTCTGGCGTGTATGGCTGTAGTCAATGCCAGTGCACAGTGGCAGCCTCTTTTCAACGGAAAGAATCTCAAGGGCTGGAAAATTGTCGGGGGTACGGCGGAATATACCGTCAAGGATGGAGCGATAACTGGTGTCAGTACGACGGTTGACAACAGGAACACATTCCTTGTGACCGAGGATGAATACGGGGACTTCATCCTTGAATTCCTTTTCAAGATAGATGAGAATTTCAAATATTTCAATTCAGGGGTGCAGTTCCGCAGCCATATCAGAGACAACGGCCGGATGTACGGCTACCAGTATGAGATAGATCCGACATCGAGGGCATGGACCGGCGGAATCTATGATGAGGCGCGTCTGGGCTGGCTTTATGCACTGACAGTGAACCCTGAGGCGCAGGCGGCCTTCAGGCACGGGGACTGGAACAAGGCCAGGATAGAGGCTGTGGGGAACAGGATCAGGACCTGGATCAACGGTGTCCCTGCCGCCGATGTGCTCGATGCACAGGATGCATCGGGATATATCGCCCTTCAGGTGCACGCTGTATATGATGAAGAGTCTGTAGGCAAGGCCATCAGCTGGAAGGATATCCGTATAATGACCGAGAATCTCGAGTATGAGATTTCTCCGGAGACAGGTATAGTGCAGAAGAACTGTATTCCTAATACAATATCGGAGCGTGAGGCGGCCGAGGGCTGGGCGTTGCTCTGGGACGGCAGGACCACTGAAGGCTGGCACAGCCACAAGGCTCCGGAATTTCCATCCAAAGGCTGGCATATTGAAGATGGTATGCTTGTCGTGGAAAAGGCTGATGGTGCAGAATCGGGCAACGGAGGCGACATAATTTCTGACAGGAAGTACCGCAATTTCGAACTGACTTTTGATTTCAGGCTGACAGAAGGCGCGAACAGCGGTGTCAAGTATTTCGTCAACCCGGATGTGAACAATGCAATGTCGGGTTCTTCGATAGGATGCGAGTTCCAGGTGCTGGATGATGAGAAACATCCGGATGCGAAGCTCGGTGTCAACGGTAACAGGACTCTCGGTTCCCTGTACGACCTGATTCCGGCTCCTGCGGACAAGCCTTTCAGGAAAGGGTTCTTCAATACGGGCAAAGTGGTTGTCCGCGGCAATCACGTGGAACATTGGCTCAATGATGTGAAGCTTCTTGAATATGAGAGGAACAACCAGATGTGGGATGCATTCGTCGACTACAGCAAATATAAGGACTGGGTCAATTTCGGGAACTTCGAGACCGGCCATATCCTGATCCAGGATCACGGAGACAAGGTGTACTACAAGAACATCAAGATCAAGGAGCTTGACTGATGATTCTTCTATATCATAATCAGATAATGCTAAAACGGTAGAGATATGTCAGGAAAGAAGATATCACGCAGAGATTTCCTCCAGAGGACTGCGATAATAGGAGGTGCGGCGATGATGCCGTCGATGGCGATGGGATTCAATGCCGGTGCCGCACCCTCACCGAGAAAGGTCGGGCCTAACGACAAGGTGGATGTGGCTCTGATAGGCATTGGGAACAGAGGAAATGAAGTGGCAAAGCAGTTCAAGGCTACAGGCCTGTGCAATGTGGTGGCACTGTGCGATGTGGATATGGGCGCGAAACAGACGCGCGAGATCGAGGAGATGTTCCCGGGAGTGCCGAAATACAAGGATTTCCGGAAGCTTTTCGATGAAATGTCCAGGAAGATCGATGCAGTGGTCGTATGTACTCCGGACCACAGCCATTTCCCGATCTGTATGGCGGCTATGAGGGAAGGTATCAATGTGTATGTCGAGAAACCTCTTGCCAGGACATTCTATGAGTGCGAGATGCTGATGCAGGCGGAGAAGAAGTATGGCGTCGTGACCCAGATGGGCAACCAGGGACATTCAGAGGCCAACTATTTCCAGTTCAAGGCCTGGAAGGAGGCCGGAATCATCAAGGATGTCACGGCTGTCACCGCGCATATGAACAATCCGCGCCGCTGGCACGGGTGGGATCCGGGGATGACCTCTTATCCGGCGGCGGAGCCTGTACCTGCCACTCTTGACTGGGACACCTGGCTCTGTGCGGCACACCGTCATTCCTACAACCACGATTTCCATAACGGGCAGTGGCGATGCTGGTATGAGTTCGGTATGGGGGTCCTCGGAGACTGGGGGGCGCATATCATAGACTCCATTCACGAGTTCCTCGACCTCGGCCTGCCGACGGAGGTCAACCCTGTCTACCTCAAAGGACACAATCCGTTCTTCTATCCAATGTCATCCACTATCCTGTTCAGATTCCCGGAGAGGGAGGGGATGCCTGCCCTTGACATTACATGGTATGATGGACTGGACAATATCCCTGCAGTGCCTGAAGGGTACGGGGTATCCGAACTGGACCCGAACATCCCGTCTGTGGCAGGCCAGAAGATACAGCCGGCCAAGCTCAATCCGGGCAAGGAGATATATTCGAAGGAACTGACATTCAAAGGTGGGTCGCACGGAAGCACTCTGTCGATCATTCCTGATGAAAAGGCGAAAGAGATGGAAGGGAAGCTTCCGGAAGTTCCGGAGTCTCCGTCCAACCATTATGCGAACTTCCTCCTGTCAGTCATGGGCAAGGAGAAGCCGCGGTCACCGTTCTCTGTCTCCGGGCCTCTCAGCCAGGTGTTCTGTCTCGGTGTTATCAGCCAGTGGACAGGGCAGAAGATACTGTTCGACAGGGAGACAAAGCAGATAACGAACAATCCTCTGGCGAACCAGCTCCTGTGGGGGACAATGCCTCGCGAGGGATGGGAGGAATTCTATCGTATATAGGATATAAACGCTTTCTATGAGGTTTTTGCCGTGAAAGATACTGTAATTACAGCAAAGATGAAACGCAGGGAGATATTCCTGGCGGCAGGATGTTTCCTTGCGGCTTTTCTGGTCAATGTCTATGCCGTGATACGTTTCGGGACACCCTGGACCGAGATATTCTCACAGATCGGCTATGTATTTGTCATATCTGTGATAATATATGCGGTGGTGTGGGCCGTGCGTCTGTGCATAATTGCCGTACGCTTTATGATACGCGGAGGCAGATAGCGGATGGAGTTTGTCTACAGTGCGAAGAATCCCGGTGCGGAGGCGGCCTTTGTCTCTTTCGGGGCGATGCACTCCGTTTTCGAGATGGTGCTGGTCGGGATATCCGAGCATAAAGCTGAGTCAATAGCGGAAAGAGTGCGTCTGCGTGTGTCATCCATAGAGAAGAAACTCAACCGCCATGACAGTAAGAGCGTCTTTGCCGGGATATGTTCATCCGGGGCGGACACCCCTGTGGCGGTGGATGATGAGGTGTTTTCCCTGCTCCAGTTCTGTGAGACTTTCAGGAAAGGTACTGCCGGCTATTTCGATATAGCTGTCCTGTCCGGAAGCGATGTGCGTCCTGCATATTCCCTGTCTCCCGGGACAGGCACGGTCTCTCTTGCAGCAGATGACATACTGCTTGATGCCGGAGGATTCGGCAAGGGGTATGCCCTGGACCAGATCCGGACTGTGCTGGCGGAGGAAGGGGTGGAGAATGCCCTCCTGAATTTCGGTGACAGTTCCGTTCTGGGCATCGGATGCCATCCTTTCGGGGACTGCTGGTCTGTGGATGTGAGGACAGGAGGAGGGACATTCAGACTGAAGGATTCTTCTCTGTCCGTGTCCGGGCTCAGGCCTGACGGGACTGCACATATTGTTGATCCTATGGAAGGGACACTTGTCGGGTTCCGCGGGCTGGTCGCTGTCGAGGGACGTTCTGCCTTCATCTGCGAGGTGCTGTCGACCGCCCTGTACGCGGCTCCGGAGAGAATGCGGCAGGCAATAATATCCGCCTTTGACGGATATTCGTATAAACTGATAAAACAGGATGTGAAACAATGGATAGGAGAGAATTTGTAAAGAGGTTCGGCACGATGGGCGCCGCCGGGATTCTGATGACATCATTCCCGTGGCTTAAGGGATGTACTCCAGCCGGTCAGGAGGAGATGTCCGGAGGGAAAGTGAGGTTCGGGATCATCGGACCCGGGTCGAGAGGCTGCTTCCATATCGACAATCTTCTGAAGATACCCCAGGCCGAGATAGTGGCCCTGTGCGACAATTACAGGGCCAATCTTGACAAGGCTTCGGCCAAGGTCCCTTCGGCAAGGAGATATGATGACTACAGGAAACTCCTGGAGGACAAGGAGGTGGATGCCGTGGTCATTGCGACTCCGCTCAACCTGCATTATAAGATGTCCATCGATGCCTTCTCGGCGGGGAAGAATGTCTTCTGTGAGAAAGCGATGGCCTATACAATGGAGGAGTGCCTTGATATGTACAGGAAGGGCTGTGCTTCGGGCAGGATATTCTTTGTAGGCCAGCAGAGGCTTTTCGACCCGAAATATATCATGATAATGGATTCCATCAGGAAAGGGGAGTTCGGCCCTGTGGTGAATGTACGTAACTACTGGTTCAGGAACAATGACTGGAGGCGCTCTGTGCCATCCCCTGAACTGGAAAGGCATATCAACTGGCGCCTGTACAGGGAATATTCGCGCGGTCTGATGACCGAACTCGCCTGTCACCAGCTCCAGAACGGCACCTGGGCTCTCGGGATGCTGCCCCGGCAGGTGATGGGAACAGGAAATATAATATACTGGAAGGACGGCAGGGAGGTCTTTGACAGTGTAAGTACCATATATACTTTCCCGAACGGTGTCAATATGACTTTCGAGTCGGTGATATCCAACAAGCATTACGGGATGGGGGAGCAGATACTCTGCAAGGATGCGACAATTGATCTTGTGTCCGGCCGCCTGTATGCGGAGAATCCGAAGCCGAGAAGCGGCATCCGTCAGCTCGTGGGCGAGATCGAGCTCGGTATATTCAGCAGTTCCGCATTCGCCGGTACAAGCTGGACAGCGGAGAGCGCATCTGCCGATCCCGGAATAGCGATTATGCCCGAGGCTGTCGAAGGCGATGGATCGCTGGAGATGATGCAGGCTTTCTGCCATAGCGTACTCACAGGAGTGCAGCCTCCTCACATACTTGAAGAGGCATATTATGGCTCTGTCCTTTGCCTGCTCGGGGACGAGGCGCTTCTTCAGAAAAAGATCCTTGAATTCCCTGAAGAATTCAGGCTTTCATAGGCATATCTTCCACGTCTGTATTATTCCTCTCAGATTACATCCGGATTTGAGAGGGTTTTTGTATCTTTGTATGATATTTGACTATTATGAGACTTCCGGCGGAATGGGAAAGGCAGAGCGGTGTACAGCTGACGTGGCCGCACTGTGACACAGAATGGTATCAGCTCGACAGAGTGCTTGAGTGCTATGTGGACATAGCCATCAATATTGTCAGGTTCGAACGCCTGCTGATCGTGTGCAGGGATATAGATGAAGCAAAAGCCGACAT
Organism: Candidatus Cryptobacteroides intestinavium; assembly: GCA_017694845.1. GTDB lineage: Bacteria > Bacteroidota > Bacteroidia > Bacteroidales > UBA932 > Cryptobacteroides > Cryptobacteroides intestinavium. The sequence continues at coordinate 8,984 of JADIMI010000082.1, forward strand.
CTCCCGTGTATGCGGCAGACGCGGGTGGTCGCTTGACATGGCTATGGTGACCTTCTGTCAGGCACCGCTCAACGATACCTGGGCAAGGGATCACGGAGGGATTTCCGTGTATGGTGATGAGGGGGAGAAATACCTCTATGATTTCGTGTTCAACGGATGGGGGCTGAAATTCGCTTCCGATCTTGACAACCAGCTCACAAAGAACATATTTTCACAAGGTGTCTTCGAGGATGATGTGACCGGTGCCGATATGCGTCCCTTTGTGCTGGAAGGCGGGAGCATAGATACTGATGGATATGGGACCCTGCTTACGACGACGGAGTGCCTGACAAGTGTCAACCGTAATGAATATATGACACGTGATGAGATCGAGAGCGAACTGAAGCAGTATTTCGGACTGGACCGTGTGCTGTGGCTCGACCATGGAGGGATAATAGGTGATGATACAGACGGGCACGTGGATACGCTTGCCAGGTTCTGTTCACCTGATACCATAGCATATGTGCAGTGTACGGATCCGGATGACCCTCATTATGATGATCTGGCTGAAATGGAGTACCAGCTGCGCTCGTTCAGGACAAAGGATGGTAAGAGATACCGGCTTGTGCCTCTGCCTCTTCCGGATGCCCTTTATCTGGATAACTACAGACTCCCGGCATCGTATGCCAATTTCCTGATAGTCAACGGAGGTGTCCTTGTGCCGGGTTCAGGGTCGGAGAAGGACGAGGTCGCAAGAAGACTTCTGCAGGAGGTCTTTCCGGACAGGGAGGTGGTTGTGATAGACTGCAGGGCGTTGCTTTCCGGACACGGTTCACTGCACTGCGTCACAATGCAGTTTCCCGAAGGATGGCTCCGTACAGAATGATACGTCCTGTCATTCTGAGCGAAGCAATTGTCATTCTGCAATTGTCATTCTGAGCGAAGCGAAGAATCTGATACACAACAAAGAAAAACATACAAGACATGAACATACTGAAAGTAGGAATGGTACAGCAGTCCTGTACGGATGACATAGATGCCAATATTGTAAAACTGAAAGACAATATCAGGAAATGCGCATCGATGGGGGCGCAGCTCGTAGTGTTGCAGGAACTGCATAATTCTGCATATTTCTGCAAATATGAGGATGCCTCTCTGTGTGATCTGGCGGAGCCGGTGCCGGGACCGTCGACCGAGACGTTCGGCGCCCTTGCCAAGGAACTCGGCATAGTGCTGGTCCTCTCCCTGTTCGAGCGCAGGACAGCCGGGATATATCATAATACAGCTGTCGTGCTGGAGAAGGATGGATCGATCGCCGGCAAGTACCGCAAGATGCATATTCCGGATGATCCGTGCTATTACGAGAAATTCTACTTCACTCCCGGAGATATGGGCTTCAATCCGATACATACTTCCGTAGGTGAACTCGGAGTGCTTGTCTGCTGGGATCAGTGGTATCCCGAGGCAGCGAGGCTTATGGCTCTGAACGGAGCGCAGATACTGATCTATCCTACGGCGATCGGAGGAGTATACACTGATCCGGAGGAAGAGCAGAAGGTGCAGAGTGATGCGTGGCAGCTTGTCCAGAGAGGACATTCGGTCGCTAACGGGCTTCCTGTAGTGACAGTGAACCGTACCGGCCAGGAGGATGATCCTACCGGGAATACAAAGGGGATCAGGTTCTGGGGACGTTCTTTCGCTACGGGTCCCCAGGGAGAGCTGCTGGCCGAGTTCGGAAAGGATGAGGAAGGGGTAAAGGTCGTGGAGATAGACCTGGACCGTACGGAATATGTACGCAGGGGATGGCCGTTCTTCCGTGACCGCCGTATCGATGCATACGGTGATCTCCTTCTCCGTTACGGAAAGTAGAGGCACGAGGCTGAATCGGAGGCAGCGTTTGCAGACAGCAGGACTTTGATAAAATGTATTAACTTAACAGCATAAAATTATGGCATCGATCGGTACAACATTCACCAGGTATGGCAGGAAGGCCCTCCTGTGCGGCTCAGGGGAGCTTGGTAAGGAAGTCGCAATCGAACTGGAGCGTTTCGGTGTGCAGGTGGTGGCTCTCGACAAGTACGAGGGCGCTCCCGCAATGCACGTTGCCAATTCTTTCCATGTGATCCCGATGCTGGATGGCAAGGCATTGCGGGAAGTGATAGAACAGGAGAAGCCGGATTACATAATCCCTGAGATCGAGGCCATAGCGACGGATGAACTGGTGGCTCTCGAGCAGGAAGGCTATAATGTCATCCCTACGGCAAATGCGGCGAGACTGACTATGAACAGGGAGGGTATCAGGCGGCTGGCAGCGGAAACGCTTGGACTTCCTACATCCAGATATGCCTTTGCCGAGACCAGGGAGGCTTTTGACAAGGCGGTGAAGGAGATAGGAATCCCTTGCGTGGTGAAGCCGGTGATGAGTTCATCCGGCCACGGACAGAGTGTCATCCGTACGGAAGAGGATATCGACAGGGCATGGCATATATCCCAGGAGGGCGGCCGTGCAGGCAGCGGAAAGGTGATTGTGGAAGGATTTGTGGATTTTGACTATGAAATCACGCTTCTGACAGTGCGTCACTGTGCAGGGACTACATTCCTCAAGCCTATAGGCCATCATCAGGTGGATGGAGACTACCGAGAGTCCTGGCAGCCTCAGGATATGTCTCCGGCGGCGATTGCCAAGGCGGAACATATAGCGAAGGCTATCACGGATGCTCTCGGAGGATACGGCATTTTCGGAGTCGAACTCTTTGTCAAGGGGGAGGAAGTCATTTTCAGCGAGGTCTCTCCGCGTCCGCACGATACCGGAATGGTCACAATGATATCGCAGGATCTGTCGGAATTCGCCCTGCACGCCAGAGCCGTGCTCGGACTGCCGGTGCCTGAAGTGAAGTTCTACGGTCCGTCTGCTTCCAAGGCGATAGTCGTGGAAGGCGATACAAGGGAATATGAATTCTGCAATCTCGAGAAGGTGCTCGAGGAGCCGGGAGTCAATATGAGAATATTCGGCAAGCCGGAGATAAAGGGGCATCGCCGTCTGGGTGTGCTCCTTGCGACTGCACCGACTGTGGAGGAGGCCCTGGCCAAGGTAGAGAGGGCGTATGCCAGGCTTTCGGTAAAAGTATATTGATGCGGTCGGATATAAGATAATGCTGGACAGGTCATTCGGCCTGGTCCAGCATTTTCAGATTGTGTTCGGCCTTGATACGGTCGATGATCGCGCATACGACCTTGAATGTCCTGCTTTCTGCAGTGTAGACGGCCGGAGAGATGAAATTGACGCGCCCCTGCCTGAGCAGTTTCTGCGCTGTGGCCCGTTTCTTGCTGATCAGAGGGTTGTAGACCGCTATTGAATTGCCCCCGAACATCTTGACTATCTTCATACAAGGGACATCCGTCTCCCCATCTCCGAAATAGATCATATTCGGGAAGGGTATCCTCTTGTTCTCTTCAAGCTGGCTTTCATTGACTTTCTTGTTGTCCCGTATGCTCAGTATGCCTTTGTTGATCTTGAATATGAACTGTGTCTTGGCTGTATAGTCGACAGCCACTCCCGGCCATACGGCCTCCCCCTCTTCGTTGTAGAGGAAAGAGCACGCGAATATTCGCTTGAATTCATTTGCTATCGGGGTCCCTTCCACTATCTCTGCCAGTCCGGATGAATTGATGTAGTGTTCTATTACCACCCCGTGTTCCTTTCCGTATCTGTTCACAAGCGAAAACCATTCACGCACGCCCTCGAAAAGTTCAATGTCTTTTCCGAATCTCTGGAAATCCTCTCTGCGCAGCTTGATGCCCTGCCTGCGTGCCTCATCGAACATCAGTTTCATATAGCTGAGGATGTTGCTGGCATCCTGGCCCTTTGCTATGTCATCGCTCATTCTCCAGAATTCTTCCGGACTCTTCCCGATAGCCTGGATGAATCCGAATTCCTGCATATTCCCGGGGGACAGTGTCCCGTCAAAGTCGTATATCAGGGCGACAATAGGTTTCTTCCTCATTGACAGATAAATCTTTAAACCTCACAAACATACTGAAAAATCCGCTATATAGGAAATCAAATCATAAATTTCGTCTCCGGTGACGGCCGTTGGAGATTTTTATTACCTTTGTCATAGCACATAAGACTGATTGTAATGGAACATTATTTCAACAGACTGCAGAATGCAATGCGCAGCAACTGGGACAGGCCTGCGCTGTGCAACTATAAAGGAGAATCCTTCACTTTCGGTGACCTTGCCACAAGGATAGAGCGTTTTCATATAGTATTCGAGTCTGCCGGCATATCGAAAGGAGACAAGATAGCTCTCTGTGCCAGGAACTCCGCCCGCTGGGCGGTTTCCTTTCTCGCCATAACGACATACGGGGCGGTAGTGGTCCCGATTCTTGCCGATTTCCATCCGGACAGCATCAATTCTCTGGTGGCCCATTCCGGAAGTATGATGCTGTTTACGGACAAGGATATCTGGAACAAACTGGACATCGGTAAAATGCCTGAACTCAAGACAGCGGTCTGTGTAGGGGATTTTTCTGTGCTGTACACTTCTGATGAGAAGATACGGAAGGCCCTGGATGAACTGGAAGTCATATTTGCCTCGAGATTCCCGGATGGTGTCCGTCCTGAAGATGTGGACTACTATGCCGACAATGCCGGTGATCTTGCTGTCATCAATTATACTTCCGGTACGACAAGCGCTCCGAAAGGAGTGATGCTCAGGTACGAGTGCCTTTCTTCCAATGTCCAGTTCGGTCAGGACAGGATACCGTCGGGGAACACGGACTCGATAGTGTCGATGCTTCCTCTTGCGCATATGTACGGGATGATGTTCGAATTCCTCTATCCTCTCTGCGGAGGGTCGACAATATATTTCCTTGGAAAGGCTCCTACTCCAGCCCTTCTGCTGGGGGCAATGAAGGAAGTCCGTCCGTATCTTGTGGTGACTGTGCCGCTGGTTATGGAGAAGATTTTCAAGAGTTCCGTGCTCCCTGTGCTCAACAGGCCGGCCGTGAAGGTGCTGGCTGCAATCCCGGGGGTGAACAGGCTTGTATTCAGGGCTGTCCGGAAGAAGCTCCTTTCTGCCTTCGGAGGCAATGTGAGGATGATAATCATGGGAGGGGCAGCACTCAATCCGGATGTGGAGAAATGGTTCAGGAAGTTCCGCCTCCCGTTCACCGTAGGTTACGGTATGACCGAAGCGGCCCCGCTGCTTGCATACGAGGAGTGGCGGAAGTTTGTCCCGAGATCGTGCGGAAAGGCCATTGACCGTGAAGAGGTCCGTATAGATTCCGAAGATCCGCAGAATGTCCCGGGCGAGATCCAGGCCAGGGGAGTGAACATAATGAGCGGATACTATAAGAACGATGAGGCCACAAAAGCCGCCTTTACGCCTGATGGCTGGATGAATACCGGAGACCTGGGCGTCATGGATGCTGATGGGAACATCTTCATCAGAGGCCGGAGCAAGAATATGATCCTGTCATCCAACGGACAGAATATCTATCCTGAAGAGATAGAGGCTGTCGTCAACAGCGAGCCGTATGTGGTGGAATCTGTCGTGGTGGACAGGAATTCGAAACTTGTGGCCCTTGTCTATCTTGACAGGGACAGACTGCAGGCCGATGGTGTCAGCGAGGAAGGCATCGGGGAGATGATGGCTGGGATGATGGCATCTGTCAACAGGTCGCTCCCGGTGTACAGCCGGCTGTCTAAAGTCGAAGTTATGGACAGCCCGTTCGAGAAGACTCCTAAAATGAGTATCAAGAGATTCCTTTACAGTTAGACATACTGCAACTATCGGGGGACATTTTGCATCTATCAGTCCGGTCGGGAAAATTTCCCGCGGATAATATATGAGCAGATTTCTATCGATAATACTTCTATTGATGCTTTCTCTTCCCGCTTTTTCGCGCGAGAAGAAAGAATGGCCTCCATATGATCTGAAAAGGCACGAATTCGCGCTGAGCGGTGCCGTCTATCCAGGACGTTATGCTTTCGGGTATGATTTTGACTTCATTGTAAGAAAGTATGACAGCTATCCTTATTATTATTCCATCTCCGGACTGTATGATGATGCTATGACATACAACAAGGAGAGGGTGACCAATACCTGGGGCCTTTCCTATACGTATAATTTCACCAGGATCTTCGCCCTGTCTGCAAGTATCAGTTATGAAGGAGGCTGGAATGAGTATTACAGCAGGGCGGACAACTCGAAGATAAGTGTTACAGAGTGTCATTATATCACTCCTATGGTCACGGCGAGATTCAGCTGGCTCAACAGGAATCTTGTCCGTATGTATTCTTCTGTCGGAGCCGGTATGGCATTTTCTATGACAGATGTGCATTATTACAATACGGACTCCGGATGGAAGGAGTCTCCGGAAGCCTATCTGTCCCTGCAGGTGACACCGGTGGGTATATCTGTGGGACGTGATCTTTTCGGATTCTTCGAGGTGGGAGTCGGAACGATATATGTGGGAGGATGTTTCGGCATAGGCTACAGATTCTAACGGGATATGGCTATGAGTAAGATTAAATATGCTGCGGCTGTCCTGTCGGCTGTGCTTCTGTCAGGATGCGTGATGTACAGTGACAAGGATGAGGTGGAGAATCCACAGCTTGATGTAACGGATCTAATGTATTTCAATTATGTCGAGCCTGTCTTCAGGATTACGGAGCTGGCTGATTTCTTCGACAGATACCAGGCTGTCAGGGATGACAGGGAGCAGTCAGAGTCTCTGGGAGCTGAATGTTTCGGAGAATATTTCATGCCTGGAAACCTTTATTATGAAGAGTTCTCCGTGTATCCGATGTGGGGAAAGATATTTCTGACAGACAGTCCGGGTGAATATGTCTGTATCCCGGCAAGTTCAAGACAGTGGAACAATATTTATACTGAATATTCAGTCAAGGCTCTGGGAGACAGGAGGTACAGTATATCCTGCGACACCTCCGATGACCCGGACAAGACGTGGAAGTCGCTCTCTGTGGATGCAGTCATCGACTGCAGTTCCGGGGATGCAGCAAAGGCTATGTCTCTGGAAATCGTATACGGGGAGGATACCGGAGGAGAGAAGGTGACGGCTGTAGTGACTTCGGAAGGAGGGGATCTTTCTATCCCTCTCTGCAGGGGCGGGCAGATCAGCCAGTATCCCGATGGCGGAATACTGCATTTCGAGATTTCCGGAGCTGTCTCCGATTCCTTTGATGTCGATTACGGCCGGACAGACTTTGAGATAGTCAACGGGAACGGAACAGAATCCGTGGATAAATAATAACTGCTGTATGGATAAGATGAAAAAAACTGTTTTAGCATTGATCATAATGCTCGGCTGTCTTCCGGCTGTGATGGCGGGTCCGCGTACGGACGCTGACGGTCTGTCGTACAAGTATGAGTTCAACATAGGATGGGGCGGCTTTCCTGTGCTCGATGCGACCAATTTCTCGAATTATAATTTCCTGTCGGCTCCGGATGAACCGTTTTTCTCTCCAGGCTTGCTCGGTGATATATATTCGTCATATACAGGGCCTACATATTCTACGGGCATCCTGTCGGCGGAGTTCAATATCCAGTTCAAGAAATGGTTCGCGCTCGGACTTCAGGCCAATTTCGACGGACTGTGGTCTACTGCCTATTCGTCCGATACGGGAGGGCGACTGGGCAGCTGCAGCGGAGTCACGTTCTCGTTTCTCCCATACGCAAGGTTCACTTACCTCAACCGTCCTGTGGTGAAGCTTTATTCGGCAGTAGGGCTTGGAATAGGTGCCGGCTACAGGAAATACGACTTCTCCGGTTTCTCTGAAGTCCTTATCAATCCTGCATTCCAGATGACACCGATAGGTATAATGGTAGGGAAACGGGTCTACGGCCTTTTTGAACTCGGTGCAGGTACCGTATATATCGGATGCAAGGCTGGAATCGGCTACCGCTTCTGATGGATGGAAAATGTGAAACCATTATAAAATGACCGGAAATGAAGAAGATATATATATTTATGCTGTTACTGCTTTCGGCAGTATCATGCAGACTCGATGACGGTAGCACGACACACCGTACGGAGGATTCAGTTATAAGATATACTGCGGGACTTTTCTATGACATTGTAATCAATTCTGTGGATTTCCTCGACCAGGCTCTGGTGCTCGATGCCTTTCTGAAACTGCCGGAGGAGGAACAGCAGAGCGAGAAGTACGAGTATCTCAGGCATGAACTCAAACGTTATGATGAGACTACCTATGTGCTGGGCAGCAAGGTGATCTCGACAGCAGGCACGTCTCTTTCGGATCAGGGGAGTGTATGGACGGTAGAGCTGGATACGGATCACCTCGTCTACTATATGTACCACAATTATTATATCGGAGGTGCATCTCCTGAAAACAGTGTGGTCAGATGGACATTGACCTGTACCGGGACAGACAGCTGGGATATCAGTATGGGAGATGAGTCGTCTGTCGTATTCAATGCCTCTCTCTCCGGCACTGTGGCTGAACTTCAGGAAGGCTGTGCGTACTTCGGCTCGGGCTACGATTACGAGGGTACCATAGACGGGAAGATAGCCGAGGACAGTGAAGGGTTCAGCGGGGTATTTGTCTCCGATGATTTCAGATATTTCTATAAGAGATACGAATCAGATGGCCAGGATGAAGATAATACAGACTGGTACAGCAGGTCTTATACCTCCACATTCCGTCTCGATATCTACAAATGGGGACAGCAGAGAGACTGGTGCATCCAGTATACGACAGAAGACGGGACAGAGTATCTCACCAGCGTAACCGGTGATCTTCCGCTATAGTTCCGTATAGTATTGATGGGAACGGATTTCGGAAATATATTCTGAAAGCAAGGCTGACAATTTGTCAGCCTTTTTGTTTGGAATGCCTTTTGACTTTTATACCCGCGTCATTTCCTGTGGCAGTCTTTACGGCCGGACAGGTATCTGACAGGAAACAGTCTGAAATAATATAAGGAGATATAGATTATGGCAAAGAAAAAAGGTACGACAGGCAGGATCGGTGTAACCACCGAGAACATATTCCCTGTGATCAAGAAATTCCTGTATTCCGACCACGAGATTTTCCTGAGGGAGCTGGTGGCCAATGCTGTGGATGCTACGCAGAAGATGAAGGCTCTTGCCTCTTCCGGAGATTTCAAGGGAGAGCTGGGCGATCTCTCAGTCCGTATCGAACTCGATGAGAAGGAGAGGACGTTGAAGATCATAGACCGCGGTATCGGTATGACCGAGGAGGAGGTCGACAAGTATATCAACCAGATAGCGTTCAGTTCCGCCGGTGAGTTCCTCGAGAAATACAAGGATCAGATAGGCAATATAATAGGACATTTCGGCCTTGGATTCTATTCTGCATTTATGGTAGCCGAGAAAGTCACGGTCGAGACACTGTCCTGGAAGGAGGATGCAAAGGCCGTGAAATGGTCGTGTGACGGATCGCCTGAATACGAGATGTCTGACAGTGACAAGGCAGACAGGGGAACAGTGATAACTTTGTACATCGACAAGGAAGAGGAGGAGTTCGCGAAGAAGGACAGGATAGAGTCCCTGCTCGGCAAATACTGCAAGTTCATGCCGGTCCCTGTCATTTTCGGCAAGGAACAGGAGTGGAAGGATGGCAAGTACGTCGATACGGACAAGGACAATGTAATCAATAAGGTGGAACCTCTGTGGATGAAGAAGCCTGTAGACCTGAAGGAGGAGGACTATATGAATTTCTACAGGGCTCTGTATCCGATGGGAGAGGACCCTCTGTTCTATATCCATCTGAATGTGGACTATCCGTTCCATCTTACCGGTATCCTGTATTTCCCTAAGATAAAGGACCGGATGGACATTACCCGCAACAAGATACAGCTCTACTGCAACCAGATGTTCGTCACGGACAGCGTGGACAACATCGTGCCTGACTTCCTGACACTTCTCCACGGTGTGATAGACTCTCCGGATATCCCTCTGAACGTGTCCAGGAGCTATCTGCAGAGCGATGCGAATGTGAAGAAGATCTCGGGCTATATTACCAGGAAGGTGGCTGACCGTCTGGAGGAGATATTCAAGAACGAGAGGAAATCCCTGGAGGACAAATGGGACAATCTCAAGCTGTTCATCGAATACGGAATGCTCAGCGATGAGAAATTCTGCGAGAGGGCTATGAAGTTCTGCCTGCTCAAGAATACCGATGGCAAGTATTTCAGCATAGACGAATACAGAAAGGCCACCGAGTCGGAGCAGACCGACAAGGACAAGAAGCTTGTCTTCCTCTATGCCACGGATGTGGAGGCGCAGTATCCTTATATCGAGAGCGCAAAGAACAAGGGATATGATGTGCTGCTGATGGACTGCCAGCTTGATTCGCATTTCGTCAATCTGCTGGAAATGAAGATAGAGAATACAAGGTTTGCCCGCGTGGACTCAGACAGCATAGACAATCTTATACCAAAGGAAGAGAAGATCAGGCCGGAGCTTGCTGAAGACAGGAAGAAGGATCTCGGACTGATGTTCAAGGCTGTCCTTCCGTCAGAGAACAATTACAATGTCGAGGCCGACAATCTTGGCGAGAACGGGGCTCCTATACTGATTACCCAGTCTGAATTCATGCGTCGTTACCGTGAGATGTCGGCAATGGGCGGAGGAATGAATTTCTATGGCGAGATGCCTGCTTCATATACGATTACTGTGAATATGCAGAATCCTCTCGTAGCCAAGATCATGGAGGCTGAAGCAGCTGCCGTGAAACCGGAGGAGGCTGTCGCCGATGCCCCGGCTGATGCCACGGAGGAGCAGAAGAAGGCAGTCCGCGAGGCAAAGGATGCTGCAGCGGATGCGCACAGGAAAGAGATCGAGGCATTCGCCAATGGCAATGAGATCCTGAAGCAGATCACAGATCTGGCTCTGCTTGCCAACGGTATGCTGAAAGGAAAGGCCCTGAGCGACTTCATCAGCCGCAGCGGCAGGGTTGTCGCTGATGCCTATCTGAAATAATATTCCGCAGCGGAATTTCTGAAGACCAATGTCCCGTCGGATGGTTCAGTCATCCGGCGGGACATGTCTTTTATAGTCTATTTCAGGGCGCGGATCTCTTCGCGGCTCCACGG
>JADIMI010000083.1 GCA_017694845.1 Candidatus Cryptobacteroides intestinavium
ATCGTTATCATTGCGCTTGTGGTCCTTCTCCTGTTCGGAGGAAAGAAGATCCCTGAACTGATGCGCGGACTCGGCAAGGGAGTCAAGAGTTTCAAGAGCGGGATGAACGAGATAGAGAAGGATATTAACGATAATATCAACACTAACAACTAAAATCACAAAATCAGATCTTATGGGAAAAGAAATGTCTAGAAGGTCTTTCATCAAGACCGGTACTGCAGCTGCCCTCGGCCTGACTATCGCCCCGAGCACTATCCTCGGAAAGGTGCACGGCCATACGGCCGCTCCGAGCGACAAGCTCAACATCCTTGGCGTAGGTATCGGAGGCCGTGGTTCCGCAGTCCTTCACGAGCTTGAGTCACAGAATATCATCGGACTCTGCGATGTGGACTGGAACTATGCCAAACCTGTATTCGAGCGTTATCCTAATGCCAAGAGGTACAACGATTACCGTGTAATGTTCGATGAGATGCTCAAGGATGCGGATGCAGTTGTAGTTGCAACGGCAGACCACACCCATGCTGTCATCGCAGCCCAGGCTATGGAGGCAGGCAAGCATGTGTATGTAGAGAAACCTATGACTCATTCCGTATACGAGTCACGTCTTCTCACAAAGCTTGCGGCAAAGAACAAGGTCGCTACACAGATGGGTAACCAGGGTGCTTCATCAGAAGGGCTCCGTCTGCTCTGCGAGTGGGTATGGAACGGAGAGATCGGAGAGGTAAGGCGCGTTGAGGCGTTCACCGACCGTCCTATCTGGCCTCAGGGACTCAACCGTCCTGAAAAAGTCGAGCGTGTGCCTAAGACCCTGAACTGGGATTCTTTCATCGGCCCTGCACCATTCCGTCCGTACAACTCTATCTATACACCGTGGAACTTCCGCGGATGGTGGGATTTCGGAACAGGAGCTCTCGGAGATATGGCGAACCACATTCTCCACGGAGCGTTCAAGTCTCTGAACCTCAAGTATCCTACAAAGGTCGAGGGAAGCTCCACCCTTCTTCTTTCAGACTGCTGCCCTCACGCAGAGATGATCAAGATGACCTTCCCTGCAAGGGACAATATGCCTAAGGTCGCCATGCCTGAGGTCGAGGTATACTGGTATGATGGAGGTCTCAAGCCAATGCGTCCGGAAGGACTTCCCGCAGGAGTAGACCTCAATATCAGCGGTGGCGGTGTCATTATGTACGGAACAAAGGACACTCTTATCTATGGCTGCTATGCAGACAGGCCTTATCTCGTTTCAGGACGTGTCCCTGATGCACCTAAGGTTCTCCGCAGGATCAACGAGACTCACCAGATGGACTGGGTACGCGCCTGCAAGGAGGATCCGGAGTACAGGACACCTTCCGCATCAGACTTCAGCGAGGCCGGACCTCTCAACGAGATGGTCGTAATGGGCGTGCTTGCAGTAAGGCTCCAGGGACTGAATATGGTTCTCGACTGGGATGGAGAGAATATGAGATTCACCAACATCCCGAAGGATGCGACCGTGCAGTCAGTCATCAAGGATGGTTTCCACATCAACGAGGGTCATCCGACTTTCGACAAGACCTGGACAGACCCTGTAGATGCAAACGCATTCGCAGCAGAACTTGTAAAACATACATATCAGAACGGTTACTCGCTTCCTGATATGCCGAGGTAGAAAACATTAAAATCACTACAGATATTATGAAAAAAACTTTGATTTTTGCGTCTATGTTCGTCGCAGCCCTGACATTCGCTTCATGCAGCTGCCAGAACAACGCAGGCAAGAAAGGCGGAGAGGCAGCAGAAGCTGCCGAGGCTCCGGCAGCTTCTGAGTACACAGTGGTGGAGAAACCTCAGGTGGATCTTTCCACTCTTGAGAAAGATGCTGATGGCTATTACATTATCTTCAACGAAAAGGATCTTACCGGATGGAGGACATACGGGAAGGATGTCGCTACATCAAGGTGGTCTGTAGAGGATGGCTGCATTAAGTTTGCCGGTTCAGGTGGCGGTGAGGCCCAGACCGGTGAAGGCGGTGACCTCATCTTCGCTCACAAGTTCAAGAATTTCACACTTGAGTTCGACTGGAAGGTATCCAAGGGCGGCAACTCCGGCGTGCTCTATCTCGCCCAGGAAGTTACCACCAAGCAGGATGGCAAGGATGTATATGAGCCTATCTACATTTCCGCTCCTGAGTATCAGGTGCTCGACAACGAGAACCATCCTGATGCACAGCTCGGTGTGGATGGCAACAGGAAGTCTGCTTCCCTCTATGATATGATTCCTGCCAAGCCTCAGAACGCCAAGCCTTACGGTGAATGGAACCACGGTAAGATCATGGTCTACAAGGGTACTGTAGTTCACGGCCAGAACGGTGCGAACGTTGTCGAGTACCATCTGTGGACTCCGCAGTGGACAGATATGCTTCAGGCCAGCAAGTTCAGCCAGGAGAAATGGCCTCTTGCCTTCGAGCTCCTGAACAACTGCGGCGGCGAGAACCACGAAGGTTACATCGGATTCCAGGATCACGGGGATGATGTATGGTTCAAGAATATCCGCGTTAAGGTAATGGACTAATAAAGTCTGGACCGATATACAGGCTGCTGTCTTGCCGTTATGGTGGGACAGCAGTTTTTCATTTGTATGGTTCTCTGTAAAGTTCAGGAAAATTTTCTATTTTTGCACCTCGTTCTTCTGTCACCGTAGACGCAGCCGTCAGGCGGAGTGAAGGATCTGTAACCCAAAAAACGACACGAATGACCCGCAAGGAAAAGAACATAGACCCGGAAAAAGAGAAGAAAGGAGAGGAGGTCGCACCTCGGCAGGGTGCACTGGAGAAATCCTCCCCGGAAAACGGAAAGCAGGAAAAGAATGAGGGCGAGGAGGACGAGGAGGTCAACGAGGCTGAGGTGGAGATGTCTTTCTGGGGTCATCTCGAGGCTTTGCGCTGGGTGCTGATAAGGGTGGCGGTAGTGCTTGTCATTTTCATCATAGCGGCATTTATTGCTATGCCTTATGTGTTCGACAGCTTCATTCTCGGTCCGACCACATCCAATTTCTTCCTTTACAAGTTCTTTGCGCATATGGGCGGCAGGATTCCGTTTCTGCCCGATTTCGGGGATCAGGATTTTTCAGTATCCATTATAAACATCAATGTGGCGTCACAGTTCATGACCCATATAAGCACGTCATTCTGGCTTGCTCTTGTGCTGGTGTTCCCGTACCTTATATATGAGATATGGAAGTTCGTCCGTCCGGCCCTTTTCCCGAAGGAGGTCAGCAGTATGAGGATGGCATTTGTGATGGGGACGGGTATGTTCTATCTCGGCTGCGCCGTCGGCTACTGTATCGTCTTTCCCTTCACCTTCCGCTTCCTCGTGGAATATCAGGTCAGTGCAAGCGCCTTGATTGTCAACCAGATCAACCTTAATTCCTATATCAGTATCTTCATAATGATGATTTTCATTATGGGAGTTGTGTTCGAGCTTCCTCTGCTGGCCTGGATACTTTCAAAGCTTGGCCTGGTGCACAAGGAGATGCTGAAGAGCGTCCGCAAATATGCAGTGGTGGTACTGCTTGTCCTTGCGGCTGTCATCACTCCGACAGGAGATCCGTTCACCCTTTCTCTCGTATTCATCCCTCTCTACCTCCTGTACGAGCTCTCCATCGCCCTTGTCGCGCACAAGAAGCCGGAGGAAGAAGATGTCCCGTAATCTCACTGATCACCGGGGGAAGGCATATGTCCGTTGTCCCGGTGCGGGGCATCAATCCGTCCAAGACAACAAAGTCAAAAACACATACTTTTCCGGGTGGTCCAATCTGACGAAGGACGCAGTGATATCCACTTTATTGCAGGTAGTAAGTCCGGCACAGCCTGTTGATAGTCAATAAATTGACTTTTGTCGGGCGGGTATGGCTGTCCACTTTTTTCTCTATATGGCTGAAACAGCAAGGTTGAAATGTCTAATTTTGTAATTGCGGTCTTGCTATGTTCAAGACTTTAAGCAAAATCACATTTTTATTAACAAATAACACTAATATCAGCCGTATGAGAAAATTTCTGACTTTGGTGCTGTTGCTGGCAGGTTTTACAGCCTTTGCCCAGCAGCACACCGTCAAAGGTACGGTGACCGACCAGAACGGGCAGCCTGTCATAGGTATGGCAGTATTTGAGCAGGGGACCCAGAACGGGACGGTTACTGATGAGAATGGTAATTATTCCATCGCTGTATCCAGCCCGGATGGAGCTCTTGAGTTCAATTCGCTGGGATACAGTACAGTTGTAGAGCAGATTGCCGGACGAGCTGTGATCAATGTAGAGTCTTCCGAAGAAGCCATAGCATTGGATGCAGTGGTGGCGATAGGCTATGGCTCCGTGAAGAAGGCAGACCTCACTACTGCGGTATCCACAGTTTCCACGGAAGATATGAAGCTGCGTCCTGTGACCGAGGCATCCGGGTTCATCCAGGGTAAGGTGGCCGGAGTGCAGGTCCAGCAGACAAGCGGTCTTCCAGGCGGAGGAATGACGGTAAGAATCCGTGGCGCATCCTCCATCGCATCCAGCAATGATCCTCTCTATGTGGTCGATGGCGTCCCTGTCGGGGAGGGCAGCTACGCGATCGCCTATCTTTCCCCTAACGATATCGAAAGTATGTCAATCCTGAAGGATGCATCCTCGGCGGCCATCTATGGTTCCAGGGGAGCCAACGGTGTCGTGCTCATTACTACCAAGCAGGGCAAGGTAAGCCACGGGCCTCAGATCAATTTCAGCGCTTATTGCGGTATCTCCAATGTCACCAAGACATACGATGTGCTCAATGTGGACCAGTACCGCGACCTGATGAATGAAATCAATGTAGGTGTCAATCTTCCGGAAGGGCTCAAGGATGAGACAGACTGGTTTGACAAGACATACAGGACAGGTATAAGCCAGAACTACCAGGTTTCCGTATCCAATGCCAGCGACAGGATGAAATACTATCTCGGGGCGGGATATTCGGACGAGCAGGGTATCTTCCGGGTGGCCTACAACAGGAGGTACAATGTCAAGGCAAGTTTCGAGTCCGATCTTTTCAAATGGATCACTGTCGGTGCCAATGTGGCGTATTCGCATTACAGGAATAACGGAATCATATCCGGTACAGGCTCCAACAGGGCGGGCGTCGTGCTGTCGGTCATAAATACCCCTACATACGTAAAGGTATGGGATGAGACCAATCCTGACTGGTACTGGGATGACTTCTATGGCGCCAACCTTACCACTCCGGAGGAGAATATGGCCAGGACTGAGAACAACTATTCCGAGACTGACCGCCTTCTTCTTACGGGATATGCAACCATAAAGTTCCATAAGAACCTCAATTTCAAGTCCACCGTGACAATGGACCGCCGCTGGGTGCATTCCTTTGAGTTCCTTGATCCGATCCATACTTCATACGGCCGTTCCCAGCACGGTACGGCTTCAGATACCAGAAGCGATGATATGAGGATGGTATACGACAATATACTGACATATAACAATACCTGGGGGGGCAAGCACAATTTCGAGGCTATGGGCGGAACGTCCGCCACGACTTCGAAATGGGAGCAGCTTTCCGGCTCGAGGTCCTATTTCTCTCCTGAGTACGGCAACGTTCTGTGGGGACTCAGCGGAGGGAACAACGGCGGCCTCCGGGGACAGTCCCAGGGATATGCGCAGTGGGCGATAATGTCCTATCTTGCGCGTGTGTCATATAATTACGACAGCAAGTATTATCTCACGGTCAATTTCAGGGCTGATGGATCTTCAAAACTGGCGCCCGGGCATAAATGGGGCTATTTCCCATCAGCATCGGCCGCCTGGCGCCTGTCCGCCGAGCCGTGGCTCAGGGATGTTTCCTGGCTGAATGATCTCAAGCTGCGTGTCGGTTGGGGACAGTCCGGCAACCAGTCCGGTCTCGGTGACTATGCATGGGTCCAGACATACGGCACCAATTATTACAACTGGACAGAAGAGCAATATGCCCAGGCTGTCCCTTCTCTCGGCGGGAAGACCAATATAGGCAACAAGGAGCTGACCTGGGAGACCACGACCCAGACGAATGTAGGTATCGATTTCTCGGTGCTTGACAACAACCTGACTTTCACGTTCGACGGATATTATAAGTATACCAAGGACCTGCTTCTCAATGTTCCGATGCCTGAACCTAACCCATCTCTTTTCAGAAATGAGGGAGAAATGTCCAACTGGGGTCTTGAATTCGCTCTCTCTTCTGTCAATTTCAACAGGAAAGGCTTCCGCTGGACTACGGATTTCAATATCTCGATGAACAGGAACCGTCTCGAGAAACTGGATCTCCAGCAGGTGTATTATTATGCCTCTACATCGGAGGCCCTCAGCGAAAGTGTCATCAGGATGACCCCTGGTCAGCCGCTTTCAATGTTCTGGGGATATAAGGCTCTCGGTGTAGATCCGGAGACAGGGATGATGATATATGAGGACATTTCGGGAGATGGAAAGATCTCCGATGTGGACAAGCAGTATATCGGCAACGCCAATCCGGATTTCATCTTCGGCATGACCAATACCTTCAGCTGGAAAGGGTTCAACCTCAGCCTCCTTGTCACCGGATCGGTGGGCAATGATATCTATAATGCATCCAAGATAGAGATGGTCGGCATGTATACCGGAGCCAACCAGATCACCGATGTACTCCGCCGCTGGAGGGTGCCTGGCCAGATAACAGACATCCCGAAGGCAGGAGAACTGGACAATCTAAGGGCGTCTACCCGCTGGGTGGAAGATGGTTCCTATCTCAAGATAAAGAACATCACTCTGTCATACGATATTGTCCATCCGAAGCTGAAGAAGGCCAATATTTCAAGGATACAGCCTTACATTACTCTCGACAATATGATCACGTTTACAAATTATTCCGGATATGACCCTGAAATGAGCCAGTGGACCGATGCATACCAGACAGGTATAGACTGGGGGACATATCCTAATATAAGGACTGTGATCTTCGGTGTTAACATTGATTTCTAAAAGACAGGTGAAAATGAAAAAGATATTCAGAATATTCGCTATCGTTCCTGCTCTCGCTTTTTTCTCCTGTGACCTTGACCTGTATCCGGTCACTTCATACAATGAAGGGAATGTCACGGTGGATGAGAGCAGTGAGTCCCAGTATTCTACGAGGGCGCAAATGCAGGGGCTCAGGGATGCGCTCTATAACAGCAATGCACGTGATATCCAGGAGAAAGGTTTTCTCGACTGGCTCGTGTACAACGAGTGCCGTGCCGACAATGCCTATTGCGGCAGCCTCACCACTGGAGAGATTGTGGCGATAGAGGCCAATTCACAGGATGGCGCGAACAAGAATGTAGACAGGGACTGGTCCTGGTATCTGAACCAGCTGACGGCTGCAAACCAGATTATCTGCAATATAGACAGGGTCAAGGAGAATGACCCGACTCTTACCGACAAGGAATATCAGGAGTGGAAGTCCGAGGCTTTCTGCTGGAGGTCACTGATGCTCTATCAGATGTCTCAGATCTGGGGTGCAGTGCCTGTCATAACGACAATCCCTCCTGCCATCACTGCAGAGAACATTGAGGATGTCTATGATGATTACTATCCTGCGAGGGCGGATATCGATGATGTGTATGAGAGGATGATAACCGACCTCGAATATGCGGTGCAGTATGCCCCTGATGTCAATCATTCCAACAAGTTTCTGTTCACCAAAGGTTTCGCGAACGGTCTTCTCGCCAGGATCTATGCCGAGAAGACCAGACAGGACTGGAACAAGGTGGCGCAGTACTGCGAGGCTGTCGAAGGGATGGGCTATTCTCTGTGCGAACACTACGGCGATCTATGGGCATATAATGATGAGGATACCGAGAACAGGAACACCCCGGAATCCATTTTCGAAGTGCAGTGGACGCGAAGCAGCGGCAACTGGGTGAACTGGATGCTTTACAGGAATGCATATGATCCGGATGGGAGTTACTCCTGGGCAAAATGGATCACGCCATCTCGGGATCTCATTGCAGCATATCAGGTGGAAGGAGATACCGAGAGGATGAATGCCACCATCAAATTCGATGAATGTACATGGAGCAGCTATTATCCTGCAGAGAACTACGCTTTTATGAACAAGGTGCCTACGGGGGCCACGAGTATCATAGTGATGCGTCTTGCGGAAATATATCTTCTTCATGCCGAGGCTCTTACAATGACGGGTAAGCTTACCGGAGAGGACGGGGCGGAAGGATATGTCAACAAGGTGCGTACCCGTGCGGGCCTGGCTCCACTGGAGCCAAGGGCGACCCAGTCGCAGGAGGCAATGCTTGATGCCGTGCTTCACGAAAGACGTCTGGAGCTTGCTCTTGAAGGCTTCCGTTTCTATGATCTTGTCCGTCACGGCAAGGCGAAGGAGATCCACGATGCGATGCCTCTGGAGGATCCGTACTGGCAGCCGAGGTATCCTCTGACAGACGAGACCATTCTGATGCCGATTCCTACCACTGCTCTCGAGGATAATCCGAGACTGGTACAGAATCCGGGATATTAAAATTTTTGAGCAATGAGAAAGAGTATGAATATATTAAGTGCCATAGTCCTTGCCGGGACTCTTGCCGCATGCAACAGTCCTGCAGAGAATCTTTCCGGATCCGGGAATGGTGGCGGAGAGATATCCGGAGAGAAGAATGTCGTGAAGGCGTATGTGACCACATCCGACAGGAGTCATCTGTTCACCGAAAAGGACCTCGAGTTCAACAGGCCGGCATCTATGTCTCCGTACATCGTCAATCTTGACTTTGACAGGACCTACCAGACAGTGGACGGTTTCGGAGCCGCAGTGACGGGGGCCACTTCCTATAATCTGATGAAAATGCAGCAGGAAGACCGTACAGCCTTCCTGAAAGATATCTTCGACCGGGAGGAAGGCCTGGGGTCCAGCCTGATAAGGGTATCCATCGGGGCATCTGACTTCCCCGCAGGCAGGAAGGAGTTCACCTGGTGCGATACAGAAGGGATAGAGAACTTCGCTCCGCACAGCGATGATGTCCAGTATCTTGTCCCGGTGCTCAAGGAGATCTATGCAATCAACCCTGATGTGAAGATCATCGGATCTCCTTGGTCTGCACCTGTCTGGATGAAGGAGTCCGCATCCTGGACAAGCGCATCCCTGAAGCCGGAATATTACGATGACTATGCGCAGTATTTCGTGAAATGGATACAGTATATGGAAAGCCAGGGCTTTGACATCTATGCCGTGACACCGCAGAACGAGCCGTTGAACAAGGGAAATTCGATGTCTATGTATATGGGCTGGCAGCAGCAGAGGGATTTCATCAAACAGGCGCTCGGTCCGGCGTTCAGGGATGCCGGTATCGACACCAAGATCCTGGTTTTCGATCATAATTTCAATTATGACAATATCGCTGACCAGATCGGCTATCCTCTCCATATATATGAGGATCCTGATGCGTCGCAGTATGTGGCGGGATCGGCCTGGCACAGCTACGGAGGCAATGTCTCTGAACTGGACCAGATCATCTATGAGTATCCGGACAAGGAGATCTACTTTACCGAAGCTTCCATCGGTGCCTGGAACTATACTTTCGAAAACTGCCTCGTGAATGATTTCGAGACAATATTCATCGGCACTCTGTCCAGGATGGGCAAGGGAGTCACTCTGTGGAATCTCCTGCTCGATGACAAGGGAGGGCCGTACGGTTCGGCCGGTGCCTGCACTACGTGCTATGGAGCAGTGGACATCTCATCTTCCGACTATCATACACTTACGTACAGGACCCATTATTACAACATTGCCCACGCATCCAAGGTTATCATGCCGGGTGCGGTACGCATCGGTACGGAAGGATTCGAACTGGATGGGCTTGATTATCTCGCCTTCCGCAACCCGGATGGCTCCATCGGTGTGATAATCGTCAACAAGAACACCGGGGCCCAGACTCTTACATTCAACACTGATGAGTATTCTGTCAACTACGAAGTGCCAGGCAGGTCGCTCGTGTCTCTGTTCTGGAATTATGTGAAATAGAAAAAAGGTTGATTATGAGACGCATAATAAAAATTGCAACAACAGTTCTCGCGGGAGTCGCTGTGCTGGCTTCCTGCAAGAAAGAATTTGAATATGTATTTGCAGACCATGGCCCGGATGTGGTTGTAAACAGCTGCAGCGAGTCTGCATATATGGGATCTGTCATCGGGTTCTCGGTCAATGTCAGCGATCCGGAATTCGCCCTGTCGACACTGAAGGCTGAACTGTATTTCGATGCAGTCGCAGTCAGCGATGTGACGATAAGGACCAAGGAACAGGGGACATACGAAGGGGAGATAGCGGTGCCTCTCCTTGCCGGCATTCCTGACGGGAAAGCGACAGTGGTGTTTACCGGAACCAATGTGGGACAGGGGCAGACAGTCCTTGATCCAGTGGAAGTCTCCGTAACCCGTCCTGATTTTGAATACCTCACACTCAAGACGGAAGATGGACAGGAGTACAGGATGGACAGGACTGAAAAATATGTCTATTCCGTGACATCCTCCTTCCCTGTGAATGTCAATGCTTTAATAGAGGCCCCTGCCATTGCCGAAGGCGAGGATCCGATAACTTTTGGCTGGGATGGTGCAGGGATAGATGCAGGACAGGATGCTATGATCCCGTTCTCCAACGGCATCGCGGGAGAGTATGCGGTCACATTCAATACATTCTCTTTCGAGGGTTCGCCGTTCGTCACCCTGACGGTCAACGGAGTGGAGACCACGATGATAGATGCTGATACATACGAGGCGGTGCTCGATCTTGAGCAGGATCAGACGGTGACTGTCGAAGGATATGCAGCAGGATTTGCGGACTGGACGATCGATGCCGACTGGTTCGAGACGGTATCGGATGGAGAATACAGGTTCCTTGCGGTGGACGGCAAGTACAAGATCATCATAGAGCTTGACAACAAGTTCTTCCGTGTCGAGGCAATGAAGAGCGCGACCGAGCTCGCCACATTGAATGCCGACGGGACAGGAGCGGTATGGCTTATCGGAGATGCCAATGTCGGCAAGCCTACAATGGCCCAGGGGTCAAGCTGGAATCCGGAGGTCGGCGGTCTCTGCATGTCGCAGATAGAGCCGAAGAAGTTCCAGATAACTCTTACTGCCGGGCTCAATATCCTTACTGACAAGGTGGACTTCAAGTTCTTCCACCAGAAGACCTGGGGAGGTGAATTCGGCGGAGGCACGATCACTTCGCAGAGTCCTCTCTTTATCAGCGGGGAAAGCGATGGAAACATTCACATTGCGGACGGGCAGACTCTTGAGAGCGGGGCTGTCTACAAGTTTGTCCTTGACCTTACCAATGCGACATATGATGCCTCTGCCACGAAGATGTCCGGGGCAGTGCTCACGGTGGAGAAGGTAGGGGAGGTAGAGATCCCTGCAGAAGAAATCGCTGTCAACGGCACTCTGCTCGAAATGCAGTCTCCGGGGATCTACAAGGGTGATATAGACCTGACCCAGAACGGGACCATAGCCCTGACAGGTATCAGCAATCTCCAGGACTGGTATATCGATCCCGACTATCTGCGGCTGGAGGGGGCATCCCTTCTGTTCAACGCGGTTTCCGGCAGATATGAAGTCACCCTTGACACCAACACCGGCTATGCGACATTCATCAGACTGAACGATTCCGGAGCCTATGCGACTTTCTCTGAAGGCGGACTGTATCTTATGGGTTACGGTGTAGGACATCCTTCAGTCGTAGCGGAAGTGGGCTGGACGACCGAGATAGCCTACGCCATGGCTCAGGTGCGTCCGGGAGTCTATCAGTTCACAGGAATGGCAATGCCGGAGAAAGACCAGACCATCGGCGGCCGTTTCCGTATGGACTATATTTCAATAAAATATTTCGGACAGAGAGGCTGGGGGGATGAAAAAGGAAAGATAAACGGTCAGACCAATACCGTACAGTATACCGAATCCGCTCTGCAGCATTTCAACCAGACCGGAAGCGACAATATAGGATTCGAGACGGAGGAGACAGAGAAGCATCTCGAACAGGGCGCGACCTACAGGCTGACAGTCGATCTTTCACGCCTTGATGAGAATCTCGAGATAATAGACTTTGTGAAGGTGCAGTGATATACGGTGCCGGATATTGACAGGCCGGGGGCTTTGCCTCCGGCTTTTTATTGCAAAAAAATCCTAACTTTACGGCACTATACCGCATTATATGAAAAAAGCTGACCACATTATATGTCGGCGGGTCTGCACAGTGGCGTTGTTGCTTTCCGTCATGCCTGCCGTTTCACTGCTGTCTTCCTGCAGCAGGGGAGATGATACGGAGAAACTCCTTGGAAGACTCGATTCCGCACTGGAGATGCACCGTTCCTATGACAAATATTTCAAGGACAGGGTAGACCTGATGAAGCGCATCCTTGAAGACAATAATGATTCTCTGCGGAGATACAGCCTGGCGAGGGAAATAGCCGATGAATATATGGCGTACAATCTCGATTCTGCCGTAACATATATCCTTGAATGCAGGCAGATAGCCGCCGGTCTGGATGACCGGTACAGGATTATCGAGTCGGATCTTGCCCTGGCATACGAATATGCGATGACCGGCTATCATACCGAAGCTTCCGAACTGCTCGGCCGGTACAAGGAATGGAATGTCCCCGTGGAGCTCAAACGCCAGTATTTCTATGTATGCCATGTCCTTGCCGGGGAGATGATGGCCTATACCAATACTGTCGAATCATACAGGGACAAGATCACTGCGAGAGACAGGTACAGGTATCTGTCTCTGTCCCTGACTCCGGAGAATACGTATATGTGGTACCGGCTGAAACTGGAGGAGTACGAGGAGAACGGGGACCGGGACAGCATGCTTGTGTGTGCTTCCGCGATGGTCGGCCTCAGCGAAGAGAACACAAGACAGTATGCGACCGCGACATATTTCTACCAGTATTCCCTTGATCCGGATGACCCTGAGAGGATAGACTGGCTTGTCCGGTCGGCCATAGCGGATGTAATGTGCGCGACCAAGGACTATGCCTCTCTGAATGATCTTGCCTGCATCCTTTTTGACAGAGGGGATATCGACAGGGCGTTCCGCTATCTGGCGGACTATTCCATAAGGGATGCCATCTTTTTCAACGGGAAGCTCCGGCCGTGGCAGATAGCGCAGATATTTCCCGAGATCGAGAGAGCCTATCAGCAGAAGTCAGACAACCAGAGGAAGGTGATGGTCATAATGATGATAGTCGTGTCCGCCCTTGCCGGAATTCTGGTGCTTCTTCTTCTTTTCATATTCAAGCGGCAGCAGCTGCTGGATGAGACGAGAATGAAACTCTCCCAGTCATATATAAAGATCGAGGACCAGAACAGGGATCTTATGAATGTCAACAGGAAGATAACCGCCCTGAACAGCAGTCTGACGGAGGCGGACAAGGTCAAGCAGGAGTATATAGCCCAGTTCCTGAGCATATTGTCAGAGAACATCAATACCACACGCCAGTACAAGAACCACGTCCTGAAATATATCCGCAGGGGAGCTACGGCGGATCTCGTGTCGGAGATCGAGTCTCTTCCTCCGATAGATGAGGACATAGACGAATTCTACAAGATGTTCGACAGTACTTTCGTCAACCTTTATCCTGACTTTATAGACAGGTTCAATTCTCTGCTGCAGGAAGGTGCGGGCATATATCCCAGAGGGGATGACATTCTCTCTCCCGAGCTCAGGATATTCGCTCTGGTCAAGATGGGTATTACGGATTCGAGCAGGATAGCCTCGCTTCTGCATTATTCCGCCAATACTATCTATAACTACAGGGCGAAGGTGCGGAGCAAGGCGAAAGGCAGCAAGGAGGAGTTCGACAAGGCTGTCAGATCTTTATAATGAATAATTTTTCCTGTCTATCAAAAAATTGTTATCTTTACACGATTTTTGGACGGATTTGTCCGGATTTTCTACATTTTATTTTTGAATTTTTATAATTAATAACAATAAAACCTCAAAAAATGAACAAGAAAGGAAACGTCCTGGCTATTGCAATTATGTTCTTCCTTTTTGCAATGATCTCTTTTGTCACAGGACTTCAGAACCCTATGGGTATCATCGTTAAGGCTCAGTTCGGAGCCTCGAATGCAATGTCTCAGCTCGGAAACCTGGCTAACTTCATCGCTTATGCGTTTATGGGACTTCCGGCAGGATTCATTCTCAAGAAATACGGCTATAAGGTGACTTCTCTGGCAGCTGTCGCTGTCGGCTTCATAGGAGTCGGTATCTCCTGGCTTTCCGGAGTGGCAGAAAGTTTCGGTGTCTATCTCACGGGCGCTTTCGTGTCAGGTTTCTCTATGTGTATGCTCAACACTGTGGTGAACCCTATGCTCAACACTCTCGGCGGCGGCGGAAACAGGGGCAACCAGCTGATCCAGTTCGGCGGCTCCCTCAACTCCCTTGCAGCGACTATCGTCCCTGTCCTTGTCGGCTATCTGATCGGTGATGCGGCAAGTGCAAGGATCTCTGATGCCAACCCGGCTCTCTTCATAGCAATGGGTATCTTCGCAGTGGCTTTCGTAATCATTGCTCTCTCCCGTATACCTGAACCTGAGCTTGAGGCAGCGAAGGCTGCAGCAGCCGCAGGAAAGAAGGAAGAAGGCACAATGGACAGCATCAAGGGGGCCCTTTCACACAGGAACCTTATCTTCGGTGTCATCGCTATCTTCCTTTATGTAGGTATCGAGGTCGGAATCCCTAACATAGCGAACCTGTTCATGACTTCACCGGAGATCGGCATATCCGCTTCAGTGGCTGGAACAGTAGTCGGAATGTACTGGCTGCTTATGCTCTGCGGACGTCTTCTCGGAGGTGTTCTCGGAGGCAGGATATCCAGCAAGACTATGATGACTGCAGTAAGTTCGGTGGCAATCCTGTTCCTGCTCATCGGCATGTTCCTGCCGGATACCAAGGTGATGTTCCCTGCCATCAATTCCAACCTCTCGTTCAGTATGGTCGAGATCCCTCTCGGAGTAGTGTTCTTTGTCCTCTGCGGTCTCTGTACATCAGTGATGTGGGGTTCTATCTTCAACCTCGCTGTCGAGGGTCTCGGCAAGTACACTTCAATCGCTTCCGGTCTCTTTATGGTGATGGTATGCGGCGGTGGAGTGCTTCCTGTCATCCAGGGGGCCGTCGCTGACGCATTCAACTATATCGACAGCTACTGGGTGCTTATCGTGGCTCTTGTATATCTCCTCTGGTTCGCCCTCTTCGGCTCCAAGGTCAACAAGGTAGAGAAATAATCCATCTGGACCGGATGTCCTCATATTATAACATTAAAAACTGAAATATTATGGATTCACAACTGGTTGTAGGAATAGATGTCGGCGGACAGACCACGAAGCTCGGAGTAGTTGATGCAAGAGGTACCGTACTTGCCCAGACAGTGATAAGGACTGATACGTATGACACTGTAGAGCCATATATCGATGAACTGGCCGAGGCCCTGAAGAAGATCATCAGGGAGGCAGGAGCGGAAGGCAACGTCAGAGGTATAGGCGTCGGCGCCCCTAACGGCAACTATTATACAGGATCTATTGCAGACGCTCCTAACATTGCGTGGGGACGCAAGGGTACCATTCCGTTTGCCAAGCTGCTTTCAGCCAAGATCGGCGGCCTTCCGGTGGCTCTCACCAATGATGCAAATGCAGCGGCGGTCGGAGAAATGACTTACGGAGCGGCCCGCGGTATGAAGAACTTCATTATGATCACCCTCGGTACAGGTGTCGGCAGCGGTATAGTCATCAACGGTGAGATAGTGTACGGACATGATGGATTTGCCGGAGAGCTTGGACATACAGCAGCGGTGCGCAACAACGGGCGTATCTGCAACTGTGGCAAGACAGGATGTCTCGAGGCATACTGCTCCGCGATCGGAGTGGCGCGTACTGCACGTGAATGGCTTCAGCTTACGGATGAGCCGTCTGTTCTCCGCAGCCTGGACAACATAACTTCAAAGGATATCTATGATGCTGCCAAGGATGGAGACAAGCTTGCTCTCAAGGTGTTCGATTTCACCGGCAGGATGCTCGGACGCTCCTTCGCGGATTTCGTGGCATTCAGCGCACCCGAGGCGATCGTGCTGTTCGGAGGTCTCGCCCGCGCCAAGGAGTTTCTCGTAGGCCCTATCGAGGAGTCTATGAACGAGCACCTTCTCAATCTGTGGAAAGGCAAGATCAAGATAGTCTTCTCTCAGCTAAAGGAATCAGATGCCGCCATTCTCGGTGCATCCGCCCTTGCGTGGGAGCTCGACAAATAGTCGACGAACGTCTGATGATACAATAAAAGTGAGCCTTCCGGCCCACTTTTATTGTTTTTGGGGGGATCCTTCACTCCGCCTGCGGCTCAGTCTATGGTGACAAGGGATGTCTTCGTTCCCTTAGATGACAAGGGATGTCATTCTGAGCGAAGCGAAGAATCTGGAGAAAAGGCCGGAACAACGGACCGCGAACAAGCCAAATTTGTATCTTATTGAAATACAGATTATTACAAAAATCGATTGTTCGCGGTCCCGCTGCCGGTGCGGGGCATCAGTCCGTTCGATACAAATGGTGGCAGCGTTATTTCTTGCGGATATAGACCTGGACCGGGCAGCCGGTGAAGCCGAATTTCTCCCTCAGCCTGTTTTCGAGGAACCTCTTGTACGGCTCCTTGACATACTGCGGCAGGTTGCAGAAGAACGCGAATGCCGGGAACCGGGTCGGGAGCTGGGTCACATATTTTATCTTGACGTATTTTCCTTTCCAGGCAGGCGGCGGATAGCTCTCTATCTCGGGAAGCATTTCTTCGTTGAGCCGGGCTGTAGGGATTTTCTTGGAATAGTTGCTGTATACCTGTGATGCAGCCTCAAGCACATTCAGAATTCGCTGCTTGTTGATCACGGATGTGAATATCAGCGGAATGTCATTGAAAGGGGCGAGCCTTGCCTTGAGCGATTCCGTATACTCCTTCATCGTGTTGGTATCCTTTTCGATAAGATCCCATTTGTTCACGACGATGACACAGCCTTTCCTGTTCCGTGCGATCAGGTTGAATATGCTCATATCCTGGGCTTCAAGACCGGTCTGGGCATCTATCATCAGTATACAGACATCGGAATGCTCTATTGCCCTGATCGACCTCATTACAGAGTAGAATTCAAGGTCTTCGTGGACCTTGGCCTTCTTTCTCATACCGGCCGTGTCCACCAGCATAAACTCGTGCCCGAACTTGTTGTAGTACGTGGAGATGGAATCCCTTGTCGTACCGGCGACCGGGGTGACAATGTTTCTTTCTGTCCCGAGGAGGGCATTGGTCAGAGATGACTTTCCGACATTAGGCTTTCCTACTATGGCTATATGCGGCAGTTCCGGATGGCTGTCATCCTCCCCGGAGTCTTTCGGAAGCAGTCTCACTACCTCGTCGAGCAGATCCCCTGTGCCGCTTCCGGTGGCTGCGGCGATGCCGAACAGCCTGTCTCCGAGCCCCAGGGAATAGAACTGGTATGCATCGTACATCCTGTCCCCTGTATCAACCTTGTTGACAGCGAGCACCACCGGCTTCCCGCTGCGTCTGAGGATGTCCGCTATCTCTGCATCGTAGTCGGTGATCCCTGTCAGCGCCTCCACCATAAACAGCACGAGATCGGACTCCTCGATGGCGAGAAGGACCTGTTTGCGGATCTCGCTCTCGAACACATCGTCCGAGTTGCTCGTGTATCCTCCCGTGTCCACGACGGAGAATTCGTTCCCGCACCATTCGCATTTGCCGTAATGCCTGTCACGTGTCACTCCTGCGGTCTCGTCCACGATGGCCTGCCGCATTCCTACAAGACGGTTGAAAAGGGTGGACTTGCCGACGTTAGGGCGTCCTACGATAGCTACAAGACTCATACTATTATCTGTCAATGATTTCGCAGCCGGAGCAGTCGGTGCATCCGAGGTCGCTGCAGGTCGGATGCTCTTTCCTGTTCTTCCTCCCCCAGATCCGCAGTTCCTCCTCCTTGGCGCATACAATCCCCCTCTTGCGCATTTCCTTGTTCCTGCTTATTTCTGTCTCCGGGAACCGGCCGTTCTTACGGAATATGATATTTAAACATAGTCCGATGACACATAGTCCTACGAGGACGAGGGCTGCAAGGAGGATTTCCCACATAATTCTTCAGTATTTTGGCCTGTCAGTTGATGAAGCTGCTGCTGATAGGCTCGTAATTGTACACTTTCTCGATTATATCGGCGAAAGTTTCCGCCATTGAGAGGACAGTCAGCTTGCTCCTGTCCTTGGCCGGGTCGGATGAAAGAGGTATCGTGTCCGTGACGATGACTTCCTCGAGGGCAGATGCCGCGATCTTCTCGTATGCGCTGCCCGAGAACACTGCGTGGGTGGCGCAGGCCCTGACGCTGAGCGCTCCCATATCCTTGAGCACGTTGGCTGCCTTGGTAAGTGTCCCGGCAGTGTCGATCATATCATCCACGATGATGACATTCTTGCCCGCCACATCCCCTATCGCGGTGATGGATCCCACTACATTGGCTTTCTCGCGGGATTTGTGGCAGATGATCACAGGGCACTGGAGGTAGCGTGCGTATGCGTTGGCCCTCTTCGCCCCTCCCATGTCCGGGGCGGCTATGGCGAGATTCTCGATATGCATATCCCTCAGGTAAGGGAGGAATACCGTGCTGGCGTAGATATGGTCGACAGGGAAGTCGAAGAAGCCCTGTATCTGGTCGGCGTGGAGGTCGCATGTCATAACCCTGTCGCATCCGGCAGCGTGCAGAAGGTTGGCGACGAGCTTGGCTCCTATCGGCACCCTCGGCTTGTCCTTGCGGTCCTGCCGTGCCCAGCCGAAATACGGCATTACGGCTATGACTGTATGTGCCGATGCACGCTTGGCGGCATCTATCATAAGCAGTAGCTCGAAAAGGTTGTCCACAGGCGGGAAGGTGGACTGTACAATGAATACGGTCGCTCCCCTGACGCTCTCGTTCAGGGACGGCTGGAATTCCCCGTCACTGAAGGTGAGGACATCGGATTCTCCGAGGTTTATGCCCAGAGATTTTACTATCTTTTCTGCGAAAGGCCTGGAGTTTCGGCAGGCGAAAATCTTCAGTTTGTGTTCGTTGTGCATTTCAGTATATCAGTTTAGTCCTTTTTCATATTGTCAAGGATCTCCTCTATGTATCCGAGGATCTCTTCCTTCCCGAGCCCTGTCTCCGATGAACTTACAAACATAGGCGGCAGCTCCTCCCATTTCTCGAGCAGCATCTGCCTGTCTTTCTCTATCTGTCTCTCCCTTGCTACGGGGCCGAGCTTGTCCCCCTTGGTGAAAATGATTGCAAACGGGATGTCGCTTCCTCCCAGTTCATCCAGAAAATCCATATCTGCCTTCATAATGTCGTGCCGGCAGTCTATGAGGACAAACAGGAGCACCATCTCTTCCGAGAAGTTCAGGTAGTTGCGGATCACATCCTCCAGCCTTTTTCTTGCTCCTCCGGACAGTTTCGCATAGCCGTAGCCAGGAAGGTCCACGAGATACCATTCCTTGTTGATGAGAAAGTGATTGACAAGCCTTGTCTTTCCAGGCTGGCTGGATGTCATGGCAAGTCTGCGGTTGCCGCACAGCATATTGATAAGTGAGGACTTGCCTACATTTGATCTTCCGATGAATGCAAATTCCGGGAGTTTCTTCCCGGGCTTCTCAGATACCCTTGTGCTGCTTCCGGCAAATGTCGCTTCTGTTATTCTCATCAGTACATCGGAACTTTTCCAATCCTTGGCAAAGATAATCAAATTTGCAGCCTTACCGTAACATTATCGAAAAATATTGCTAATTTTGTGGATGTTCAATACCACAGGCTCTTCCCCATCCGGCCCGTGGCCAATGTCTGGGCTGGAATGTACCGGTGGATAATTGTAGGCAGAGAAGTTCAACAGACGGACTTGGCAGAGGCACAGTTGCAGATATGGAAAGGAAGAATACGATGATTTATGATGGTGATTCCTGGCTGCTGCCCTACAGGGAGGCTATAGATGCAAGGCACAGGCATATTCTTGAAGAGAAGGAACGGCTTTCAGTCGACGGGTCACTGTCCAGGGGGATCAACAACCATCTCTATTACGGACTTCATCACAATGCTGATGGGGACTGGGTGTTCCGGGAGTGGGCTCCCGACGCAATGAAGATCTATATAATCGGCGATTTCAACAACTGGAAGAGGACGGAGGCATACGCCATGCATCCTGTCGGCAACGGCAACTGGGAGATTGTCATCCCGGCTATGTTTTTGGCCCACGGGACTTTGTACAAGCTTTACATAGAATGGCCCGGAGGCGGAGGAGAACGTCTTCCCGCCTATGTGACGCGGGCGGTGCAGGATCCGGAGACCAAGGCGTTCTGTGCGCAGGTCTGGGATCCGGGAAAGCCTTACAGATGGAGGCACCGCAGGCCGGGGAAGAGACAGCACCCTCTTATATATGAATGCCATATAGGTATGAGCTCCGAAAAGGAGAAGGTCGCTACATTTGATGAGTTCAGGCGCGATGTGCTGCCGCACATCAAGGATCTCGGTTATGACACCATCCAGATAATGGCGCTTCAGGAGCATCCTTATTACGGCTCTTTCGGCTACCAGGTCTCCAATTTCTTCGCCCTCAGCTCCCGGTTCGGGACTCCCGAGGAATTCAAGCATCTCGTGGATGAAGCCCACGGGATGGGGATCGCCGTTGTTATGGATATCGTGCACTCGCATTCCGTGGACAATGAGGCCGAAGGCCTCGGAATGTTCGATGGCAGGGAGGATCTGTATTTCTATAAGGGACCGCAGGGGCATCATCCTGCCTGGGGGTCCCGCTGCTTCGACTACGGCAAGGATGAGACGAAGTATTTCCTCCTGTCCAACTGCAAGTTCTGGCTGGAGGAATACCATCTGGACGGCTTCCGTTTCGATGGGGTGACCAGCATGCTCTACTGGAACCACGGGCTCGGGACGGATTTTGTCGGCTATGATGTATATTTCAATAAAGGTGTGGATGAGAACGCCGTCACGTACCTTGCCCTGGCCAATATGCTGGTCAAGGAGATCGATCCGGATGCATTCACTATAGCCGAGGATGTGAGCGGTATGGCAGGGCTGGCCGCCCCGTTCGAGGCCGGGGGCATCGGGTTTGACTTCCGGATGAGCATGGGAGTGGCGGACAACTGGATAAAGTGGATCAAGGAGCTTCCTGATGAGAAATGGAGCATGGGGGAGATGTGGTGGCAGCTCACCAACAAGAGGGCGGACGAGAAGACCATCAGCTATTCCGAGTGCCACGACCAGGCGATGGTGGGGGACAAGACCATTATCTTCCGCCTGATGGACAAGGAGATGTATACATCTATGAATATGGAGTCCAGGTCTCCGGTGGTGGACAGGGGTATCGCCCTGCACAAGATGATAAGGCTTGTGACTATGGCCACGGCCGGTGACGGCTATCTCACGTTTATGGGGAACGAGTTCGGCCATCCTGAGTGGATAGACTTCCCGAGGGAGGGGAACGGCTGGTCATACAAGTACGCCAGGAGACAGTGGTCGCTTATGGAACCTGACTATCTCAGGTACAGGTATCTGAACAATTTTGACCGTGCGATGATCTCTCTCTGCAAGGATGAGGGGCTGCTGTCCGGGAAGCCGGAGCTGCTTGTACAGGATGAAGAGAAAAAAATTCTCATTTTCAAAAGAATAAATTGTATCTTTGCGTTCAATTTCAATCCGTCATCATCTTTTTCGGATTATGCCTTCGCCGCTCCGGCGGGAAAATACTCCCTGATCCTTGATACGGATGAGAAAGAATTTGATGGCTTCGACCGCCTTGGACGCGGGGAGACCCATTTCACGGTGCATACGAAGTCGAAGAATGGAAACCGGACTTTCGATGACTCTCTGATTCTTTATCTGCCGAGCCGTTGTGCCTTGGTTCTCAAGAAACTGGATTAATGTTAACCTAAATTAAATTATAGCAAGTATGGCTTTTCTAAAATTCAACAAGTCCGAACTTGTCAACCTGGAGTATTCGCTCAAGAGGGAGATTATCCTGGCGAACGAGACGGGAGCGTACTGCAACACATCCCTGGTGTGCTGCAATACAAGACGGTATCACGGACTTCTGGCCGTGCCGGTCGACGGTTTCGGCGGCGGGAAGTATATGCTCCTGTCATCTGTCGATGAAAGTCTGGTCATGGACGGCAAACAGTTCAATCTCGGCATTCATTGCTATGGTGATATATACGAGCCGAGAGGGCACAAGTATATCATTGACTTTGACGCCGATCCTGTGCCGGAGATCATCTACAAGGTAGGAGACATCCTGTTCAGCAAGTCGATCATGATGGTCCCTGACAACGACCAGGTCCTTGTCAGGTATACCCTTCTCGAGGCTCCTCACAAGACGGAGCTGAAGCTCAAGCCGTTCCTGGCGTTCAGGAATGTGCACAGCCTTACGCATCAGAACGGAGAGGCTGACACCGAGGGAAGGGACATCCAGGGAGGCGTCGCCTACAGAATGTA
The DNA here is from genome assembly GCA_017694845.1 of Candidatus Cryptobacteroides intestinavium. GTDB lineage: Bacteria > Bacteroidota > Bacteroidia > Bacteroidales > UBA932 > Cryptobacteroides > Cryptobacteroides intestinavium. The sequence goes on from JADIMI010000083.1 coordinate 22,571, forward strand.
TGAAGGTTTCCCTGACCTGAACCTCCAGCTCAGCGGCAAGGCCTCGTTCAAGAAGATGCCTTACTGGTATAATGGAATAACATATTCGGATGAGTACAGGCGCGGGTTCGACTGCACGGAGGACCTTTTCGTGCCGGGCGAATTCTCGACGGAACTGAAGCCGGGGGATTCGGTGATCCTGTCGGCTTCCGTGACAGAGGTCAGCACCCGCGGACTGAAACGCAAGTTCGATGACATAGTGGCGAAGATGGATCCTATCCACAATTACCACGACCTGCTTGTCCATAACGCCAATATGCTGAAATGCAAGCACAACGGCAAGGAGCAGATCAACGCCGGACTTTCCTGGCTCCAGACGGGCCTGCTCAGGGAGACGATAGAGTCGCTCCCGGGGCTTACAATATATGCGGACGGCAATACAGCCGAATTCGAGAAGATCCTGGATACGCTGATCGCTGATGAACAGGAGAGGCTCTTCCACAGGACGACCCAGGTGGAGTCCCCTCTCAGGCTCACGGACACCCTGCAGCAGTATATAGAGTTCACCGGAGATGAGAAGAAGGTATGGAAGAAATACGGCCCTACTCTCAAAGGTATCATAGAGAGCTATGCTCCGGGTCGCAGGCGTGAGGTGACAATGCATCCTAACGGCCTGCTCTGGGCGCAGATGGACTGGACGGCGCTGTCGTGGATGAATACCTATATCTCAGGCCAGCCTGTCAACGAGAGGGCGGGATATCAGGTGGAGACCAATGCCTTCTGGTACAATGCGCTCTGTTTCGCGATAGATATGGAGACAAGATACGGGACGAAGAAGAACAATGCGTTCATCGCACAGTGGACTCCGGTGCGCGACCTCGTGAAGCAGAATTTCCAGCCGACGTTCTGGAATGCCGAGCACGGATATCTGGCGGATTACGTGGATGGGAACGGACAGAATCTGGATGTCCGTCCTAACCAGATGTTCGCGGTATATCTCCGCTATTCGCCTGTCGATGATGAAGTGATGTCATCCGTGATGTCTGTGGTTTCCAACGAGCTTGTCACAAGGCGCGGAATCAGGACGCTCTCTCCGAGGAATATCAAGTACAAGGGAGTATACGAAGGGTCGCAGACCGACAGGGACCAGGCCTACCACAACGGATGTGCCTTCCCTTCCCTTCTCGCTCCGTATGTGGAGATATGTTTCAATATGATGGGCCAGGCCTTCTACAAGAAGGCGGAATGGCTTACGGAAGGGTTCTATGAGGATATCAACAAGCATGGCGTAGGAGTCTTCGCCGAGCTGTATGATGGAGACCCTCCTCACGAGCCTCACGGAGCCATCGCCTGCGCGTGCAGCACGGCAGCGCTTCTGAAGATAGATTATCTGATGAACAAATATAAGGAGGGCAGGAAATGAAAGTGCTGATGTTCGGTTGGGAGTTTCCTCCCCATATTGCAGGAGGACTCGGTACGGCGTGCTATGGAATGACCAAGGGACTTGCATCAAACGGCGTGGATGTGCTGTTCGTAATGCCTTCTGCATCCGGAGATGAGGATCAGAGCGCTGTAAGGATAATCAATGCGAGCGATGTGCCTGTGGACACGGTGAGCACGACCGTGGATGAATTTCTCGGGAAGGTGCAGTTCGTGCATATAGGCTCCAATATGGTGCCGTATGTCGATCCGCATGATTTCACCGCTATGGTCGAGGAGGAGAGGAAGCGCCAGGTGAAGGATTTCAGGGTGCAGTACGGTCAGAAATACAAATTCTCCGGCAAATACGGCTCGAACCTTATGGAAGAGGTCGCCCGCTATGCTATGGTAGGGGCTACGATAGCCCTGCAGCACAAGGATGAGATAGATGTCATCCACGCCCACGACTGGCTGACATATCTCGCCGGCATCGGGGCGAAGCAGCTGACAGGGAAGCCGCTTGTAGTGCATGTACATGCCACTTCCTTTGACCGCGCAAGCGATGACAAGATAGATACGAGGGTCTATGACCTGGAGAAGAAAGGAATGGAGGCGGCCGACAGGGTGATCGCCGTCAGCGACCTTACCAGGAACATAGTCATCAACAAGTACGGCATTTCTCCAGACAAGGTCGTGACTGTCCATAACGCTGTGGACTTCAGCGGCCGTGAGAACCTTGAAGTCACAAGAGGGGTGCGGGACAAGGTCGTCACCTTCCTCGGAAGGGTCACATACCAGAAAGGGCCGGAGTATTTCATCGAGGCTGCGGCCAAGGTGCTCAAGAGATGCCCGCATGTGCGTTTCGTGATGGCCGGTAACGGAGACATGCTCAACAGGTGTATCCGCCACGTGGCCCGTCTCGGCATTTCGGACAGGTTCCATTTCACGGGCTTCCTCCGCGGGAAGGAGGTGCAGAAGATGTTCGCCCTGTCGGATGTGTATGTGATGCCGTCCATTTCAGAGCCGTTCGGCATATCACCTCTCGAGGCGATGCAGACGTATGTGCCATCCGTCATCTCCAAGCAGTCAGGCTGCGCGGAGGTGCTGAAATATGCGCTGAAGGTCGACTTCTGGGATGTGGATGCGATGTCGGATGCCATCTACGGGCTCATCAACTATCCGGCGATAGCCGCCCTTGCATCCCGCTGCGGCCACGATGAGGTCAATGCCCTCAAGTGGAACAATGCCGCCGCAAAAGTGAAGAGTGTATATGAATCAGTTATAAAATAATTACTTAAACCTATCTACAAGTTATGAAAAAAAGTATATGCCTGTATTTCCAGGTACATCAGCCCTGCAGATTGAGACTGTACAGGTTCTTTGACATAGGGAAGGATTCCCATTATTACGATGACTTCGCCAACAGGACGATTCTCCGCAGGGTTGCGCAGAAGTGCTATCTTCCTATGAACGAACTCCTTCTTGAGCTTATCAAGGCATACAAGGGGGAATTCAAGGTGGCATTCTCCATCTCCGGCTCCGTGCTTGAACAGTTCGACCGCTATGCACCGGAGGTCATAGAGAGTTTCCGCAGGCTCGCGGAGACGGGAAGCGTGGAATTCCTTTCGGAGACATATTATCATTCCCTTGCTTCCCTCGCCTCCCCGGTAGAGTTCAGACATCAGGTGGAAAGGCACAGGGAGGCCATCAATCATTATTTCGGGGTTACACCGACAACGTTCAGGAATACCGAGCTCATCTATTCCGATGCAATCGGGGAGATGGTCTATGATATGGGATTCAAGACAATGCTTACCGAAGGCGCAAGGCACGTGCTCGGATGGAAGAGCCCGAACTATGTTTATTCAGGGGCAAAGGCGCCGAAGCTCAGCCTGCTGCTGAAGAATTCCTCCCTCAGCGATGACATCGCTTTCCGGTTCTCTGACCGCAACTGGTCCGACTGGCCTCTTACCGGAGACAAATACGTGGCCTGGATCAAGGCTGCCGCCCAGAACGATGAGATAGTCAATCTGTTCATGGACTACGAGACTTTCGGCGAGCACCAGAGCGCCCAGAGCGGAATCTTCGACTTTATGAGATATTTCCCGGAGGTGGTGAAGAAGGACGGGGAGTTCGAGTTCGTCACCCCATCCGAGGCTGCGAAGAAGCATAAGCCTGTGGCTCAGCTTGATGTGCCTGATCCTATCTCCTGGGCCGATGAAGAGAGGGATGTCACTGCATGGCTCGGCAACGAGCTGCAGAACGATGCGTTCAAGAAGCTGTACAGCCAGGAGGAGAAGCTCGCCCTTCTTGACAACGAAGACCTCTGGGCCGACTACGGTCATCTTCAGGAGAGCGACCATTTCTATTATATGTGTACGAAGTTCTTCTCCGATGGTGCCGTGCACAAGTACTTCAATCCGTATGATACTCCTTATGAGGCATTTATAAATTATATGAATGTGCTCAGCGATTTTATTTTGAGGGTTGATGATGCAATTTCGGTTTCTGATGCTAACTTTGCCGGCTCAAAAAAGGAGACTGCGGCGAAGAAGACAGGCAGACCTGCCGTAAAGACCGTGAAGAAGACCGCTTCCAGTTCGGCGAAAGCTGCAGGGAAGCCGGCTGCCAAAGCTGCAGGAAAGACCGCTGCGAAGACGGTAAAGAAGACTGCGGCAGCAAAGACGGCTGTGAAGGCTGCCTCAAAGACAACAAAGAAGACAAAATAAATGAGCAGAGAATTGATCAGACCTGACTATCTTTTTGAAGTCAGCTGGGAGGTCTGCAACAAGGTGGGCGGCATATATACCGTCCTTGCGACCAAATCCCTGTATCTCAAGACAGAACTGAAGAGGCATCATATTCTGGTAGGCCCGGATGTATGGATGAACACCGAGAGCAATCCCGATTTTATCGAGGATCCGCTGCTGTACCGCGACTGGAAGGCGCAGGCTGCGACCGAAGGTCTCAGGATAAGGGTGGGAAGATGGAACGTCCAGGGACATCCGACGGCCATACTGGTGGATTTCAAGCAGTTCCTCACGGACCAGAACAATATACTGACCGAATACTGGAAAAAGTTCGGAGTAGACTCTCTGACAGGAAACTGGGACTACAAGGAGTCCGCCCTGTTCGGCTATGCGGCAGGTAAGGTCATCGAGAGTTTCTACAGGTATAACCTCAGTCCGGCGGACAAGGTGGTCGCCCAGTTCCATGAATGGATGACAGGGGCGGGTCTGCTGTATATCAAGGGTACGCAGCTCCCGATCGCGACGGTGTTCACTACGCACGCCACAGTGGTAGGACGATGCCTCGCCGGCAACAACCTTCCTCTGTATGATTCAATGTCGTTGTACGATGGGGATTCCAAGGCAAGGGATTTCAATGTGCTTGCTCGTCATTCCCTCGAGAAGAAGTCGGCCCAGAACGCGGATATCTTCACCACGGTGAGCGAGATCACTGCAAAGGAGTGCAAGCAGTTCCTCCAGAGGGATGTGGACATCATTACTCCGAACGGGTTCGAGAATGACTTCACTCCGGCCACCGATGAAGAGTATCAGCAGCTCAGGTCGGCCGCCAGGGCGAAGCTTGTCGAGGTAGCGACGGCCATGTCGGGCGAGACAGTCCCGGACAATTCCATTTTCGTGGGGATAGGCGGACGCTATGAATGGAGAAACAAGGGAATCGATGTGTTTATCGATGCGCTTGACAGCCTCAACCGCTCCTCTTTCGAGGGAAAGAGCATCCAGGCATTCATCTTCATCCCTTCCGGCAACAACGGTCCGGACAAGGAACTCGTGGCGAAACTGTCCGGCAACGGCTCATCATATGTGACCAGGACTTCCCATTATCTGATCGATCCCGAATACGATATCATCTCCAGGAGGCTCAATGAACTCAATTTCAAGAATGCCATCGGAGACAAGGTCAAGGTGTATTTCATCCCATCGTATCTCAACGGCAATGACGGTGTGTTCAATATGACCTACTATGATCTTCTCGCTGGTCTTGATCTCACTCTGTTCCCTTCATATTATGAGCCGTGGGGCTACACCCCTCTCGAAAGTCTTGCGTTCAAGATCCCGACCGCGACGACTACACTGGCCGGTTTCGGACTGTGGGTGAAGGATCACTGCAAGGGTGAGCATCCGGGTATCGTGGTCATCCAGCGCAACGATTCCAACTACAGGAATGTGGTCGAGGATGTAGTCGGCAGGGTCAAGGAGATCGCCCGTCTGACCAAGGAAGAAAGGAAAGCATATATGGACAATGCCAGGGAGGTGTCCGAGATAGCTCTCTGGAAAAATAATATCGTGTATTATAAGGAAGCCTATTCCGAGGCGCTTGAGAAAGTGATCGCGGAGAAAGGGGCATTCCCTGAAGTAAGAGATGATAAGACTATGCATTACAAGAAGATAGACGTCAACCAGCCATCCTGGAACAGCGTCTTTGTGTCAAGGCACCTGCCGGACAGTCTGAAAGGGCTCGAGACTCTTTCAAGGAACCTCTGGTGGTGCTGGAATGAATCAGCCAAGAATCTTTTCAGATCTGTGGATGAACAGGCATGGGAGGAATCGGGAGAGAACCCGATAGCTATGCTGGACAAGGTGAAGCTCAAGAGGTACAAGGCTCTGGAAAAAGATCCGGCCTTCCTGGGCAATCTTGAATCTGTCATGGCCGAGTTCAATGCCTATATGTCGCTCAAGGCGGAGCGCAAGTCCCCTTCCATAGCATATTTCTGTATGGAATACGGACTCGATACGTCCCTGAAGATATATTCCGGAGGACTGGGAATCCTTGCAGGAGACTACCTCAAGGAGACCAGCGACATGAATACCAATCTGGTGGCTGTCGGCCTTCTCTACAGGTACGGTTATTTTACCCAGATGCTGTCCGCACAGGGTGAGCAGGTGGCAAAATACGATGCCCAGAACTTTATGAAGATCCCTGCATCTCCGGTGCGAGATGCGGATGGGAACTGGATGGTGGTAAGCGTGGCCTTCCCGGGCCGTACTCTTAACGCCAGGCTCTGGAGAGTGGATGTCGGCCGCACTGAACTGTATCTGATGGATACAGACTATGAGGACAATCTGCCGGAGGACAGGTGTGTCACCCATCACCTCTATGGAGGAGACTGGGAGAACAGGCTGAAGCAGGAGCTCCTGCTCGGTGTCGGCGGTATCCGCGCCCTGCGCAAGCTCGGGCTGAATCCGGAAGTGTACCACTGCAACGAAGGACATGCTGCATTCATCGGTCTGGAAAGGCTGAGAGAGTATATAAACAATGACAATCTCGACTATCCGGAGGCTCTGGAGGTCGTAAGGGCATCATCCCTGTTCACGACCCATACTCCGGTACCGGCAGGACACGACACTTTTGACGAAGGACTCCTCCGCAAGTATATAGGGCATTATCCTCAGCGCCTGAAGATAGACTGGACCACGATGATGGGTCTCGGCAAGCTCAACGGCGAGGATGTGAACGAGAAATTCTCCATGAGTATCCTGGCGGCCAATCTGTCGCAGAATATGAACGGTGTCTCATGGCTGCACGGAGAGGTCACCCGCGAGATGTTCTCCAATATGTGGCCGGGGTATCTGCCTGAGGAGCTCTATGTCAGCTATGTGACCAACGGTGTCCACTATCCTACATGGACTGCCCAGGAGTGGAAGGATATCCACGCCCGTGTGTTCGGAGATGAGTTCAAGACACATCATTATGACAAGTCTTGCTTCGAGGGGATCTACAAGATATCCGATGAGGAGATATGGGGTGTCAGGACAAAGCTCCGCAGGAAACTTATAGATGAGGTCAAGGACAGGCTTTCCAACCCTGCCGCCACCAACCACTATTCTCCCAAGCAGATAGTCACCATCAAGGAGACTCTCCGTGATGATGTGCTTACCATAGGGTTCGCAAGACGTTTCGCGACATACAAGAGGGCATATCTGCTGTTCCGTGACCTTGACAGGCTCAACGAGATCGTCAACGATCCCGACAGGCCGGTGCAGTTCATATTCGCCGGAAAGGCGCATCCTGCAGACAAGGCCGGACAGGATCTTATCAAGAGGATCGTGGACATCTCGAAGATGGACCAGTTCATCGGAAAGATAGTGTTCGTCCCTGACTATGACATCACCCTGGCCAAATATCTTGTGCAGGGAGTCGATGTATGGATGAACAATCCTACCCGTCCGCAGGAGGCATCCGGGACATCCGGGGAGAAGGCCTCCATGAACGGAGTGATGCATTTCTCCGTCCTTGATGGATGGTGGGTAGAGGGGTATAAGCCGGGAGCCGGCTGGGCTCTCCCTATGGAAAGCACCTATGATGACCCGAACTATCAGGATGAACTCGATGCCGCGACTATCTATGCGACTATCGAGAACGAGATAGCCCCTGCATTCTACAATACGGATGCGGATGGACGTTCTTCCGAGTGGATAGAGTACATCAAGAACACTGTGGCCCAGGTTGCATGCAACTTCACCACCAACAGAATGCTCACCGACTATATCAACCAGTACTATAACCCTCAGTCGGAGAGGACTGCAAGCCTTGTCGCTGATGACTACAGGGTGGCGCGCCAGATTGCGGCCTGGAAGAAGCATCTGCGCAGGGAGTGGCAGAATGTCGGTGTGATTTCGATGGTCAAGCCGGATAGCTCCCATGATGACATAGCTCTCGGCAAGGAGTTCAACGCCGAGGTCGTCCTCAGCATAGGAGACCTTCAGCCGGAAGATGTCGGAGTGGAGCTTCTGTTCGCTTCATCTGACTCGAAGGGAGCCCTTCACATACAGGAACATTTCGAGTTCACTCCTGTGGAGAACAATGATGGTGTGGTCAGGTACCAGGCTTCCCTTCTGCCGCAGACCACAGGTCTGTACCAGGTGGCGGCCAGGATCTATGCAAGGAATCCGCTGCTTCCTCACAGACAGGATTTTGAACTTGTAAGATGGTTGTAGCGACCGGATTCTTCGACGGTGTCCATACCGGGCACCGTCTTGTCCTTGGCCGTCTTGTGGAGACGGCGAGAGCACGCGGAGATGAGAGCCTTGTAGTGACTTTCTGGCCTCATCCCCGCAATGTGCTTCAATGCGATGCGAGTTCGTTGAGACTTCTTACATCCCTGGATGAAAAGAAGGCCCTGATAAAGTCCCTTGGTGTAGACAGGATAGAGGTGGTGGAGTTCACAAAGGAGTTCAGCAGGCTCACCGCGGAGGAATATTTCCGGGACTATGTGTCCGCGCGTTTCGGCGGGACGGCTGTGGTGCTCGGATACGACAACAGGGTAGGCTCTGACTGCAGTACACCGGAAGATGCGGCGACAGCGGCTGCGCAGGCAGGTCTGGAGGTGATCATGGCGGACAGGCTGAATTCCGATACCGGTACAGCCGTCAGCTCCACGTGGATAAGGGCTATGATAGAGGCAGGGGAGGTACAGACCGCCGCCGGGATGCTGGGCTACGGCTACAGTCTGACCGGAGTGGTGGTGGCCGGAGAGCGGCTCGGCAAGTCCATAGGCTTTCCGACTGCCAATATGGAACTTTATGAACCTCTGAAGCTGATTCCTGAGAACGGGGCGTACCTTGTCAGGGTCAACACCCTCGGCAGGGACTTTTACGGGATGTGCAATATCGGCAACCGCCCTACTGTCCGGGAAGGCAACGCGAGGACTATCGAGACCAATATCTTTGGATTTGATGAAGACATATATGGACTTGATATCCGGCTTTCCTTCATAAGAAGGATAAGGAAGGAGATCCGGTTTGCCTCTCTGGATGCGCTGAAGGAGCAGCTTGTCAAGGACAGGGAATTATGCAGGAACCTTATTGATACGGTATATGGAGACTGAGGATTTAAACGGATATGATGCTGCTGATTGCGGATGCGGTCAGAGGCGTGAATCTGCGGGACAGGTGGTTTCAGGAGACCGCAAGGAAAAGATCGACCTGAAAAAACTTGTCATATATTCTGAAATTATGTCTCCGAAGTTCAAGGAGTAAAATAAATTTCTTATATTTGCAAGGAAAGGGTTCTGTGTAGGAATACAACAGAACTCCTTTTTAATTTGTCTGTACAGAACGATTTTTAGGAACAATTTGTCGGAACGACACAAAAACAAGTATTATGGCTATACATTATATGACCCAGGAGGGTCTGGACAAGTTAAAGAAGGATCTGGCGGATGCTGTTGCGCAGCGTCCGGTGATATCCGCCCAGATTGCGGAGGCGAGAGACAAGGGTGACCTTTCTGAAAATGCCGAGTATGAAGCGGCCAGGGAGGCCCAGGGACTGCTTGAGCTGAACATTGCCAAGCTTCAGGATCTGGTCGCCAACGCAAGGGTTATCGATGAGTCCCAGATAGGGACCGAAAAGGTGCAGATGCTCAACAAGGTGAAGGTGAAGAACCTCACGAACGGAATGGTGATGGAATTCACCCTTGTAGGGGAGAGCGAGGCCGATTTCGCGCACGGGAAGCTTGCGGCCACGACGCCTATCGGCAAGGCCCTGATGGGACATTCCAAGGGGGAGACCGTAGAGGCCCACGTGCCGTCAGGTGTCATCAAGTTCGAGATACTGGATATTACATTATAGATTATGGCAACAGTTTTCACAAAGATCGCCAAGGGCGAGATCCCATCCTACAAGGTGGCGGAGAACGATGATTTCTATGCTTTCCTTGACATAGCCCCGATGGCGAAAGGACATACGCTGGTCATTCCGAAACATATCGAGGATGACTATATCTTCCATCTTGACGGGAAGACATATACCGGTCTCTGGGAGTTTGCCCGCAAGGTGGCTGTAGCGCTGAAGGCCGCCGTGCCTTGCAGCAGGGTGGGTGTGGCTGTCCTCGGAATGGAGGTCCCTCATACTCATATACATCTTGTACCTCTGCAGAGCGAGTCTGATATGGACTTCAGGAAAAAGAAGCTCGAGCTTGCATCCGATGAGATGGCGGCCATAGCGGAATCAATACTGAAAGAATATGAGAAGCTTCAGTAGATATCTGCTTTACGCCATCTGCTACGGCTTCATAGCCGCGGCTGTGGTGTCCTGTGCCGGCAAGGCTTCAGTGAAGTGTACCCTGGCAGACGCCCCGGAATCGGAAGTGATAGTCAAGCTTCTGAATATCAATCAGTATGAAGTTCTTGATACGGTGAAGACCGATGCTGCCGGGCAGTTCCTGTATAAGGTGGATGTCGAGAAGGCGCAGCCGGAGTTCGTCTATCTTTTCTACAAGGATACGCGCATAGCCTCTCTCCTGCTCCAGAAAGGGGACAGGGTGACGGTAGAGGCAGATACCCTCGGTTCATATACGGTGTCCGGATCGGAAGAGTCGGAAAAGCTTATGCAGGTGGAGAAGGACCTGGCGGATTTCTCTGCAAGGTTCATCGCCCTGTCCACAAGGCTGGATCAGACTGACCAGACGTCCCCTCAGGCCGATACATTGAGAAGGCAGCTTGCAAGGGAATATATAAACTATTACAGGGGCAGATTGAGGTATGTGATGTCCAATCCGTATTCGATGACGACAATCCCGGTTCTGTTCCAGATGGTGGGAGTCAACCTTCCGGTATTCGGGCAGCAGACCGATGCCATCCATTTTTCTAATGTGAGTGATTCCCTGGAGACCCTGTATCCTGATTCGAGATATGTAAAGGCTCTCAGGCGGGAGGCTGACAGACGGTACAGGATGCTTGAGATGTCCACTATGCTCGAGAAGGCCGAGCCGGTGGATTATCTGGATCTCGATCTGCCGGATGTGACAGGGGTGAAACGAAAGTTGAGCGGAGTCGGTGCGAAGGTCATCCTCCTTCATTTCTGGGATCCGGCCCAGCCGGCGCAGAAGATGTTCAACAATGATGTGCTCAAGCCTCTGTATGAGAAATATTCCGGCAAGGGACTCGAGATATACCAGGTGGCGATCTCTGCAGACAAGGCCGGATGGGCCAGGACTGTCAAGGACCAGGGACTCGGGTGGATTAATGTATGTGACGGACTCGGGACAGCATCCTCTGCCGTATCTACATACAATCTGTCGGCTCTGCCGGTATCGTTCATATTGTCTGACGGGCAGATGCTTGATGAAAGGGTGACCGATGCGGCATCGCTCCGCAGAGTCCTTGACAGACTCCTCAAATGACGCAGGCCCCGGAAGAGGTATTCAGAAAAGTTTCTTCCGGCTTACAGTGGCTACAAAATCTTTCAGATAGAACGGTTCGAAGTATGCGACATCTTTGAACCGTTTTTCTTTGTATTCAGCCATGGCCGGTACGAGCATTGATGATGCATCGGGGCAGCACTGCATGAAGCTGGCGTTGCCGTCGGCGATGACCTTGCTGCACTTGTCCGCCGCATCTCCTATGAACAGGACCGGTCCCTCTGAAAGCAGGTCGGAAAAGCTTCCGCTGTCTATTATCTTCGCTTCCGTGCCGGTCAGCTGCCTTCCGTCAGAAGAGAACACCGCAGTATATACTTCCATCCTCCTCGCATCTATCATTGGCACGATATATTTCCATTTCTCTGCCGGGCCGGTTTCCGGATTTTCCTTCATATTTCTATGGCTGACGGCATAATTGCCCCCGATGGCTTTCCATACCAGCGTGTCCAGGGTGCCGACGGCAAGAAGAGGGATGCCCGCCCCGAAGCACAGACCCTTGGCGGTGGATACCCCGACACGGAGTCCGGTATACGAGCCCGGCCCCATACTGACGCATACTGCGCAGCAGTCCTTGATGCCGAGCCCGGTCTCCCTGAGCATTTCATCTATGAACACTGCCGTGAGGGATGCGTGCGCCCTCGGGGTGCCGCTCTCTCTGCTGGATATTATCTTTCCATCACAGGCGATCGCTGTCGAACACAGCTCTGTGGATGTTTCTATCAGTATGATGTTTTCCATTGTCCTATATGCCTATAAGTTCCTTGAAATATGGGAATACCGAGATGGCTATATCCCTGAAAGGCCCGTACAGCAGTGAGCTGTCGAGGTATGAGGCAGGGACTATGCCGTATCTGGTGTTGATGGACTCGAACACTATGCATATGAAGCCGAGTATGAGGATGCATTTCAGCATCGAGAACAGCACTCCGAGCAGTCTGTTGAGCCAGCCGAGCATTATGATCTTTATGGTCTTTTCGAGCAGCTTGCCGATGGCGAAAAGGACGATGGCCACTGCTATGAAGATGACTGTGAACGATATGATGTTGATCAGCTGGGGCGATGTCTCGATCCACCGGGATATCCAGGCTCCCGCCATAGAGGCGAATTTCACGGAGAGCCATACACCGAGCACTATCGAGATTATGGCGACTACCTGGGCTATGAATCCTTTCCTGATGCCTCCTATGACTGCGGGGATGAAGCAGACCAGCAGGATGATATCCAGAATATTCATTTTCTTTCTATAAATTTATATATTTGCAGTTTGTTTTTATTGGCTTTCCCGATAGGGATAAACGGTTGCAAAATTATATAAAAAATATGAAATTCAACGAGTATAAAGGACTTGATCTTGTGACTGTCGGAGCAGAGGTGCTGGACCGGTGGAAAAAGAACGGGACTTTCAGGAAATCGCTGGAAGTCAGGGAGGGCGCTCCGCGGTTCATTTTCTTTGAAGGCCCGCCTTCAGCCAACGGTATGCCGGGCATACACCACGTGATGGCGCGTTCGATAAAGGATGCTGTATGCCGTTACAAGACCCAGAGCGGATACAGGGTGGAACGCCGTGCCGGCTGGGACACGCACGGACTTCCTGTCGAGCTCGGTGTGGAGAAGCTGCTGGGAATCACCAAGGAGGATATAGGGACGAAGATAAGTGTCGAGGAATATAACAGGACCTGCCGCAAGGAGGTTATGAAATATACGAAAGAGTGGGTCTCCCTTACTGAACGTATAGGTTACTGGGTCGATATGGATGACCCTTATATCACATACGACAACCGGTATATCGAGACTCTCTGGTATCTTCTGAAGGATATCTACGGCAAGGGTCTGCTCTACAAGGGCTATTCTATCCAGCCGTATTCTCCTGCTGCCGGAACCGGGCTCAGTTCGCACGAACTTAACCAGCCTGGCTGCTACAGGGATGTGAAGGATACGACTGCCACGGTCCAGTTCGAGGTGGTGAAGGACGGGAAGTCGCAGATGCTTTTCGACAGCGGGGAGCAGCGAGTGTTCTTCCTCGCCTGGACGACGACACCGTGGACCCTTCCTTCCAACACCGCCCTCTGCGTCGGTCCGGACATTACATACGTAAGGGTATCATCATACAATCCATATACGGGGGATCCGGCTGTCTATGTCGTGGCCGAGTCCCTGGTGAATTCGATATTCAACCCGAAAGCGGCCGGTCTTCCTCTTGAAAGCTATCAGAAAGGGGACAAGCTGGTGCCGTTCCGAGTACTGGACGGTACGTTCAAGGGCTCGGAGCTGGCGGGGATAGGCTACCGGCAGCTGATCCCGTGGTTCAGACCGGATGATGGGGCTTTCCGTGTCATCCAGGGGGACTATGTCACTACAGAGGAAGGGACTACGGGTATTGTCCATATCGCCCCTACTTTCGGAGCGGATGATGATAAGGTGGCCAAACAGAACGGGGTTCCTGCTCTTCTGGTTGTCGACAGGAACGGGGACCGTCAGGCCCAGGTCGACCGCAAGGGAAGGTTTTTCCGCATAGAGGATCTTGATCCTGAGTACGTTGCGCAGAGGGTGTCTCCTGATTATGCCGAGTTCTCCGGCAGGTATGTCAAGAATGCATACGATGAGACCCTCGGCCCGGATGATCCGACTCTTGATATCGATATCTGTGTGATGCTCAAGCAGCAGGGCAAGGCGTTCAAGATAGAGAAGCATACCCACTCCTATCCTCATTGCTGGAGGACTGACAAGCCCGTGATATATTATCCTCTCGATTCGTGGTTCATAAAGACTACCGCCGTGAGGGACAAGATGATAGAGCTCAACAATACCATAACCTGGAAGCCGGCTTCCACAGGTACCGGGCGTTTCGGAAAGTGGCTTGAGAATATCCAGGACTGGAATCTGTCGCGCAGCCGCTACTGGGGCACTCCGCTGCCTGTCTGGAGGACAGAGGATGGCAGGGAGGAGAAGTGCATAGGCTCCCTCAAGGAACTGTATTCGGAGATCGAGAAATCGGTGGCGGCCGGTATCATGGAATCGAATCCATTGAAGGACAAAGGATTTGATCCGGATGACATGTCGAAGGAAAACTATGACCGGATCGACCTGCACAGGCCGTATGTGGACAATATATTCCTTGTGTCTGCCGACGGCAGGAAGATGGTCCGCGAGACAGACCTTATCGATGTGTGGTTTGATTCCGGTGCTATGCCGTATGCACAGGAGGGGCTCCGCAATCTCGGTTCTCCTGAATTCGGGTGCACCGCAGACTTTATTGCGGAAGGTGTCGACCAGACAAGGGGCTGGTTCTACACCCTGCACGCGATACATACGATGGTCAGCGGGACCTGTGCTTTCAGGAGGGTGATATCCAACGGCCTCGTCCTCGACAAGGACGGGAACAAGATGAGCAAGCGTCTCGGGAATGCGGTCGATCCGTTCAAGGCTCTGGACAAATACGGCCCGGATGCCCTCAGATGGTATATGCTCACCAATTCACAGCCGTGGGACAACCTCAAGTTCGATGAGTCGGGAGTGGATGAGGTAAGGAGGAAGTTTTTCGGGACGCTGTACAATACGTATTCGTTCTTCGCCCTCTATGCCAATGTGGACAGTTTCGATATCAATGCACCGAAGATCAGGATATCAGAAAGGCCGGAGATCGACAGATGGGTTATATCACTGCTCAATTCCCTTGTAAAGGATGTCGTCGCGGCATACGAGGATTATGATGTGACTACGGCAGGCCGTCTGATACAGGATTTTGTCTGCGACCACCTGAGCAACTGGTATGTCCGCCTCAACAGGAAACGTTTCTGGGGAGGGTCGATGGATGCGGACAAGCTGTCTGCATATCAGACTCTGTATGAGGTGCTTGTAGATGTAGCAAAGCTTGCCGCCCCGATAGCTCCGTTCTATATGGAAAAGATGTACCTCGACCTTGTACCTGGAGCTGAGTCTGTGCATTTCGAGGCAATGCCTGCGTATGATGCAGCGGCAGTCGACAAGGATCTTGAAGAGAGGATGGATCTGGCCCAGAGGGCATCGTCGATGGTTCTCGCTCTGCGCCGCAAGGTGAACATAAAGGTGCGCCAGCCTCTTTCAAAGCTTGTCATACCAGTGATCGACAAGAAGATAGAGGCTCAGCTGGAGAAAGTCAAGGCTCTTCTCCTCGGAGAGGTCAATGTCAAGGATGCCGAATTCATATCAGATACGACAGGATTGATCACCAAGAAGATACGGCCTAATTTCAAGACTCTCGGCAAGAAATACGGGGCGAGGATGAAGTCCATTGCTGCCGCGTTCGGAGCACTCGGACAGGAAGATATCGCCGCCATACAGGCTTCCGAGGCTTCCGGCAGTGATTATGTCCTGAAACTTGCGGATGGGGATGTCATACTTGCCAGAGGGGATTACGAGATATCTTCAGAGGATATGCCGGGCTGGCTTGTGGCGACAGATGGCCCGCTCACGCTCGCGCTCGACATTACCGTCACGGATGAACTCAGGAAGGAAGGTACGGCGAGGGAGCTGATCAACAGGATACAGAACCTGCGCAAGGACAGTGATTTCGATGTGACGGACAAGATATCCGTCAGGATATTCGCTGAAGGGCAAGACTATGATGAGATAGAGGCATCTCTGGCATCCTTCAAGGATTATGTGGCATCCCAGACTCTTGCCAGGGAGATAGAGGTGGCTCCGCTTTCAGAAGCAGGGGATGCTTCCGAGGTGGAGTGGAATGACTCGGTGATCAGGATCAGCGTCTCCAGGCTCTGACCGCCCCACTGTCATCCTGACCGTCCCACTGTCATCCTGACCGTCCCACTGTCATCCTGAGCGAAGCGAAGGATCTGGAGCACCCCCTGTCCTCCTGAACTGTCATCCTGACCGAAGCGAAGGATCTGGAGCACCCCCTGTCCTCCTGAACTGTCATCCTGAGCGAAGCGAAGGATCTGTCAAAGAAACTGAAATTATTAACATAAAAACAATAGCATTATGGCTGAAGAAAAGAATGTTGCCGAGCCTAAGGTTCGTTACAGCGACGAAGAACTGCAGGAATTCAAGGAAATAATCCTTGATATGCTTGAAAAGGCCAAGAGAGAGTATAAGACCTTGCGAGATGTCGTCACCCACGGATCCAGCAACGACATCGAGGATACATCGCCTACATTCAAGGTGATGGAGGAAGGCGCTACTACGCTCTCGAAGGAGGAGGCAGGGCAGCTTGCACAGCGTCAGTACAAGTTTATCCAGAATCTGGAGGCCGCCCTTGTCAGGATAGAGAACAAGACATACGGAGTGTGCCGCGTCACTGGGAAGCTGATCCCGAAGGAGAGACTGCGTCTGGTGCCTCACGCTACGCTGACCGTAGAGGCCAAGGAAATGCTGAACAAGAACAAGTAGTATGAAGATTTCCAGAGGCAGGCTGCTGCTGATACTCGGTATCGTGCTGGTCGTGGTCGACCAGGTGATCAAGGTATTGGTCAAGACAAATATGACTTTGGGAGAAAGTTTCAACGTTTTCGGAGACTGGTTCAGAATCTATTTTATCGAAAACGAGGGAATGGCTTTCGGTATGAAGTTCGGAGGCGCGGTGGGAAAGTTCATTCTTTCGTTTCTCCGGATCGGCCTTTTTGCTGCCATTGTGTGGTGGGTGTCCCGTCTCCTCAAGAGACCGGGTACTCCGACGGGAGTGGTTGTCGGTCTTACGATGATTGCCGCCGGAGCAATGGGCAACATTATAGACTGCTATTTCTACGGACTTATTTTCTCGGAATCCACCCCCTGGCAGGTCGCATATCTCGGCGGCAGCTATGCTCCTTTTATGTTCGGGAAGGTGGTGGATATGTTCTATTTCCCGATAATTGACACGCAATTCCCTGACTGGATGCCTCTTATAGGTGGCGATCCGTTCAGGTTCTTTGCCCCTGTATTCAATTTTGCCGACAGCTGCGTCACTTGCGGAGCCCTGTATCTTATCGCTTTTCAGTACAGGTTCTTTATGACGGAGGACAGTTCTGCGTCCGTGACAGCCGACGGTGACAGCCGCCCCGGCAAGGCTCCGAAGAAGAGGGCATCGAAGAAATAGTTGCAACCGTAATTTGTACTCAGTTATGAAAAGAAATATCCTGTTTCTGTCTGCAGCCCTGCTTGTCCTTGCAGGCTCTGTGGATGGTCAGACAAGGCTGGAGGGCTGGGATGCCTCCAGAATAGATGAGCGTCTTATGGAAGGCCGTTGGCCGGCGCAATGGATTTCAGTGCAGGATATGGTTGAAAACGAGTACACGGTATGCCGTTTCAGGAAGACATTCAGCCTCGGGGCGGCACCCGACAGCTTCATTGTCCACGTTTCCGCTGACAGCAGGTATAAACTCTATGTAAACGGAGATTTTGTCGGGCTTGGTCCGGAATATGGGGATGTCTATAACTGGAATTATTCAACGTATGATATAGGCCGGTATCTGAGGCGGGGCGAGAACACGGTTGCGGCGGTGGTATGGAATTTCGCATCGGACAGACCTCTTGCACAGATGAGTTTCGGGAAGACCGGATTCATAATGCAGGGGAATACCCATAACGAGGATCTGGTCAACACCGGTGATTCCTGGCTCTGTTTTCACGACAGGTCGCTTTCTCCATATATGCAGCCTGTATCGGGTTATTATGCAGCCGGGGCCTGCGAACAGTTCATAGCATCGGAATATCCCTGGGGATGGGAGGATCCTGATTATGATGATTCCGGATGGGAAAAGGCCAGGATCATTATCCAGGGTGCGGCTAAAGGAGCAAGAGACTATCCCGGCTGGCAGCTTGTCCCGTCGCCGGTGCAGCAGATGGAGCTCAAGCCGGTCCGTATGGCCGAGGTGCGCAGAGCCTCCGGGCTGGCCGCTGACAGGACCGGTAACACCGGTGCCCTTTCCGGATTCCTTGAAGGTTCCCGCCCGCTGGTGATTCCTCCCGACACGGAAGCGGAACTGCTGATTGACAATTCCGTCCTTGTCACCGGGTATCCGACCCTCGAATTCAGTGGCGGAACAGGGGCGGAGATACAGCTGCAGTATGCGGAGTCTCTGTATAAGGAAGGCAGCTGGAATGACAAGGGTGACAGAAACGAGGTGGATGGGAAACATTTTATCGGATACGCCGACAGAATAGTGTCTGACGGAGGCTCGTCAAGGTCTTTCACGCCTCTGTGGTGGAGAACGTGGAGATATGTCCGGCTGGCAGTGAAGACAGCAGACGAGCCGCTTGTGATCGATGACCTGTATGCCGTGTCATCTATGTATCCGCTGCATCTGGAATCATCTTTTTCCGCTCCGGGCATCGCAGATGCCGACAGAATTGTGGAGACCGGCTGGAGAACCGCCCGGCTGTGCGCGGCCGACACCTATATGGACTGTCCGTATTACGAACAGCTCCAGTATTTCGGGGATACAAGGATACAGGCGATGATCACTATGTACAACACGAGGAATGATGAGATGGTGCGTTATGCCATAGAGCAGGGCTTCAGGTCAATGGTGCCGGATGGTATCACGATGAGCCGGTATCCATCTTCTCTTCATCAGTTCATCCCTCCGTTCTCCCTGTGGTGGATATGTATGTGTCACGACTACTGGATGTACAGAGGCGATTCCGCGTTTCTGAAGTCCATGCTTCCTGCGGCCCGTTCGATTCTCTCGTGGTATGAAACCTTTCTCAGGCCGGATATGAGCCTTGACAGGATTCCTTTCTGGTTCTTTATGGACTGGTGCGGGACGTCTGATGGGGAGCCGGTGCGGGAGAAGGATGGTAATTCCATTGTCCAGGATCTCCAGTATGTGCTCGCGCTTTCAGCCGCGGCAGAGATGGAGGCAGCTTTCGGACAGCCTGCTCTGGCAAGCCATTATTCAGAGATTGCCGATGCTGTCAGAAAGACGGTAAAGGACAAGTACTGGGACAATGGGAAAGGTCTTTTCGCAGACACGTTCAGTCACAGCAGCTATTCCCAGCACGGGAACATATTGGCCATCCTGTCCGGTGCGGTTTCCGGTGAAGATGCAGGGATGCTTTTTGACAGGCTTATGAAGGACGGGTCGATCTGGCAGTGCACCCTTTATTACAGATATTATCTTATGCAGGCTATGAGACTGTCCGGCAGGGGAGATATGCTCTGTGCCGAACTCCAGCCTTGGCGTGACCAGCTCTCTCTCGGACTTACCACCTGGGCCGAGCAGCCGGAGCCATCGAGGTCTGACTGTCACGCATGGAGCTCGAGTCTCAATGTGGAATTCTTCCGCACCCTGCTCGGGATAGAAAGTACCGCCCCGGGATTCAGAGAGGTGAGGATCGCCCCATCTCTCGGTGACCTGAAGGAGGCATCGGGAGAGATTCCTCATCCTGAAGGCAAGGTCTCAGTCTCGTATTCCGTTTCCGGAGATGGCCGTCTGTCCGCAGAAATCTCCATCCCTGAAACCGTATCGGGCACATTTGTCTGGAAAGGCCGTACCTACAGACTCAAAGGCGGCTCCAACACCATCTCCGCCCGATAGCTCCCTCCCCCTCCCGCAGGTACTGTTACATCAAAAATTTTCCGTAAGTTTGCATATTGTATTGATCAAGGCGTATTTATGTCCATAATAGCATTCATAGATGCCGAAGTCGATCCAAGAAACGGCAAGGTGCTGGATATAGGTGGTATCAGGTCAGATGGACCCCGGTTTCACGGTTCATCAATGACGGACTTTGCCGGATTTCTACGAGGTGCTGAATATGTCTGCGGGCATAATATATTGAACCATGATCTTAAGTATCTTATGAATGCTCTGGACGAGGCGGGTATTGCCAGAGACAAAGCCATAGATACATTATATCTGTCACCGTTACTGTTCCCGAAAAAGCCGTATCATAAACTTCTGAAAGATGACAAGCTGCAGGTGGATGAATTGAATAATCCTCAGAATGATTCCATCAAAGCGTGTGATCTTTTCAATGATGAGGCGGCAGCTTTTGCCCGTCTTGATGATAGCCTGAAGACAATATATTGGAGTCTGTTAAAAGGCACGGACGAATTCATGGCCTTTTTCAGATATACTGGATACAGCGGGGAAGTGCCGCTCCAGAATAATCCGCAACCGGTCATCAAGGGGTTGTTGTCAATGTTCAGGCGTGATATTCCACGATACAGCAGGGAAACGGAGGCTGTATGCAATCTTGTCAGAAACTGTTTCCGGGATACTATATGTGCCAATGCCGATCTTGAACGGATGATGACGGAACAGCCTGTGGCTCTGGCATATTGTCTGGCCTTGATAACGGCAATGGAAAGTGACAAGGCTGTCCGCTCTGTCACGCCATCCTGGGTATTGCACAATTATCCACAGGTCGAACAGATGATGTTCCGTCTCCGTAATACGCCTTGTCCTGATGGATGCCCGTACTGTGACAGATCACTCGATATCCATTCGGCTCTGTATCGGTGGTTCGGGTTCAGTTCTTTCAGAAGCTATGGCGGAGAGCCTTTACAGGAAAAGGCTGTCCGCACAGCCGTAGAGAGCCAGTCTCTTCTTGCAGTATTCCCTACAGGCGGGGGTAAGTCGCTCGCATTTCAGCTTCCAGCTCTTATTGCAGGAGAGAATACAGGAGCATTGACGGTGGTCATATCCCCTCTTCAGTCCCTGATGAAGGACCAGGTGGATAATCTTGAGAAGAAAGGGATAACAGAATCGGCCACAATTAACGGTCTCCTTGACCCGATAGAGAGAGCAAAGGCTTTTGAAAGGGTTGAAAACGGGACTGTCTCCATTCTCTATGTTTCTCCTGAATCCTTGCGGTCAAGATCAATTGAAAAACTTATTCTGCATCGGAAGATAGCCAGATTTGTCATTGATGAGGCACATTGTTTCTCTTCCTGGGGACAGGATTTCAGAGTCGACTATCTGTATATCGCTGATTTCATAAAGATGATACAGGAGAAGAAGAATCTCCAGTGGAATATTCCGGTATCCTGTTTCACGGCAACAGCGAAGCCACAGGTAATAGAAGACATCAGCAGGTATTTTAAAGACAGGTTGTTTCTGGATCTGAAGCTGTTCACTGCTACGGTAACGAGACCGAATCTGCACTATACTGTGCTTCCTGAAAAGGATGATGAGGCGAAATATCAGGCGTTAAGGAGACTTTTAGAGGAAAGGATCTGTCCTGCCATAGTATATGTTACAAGGACCCGTAAGGCGGAAGATCTGGCGGGCAGGCTGGAGAAGGATGGATTTTCTGCCAGACCCTATCACGGGAAGATGGAGCCGGATATAAAGATAAGGAACCAGAATGCTTTTATGGCAGGCGAGGTCCGTATAATTGTTGCGACATCTGCATTCGGTATGGGGGTGGACAAGAGCGATGTCGGGCTGGTGGTTCATTATCAGATTTCGGATTCGTTAGAGAATTATGTGCAGGAGGCCGGCAGGGCAGGCAGGGATGAAAATATCGAGGCAGACTGTTATGTGCTTTTCAACGAGGAAGATCTGTCAAAGCATTTTATTCTGCTTAATCAGACAAAGATAACGGTCAAGGAGATACAGCAGGTATGGCAGGCGGTCAAAGGATTGTCGAAATACCGTTCTTCCTTTTCCGCTTCCGCCCTTGAAATTGCAAGGCTTGCAGGCTGGGATGACGGAGTTTCTGATATCGAGACAAGAGTAAGGACAGCCATTGCATCTCTGGAGCAGGCCGGTTATCTCAGAAGGGGGCAGAATATGCCTCGTGTATATGCAACCGGGATACTTGTCAGAACTGCGCAGGAGGCTATAGACAGGATTTCCGCATCGGCACGGCTTGATGATGATGGCAAGAGGCGTGCTGTGCGCATAATAAGGAGCCTGATATCGAGCAGAAGCCGGCAGCGGGCTGATGAGGCTGAGTCCAGGGTTGATTATCTCGCTGACAGACTTGGTATACCCAAAGAG
This sequence comes from Candidatus Cryptobacteroides intestinavium, assembly GCA_017694845.1. Taxonomy (GTDB): domain Bacteria; phylum Bacteroidota; class Bacteroidia; order Bacteroidales; family UBA932; genus Cryptobacteroides; species Cryptobacteroides intestinavium. The sequence continues at coordinate 45,062 of JADIMI010000083.1, forward strand.
GACATCATCCATACAATAAATATCCTCAGGGAAGAAAAGATCCTTGCCGATTCCAAAGATATTACTGCTTATATATACAAAGGGGACACAGAAAATAAGTCAAGGCGTATATTAAAGGCTTTCAATGAAGTAGAGGATTTCCTCTATCCATACCTTGATGAAGCGGGGACAGTGCTTGATCTGAAAGAACTGAATGAGCAGGCTGTAGAGAAAGGGCTTGGGAATGTGAATGTCAAAAGGATAATGACGCTTCTCAATTTCTGGGCTGTAAAGGGCTGGATACATAAGAAACGGTTGTCGGCTTCCAGAAATCAAGTTCCGGTGCAGTGCATTGTGCAGAAAGACAGCCTTCCGGAAAGGATCGGAAAGCGACAGGCATTATCCTTATTCATAATAGATTACCTTTATGAAAATGCAAAAAGTTCTGTTTCAGGCAACGATGAAATATCGGTTGAATTTTCAGAACTTGCAGTCAAGGAGGCATATGAGAATTCATTGTCGTCATTTTCGGAGACTGTTTCCAGCATTGATGTTGAAGATGCGCTGTTCTATCTTTCTCGTATAGGGGCGCTCAAGGTGGAAGGAGGTTTCCTTGTCATATACAACAGTATGAAGCTGGAACGCCTTGAAATGGATAACAAGAAAAAGTACAGGCTGGAGGAATACGAGAATCTCGGTAAATTCTATGAAAACAGGATACAGCAGATCCATATAGTCGGGGAGTACGCAAAGAAGATGATCGAGGATTATAAAGGTGCCCTGCAGTTTGTGGAGGATTATTTCCAGATGGGATATCAGTTCTTTCTGGAGAAATATTTCAGGGGTAGAAGATCTGAGATCTCACAGAATATTACACCGGCCAAGTTCAGGCAGATTTTCGGAGAGCTTTCTCCGGCACAGTTGAAAATAATAAAAGATAACAGGAGCAAGGTGATAGTGGTCGCTGCCGGTCCTGGCAGCGGCAAGACAAGGGTTCTGGCGCATAAACTGGCATCTCTGCTGCTGATGGAGGATGTGAAGCACGATCAGCTTCTGATGCTGACTTTCTCCAGGGCGGCTGCGACGGAATTCAAGCAGCGTCTATATGCTCTGATAGGTAATGCTGCTGCTTTTGTCGAGATAAAGACGTTCCATTCATACTGTTTCGATCTTCTCGGAATGATCGGCAGTATTGATAGATCTGAAAAAATAGTCAGTCAGGCAGTAGAGAAAATAGAGGCTCGGGAGGTTGATATCGGAAGAATAACCAAGACAGTGCTGGTTATAGACGAGGCTCAGGATATGGATGAGGATGAATATTCTCTTGTCAAAGCCTTGATGGCTCTCAATGAAGATATGAGGGTGATAGCAGTCGGAGACGATGATCAGAATATATATTCGTTCAGGGGCTCGGATTCAAGGTATATGGAAGATCTTCTGAATACGGAGGGAGCGAAGAAATATGATCTGGTGGAGAATTTCCGCAGTGCCCGTAATCTCGTCGAATTTTCTAATCTGTATGCAGCGACTATAAGCCATAGATTGAAAAGTTATGATATAGTTCCGGTAAGGCAGGAGCCTGGAAGGTTGAAACTGATCCGTTATGCCGGCCGGAACCTTGCCGTACCCGTATCAGAGTCCGTAATGGAATTTCTTATGAATGGCAGCTTTTCGGGATCCGTGGCCGTCCTGACCAGAACAAACGACGAAGCTCTTGAAATTCTGGATCTTCTTTTGAAACAAAAGGTTCCGGCAAGTTTGATACAGTCGAATGATGGGTTTAATCTGTCTTCTCTGGCAGAAATCAGGTACTTTATGGACAGGCTGCATATCCGCGATGAAGGTGCGGTGATCAGCGATGATGACTGGGAATCTGCCAAGTCAGATTTTTATTCCGTATTCAGCAGGAGCGACAAGCAGGAAATCTGTCATAATCTTATCAATACATTCGAGTCCACTAACCGTAAGATTAAATACAAGACAGATTTCGAGACTTTTGTGAAGGAGTCACACCTTGAAGATTTTGTCAGGTCAGACACGGCTTCGGTGACTGTTTCCACAATGCACAAGGTAAAAGGGAAGGAATTTGACACTGTCTTTCTGGTTCTGGACCGGTTCCAGCAGAAGGATGACAAAGACAGAAGACTGCTCTATGTCGCTCTGACCAGGGCAAAGGATAATCTTTCGATACATATGAACTCGTCTTTACTTGACGGATTTACAGTTGAGGGCATTGAAAGATATAATAATACAAAACAATACAGCCCATCTGAAGAAAGGACTCTGCTCCTGTCTCTGTCGGATATCTGGTTAAGCGATTCCGGTACGAGGCAAAGAGCGATTTCCGATCTCAGGAGCGGGGACCTTCTGTATGCAGATGAAATCGAATGCAGAAATGCTAAAGGACAGACTGTTCTGAAGTTCTCCAATGTGTTCAAGAAAAAATTGGCCGCTTTCATAAGCAATGGCTATTCTGTTGTTGAAGCCAAGGTCAATTTCATCGTCTGGTGGAAAGGCGAAGATATGGACAAGGAAATCCGGATTGTACTTCCTGTGCTTCATATTGCCGGTAAAATATAAACAAGGTCCGGTTGTCGTTTTAGGTTCTGCAGATTGGACGTTCTGAATGATGTCTCTCTGTCCTTCGCGAGATATGCCCCGTCATCCCTTGATATACGCTCCCGGTGGCTGCCAATGTGGTACTCCAGATCTTTCACTCCGCCTGACGGCTCCGTCTATGGTGACAGAAGAGTGGCTGTTCAGGATGACAAGAGACAGGCTTCTTTTATGGTGACAAGGAATGTCATTCTGAGCAAGGAATGTCATTCTGAGCGAAGCGAAGAATCTGGAGAAGAAGGGCAAGACAACGGACCGCGAACAAGTCAAATTCGTATCTTATTGAAATACAAGTTATTATAAAAATCGTTTGTTCGCGGTCCGTAGAGGGGCTCTGCGCACGGGGCATCGATCCGTCCGTAGCAACAAAGTCAGGAACACATACTTTTCCCGGTGATCCGATAAGGGCATATAATTGTCTGGTGGACTACAGAAGAGGCCCGAGGTATCTGGCAAGCAGATAGCCTCCTCCCATGAGCCAGATGAAAAGGATTGTGGCGAGGAGGAACGGCTTTGCTCCAGCCTGGCGGAACTTGTCTATGCTTGTCTCGGCTCCGAGTGCCGTCATTGCCATTGTCAGGAGGAATGTATCGAAACTGTTGATGAAACTTACCACTGATGCAGGGAGCAGACTTAATGAATTGAATCCTATCACCGCGATGAATCCGAATGCGAACCACGGTACCGTTATCTTTCTCTTTCCTCCTGTGCGTCCTGCGGTGAAGAAACTCATTATCAGCAGTACGGGAGCGAGAAGGATTACCCTTATCATCTTGACAATGATTGCGGTGTCCGAAATGTTTTCTCCCATTGCATTCCCCGCTCCGACGACGTGGGCGACTTCGTGCAGGGTGGAACCGGTGTAGACTCCCATTCCGGTTTCGTCCAGACCTGTTACCCCGCTACGGTAAAGCATAGGGTAGACAAACATTGCTATTGTACCGAAGATCACGACAGTGGAGACGGCAACGGCTGTCTTGTAAGGTTGCGGCTTGATCACCGATTCTGCTCCCAGGACGGCGGCTGCTCCGCAGATTGCGCTTCCGGTTGCTGTCAGCAGGGAAAGGTCCCGGTCTATTTTCAGAAGTCTGCCGGCTGCTATTCCTATGGCAAGGGTCAGAGTGACGATGATCAGGTCTATCACTATGGCTTCCGTTCCCACAGCTATGACGCTCTGGAAAGTTAGCCGGAATCCGTAGAGGATGATTCCGAGCCGGAGGATCTGTTTGGAGCAGAATTTGATGCCCGGGACCCAGGTCTCAGGAAGGTTGTTGCGCAATGAATTGGCATACAGCATCCCCAGTACGATGCCGACAATCAGTGGACTGAATGAAAGTTTTCTTATAAAGTCGAAATCCGCAATGTAGAAAGCTGCGCACGAAAACAGGGCTATGAGGAGTACCCCATGGAGCATACTCTTTCTTGCTTCAGATGCCATAAATCAGTGTTTTGTAATAAAATAGCCCATTCTGACCTTCAGAACGGGCTGCAAATATAGATAAATATTCCGTAAGTCGGCTGTCCTAGAAATAGTACTTCACTCCGGCGCTGATTCCGTAGTTGAGGCCTGCGACAAATGAAGTGCTGGTGCTTTTGGTTATTATGTTGAGCTGGGTGTTTTCGTTCCGGACAGTGGCTGTCGAGACGGACAGGTCAAGTACGTTCAAGGATATTCCGATGTGCTCTGTCGCCTTGAACTCGAATGTACCCAGATTGGCGTTGAATGCGAATACGAACGGGATCTTCGTCGTGGTCTTGTTGCTGCTGCTGTTCTGTGCCACATTCGAGCCCCCTCCGAAACCGAACTCTATTCCCGGGGTATAGTACAGGCGTTCTTTGATGACAGGGACAAAATAGTGGGCGCCGATTACACCGAGGGCGATGTGGGTGAAGTTATAGAGGTTCTTGTCGTTGCTGTCTTTCCGGCTGAATTCCCTTCCCATCTGGTACGACAGACCGGCAGACAGCTGGAGATTGTCGATAACGAAGATGTTGAACATCGGTGACAGAGTGAATGAGGTAGCTGCAGGGGAAGATGAATTGGTCGAGGATGTTTCATTGGCTACGGTGGTGGAAATCTTCGAGCTGTTGCTTCCTCCGGATACTCCGATCACACCTCCTACAGAGAAATCCCCTTTTTCCTGTGCAGAAAGGGCCAGAGCTGCTGTCCCCAGAACTGCAATAAGCAAAATTTTTTTCATAGTATACTGATTTAAACCATAATTGCCGCAAGGCGTTGCATTCGCAGCCTAAAGATATAAATTAAATCTGTATTCCGGATTGAAGAATTGATTAAATTTGCCGCGCCTGTCCGGTGCTGCCGCGGCAGGATCTGTACGGATATAAGAATATGGGAGCAGAGACTGCATTGCTGGAAATGGTCAGGACGGGAATGCCGCTGTCGTGGAGGCAGAGGCTGTCTCTGATCGTGCGGCTGAGTGTCCCGTCAATGCTTGCCCAGCTTTCCTATATAGTTATGGTGTACATCGATGCCTCCATGGTCGGCAGTCTCGGAGCCGAGGCTTCTGCCGCGATAGGTCTGATGTCCACCAGCACCTGGCTTTTCGGAGGGATACTGTCGGCTGCATCGGTGGGTTTCAGTGTGCAGGTGGCCCACCTCATAGGTGCAGGAGAGTTCAGACGGGCGAGGGATGTCCTGAGGCAGGCCCTGGCGGCGACATCCGTTTTCGGACTGGGAGCTATGAGCGTAGCCTGTGCTGTAAGCCCTTTTCTTCCGGGATGGCTCGGGGGAGATGAATCCATTACGGGAATGGCTTCCGAATATTTCCTGATATTCGCCCTGTCGCTTCCGTTTATGCAGCTCAACCGCCTTTCAGGGAGTATGCTCCAGAGCAGCGGAAATATGAAGGTGCCGAGTCTGCTCAATGTATTCATGTGCATACTCGATGTGATATTCAATACGATATTCATATTCCCGACCAGGGAGATCTCTGTCCTCGGTCTCCGCTTCACTATGTACGGTGCCGGTATGGAGGTCGCCGGAGCGGCTCTCGGGACGGCGCTTGCCATTGCCGTAACCTCTTGCATAATGTCCTCCTATCTCTGCTTCAGGTCCAGGGAACTGTCTCTGACACAAGAGAAGTCAAGGCTGAGGATGCAGGGGAGTACGTTGAAGAAGGCGTTCCAGATAGGGGCTCCTATAGGTCTTGAGCATACGATAATGTGCGGAGCCCAGATTGCATCCACCGTCATTGTCGCACCTCTGGGGAATATCGCGATTGCTGCCAATGCATTCGCCGTGACCGCCGAGAGCCTGTGCTATATGCCGGGACAGGGAATCGGAGATGCGGCGACCACGCTGGTGGGTCAGAGCGTGGGCGCCTGCCGCAAGGATCTGACGCGCAGGTTTGCCAATATGTCGGTCGTGCTCGGGATGGCCGTGATGACGGTGATGGGGGCGGTAATGTACCTTGCGGCCCCTCTGATGATGGGAATAATGACCCCTGTGGCTGAAATCAAGGAACTGGGAGTGTCCGTGCTTAGGATCGAGGCATTCGCCGAACCTATGTATGCAGCTTCCATTGTCGCATACTGCGCCTTCATAGGGACCGGGGACACTCTGATTCCGAGCTGTATGAACTTCTTCAGTATCTGGGTGGTGCGGCTGAGTCTTGCAGCCATCCTTGCTCCGGTGCTCGGTCTGAAAGGCGTCTGGATCGCAATGTGTATCGAACTATGTTTCCGTGGCGCCATCTTCCTCTACCGCCTTGTCCGCGGCCGATGGCTTGACCGGATCGGCTGATTCCTGAACTGCATCCCCCTTTTATTCAGCGGAGGCAGCCTGCCTGTGCCGGAGATGGAAATAGTATATGATTCCGATGAGATCGGCGAGTGCCCAGCCTGCCGGTATCGACCACCAGATTCCCGTCTCTCCAATGCCTGGGATTGGGGCGAGGATATACGAGAGGGCGACTCTCGTGCCCAGGGAAAGGACTGTCAGGATGACCGACATACCCGGGCGGCAGACGGCCCTGTAATATCCGTACAGTATGAAGAGCAGCCCGATTCCTATGTAGAACGCTCCTTCTATTTTCAGGTATTCTGCTCCGGCGCGGATGATCTCCGTTTCCCGTCCGCTTACAAAGACCTGCATTAGCGGGACAGCCCCGATGAACACGATGGCGGAAACCGCGATGGAGAAGGCAGACATTATCAATACTGCCCTGACTATCCCCTGGCGTATGCGGTCCTTTCTGCCGGCTCCATAGTTCTGTGCAATGAAAGTGGAGAAAGCGTTCCCGAATTCCTGGACAGGCATATATGCGAACGAATCGATCTTGACTGCTGCGGCGAATGCCGCCATAATGACTGTGCCGAAACTGTTTACGAGTCCCTGGACCGCAAGGATACCCAGATTCATTACGGACTGCTGGATACAGGTCAGTGATGAGAATGCGGCAATGGTTTTCAGTACTTTCCAGTCCACCCTGCATTCCTGTCGGGATGGAAGCATGCCGTGCCTTGTCACAATCGTGTGTATTCCGAGTCCGATTCCGGAGACTGCCTGGGAAATGACTGTGGCTGCAGCCGCACCTTCGATGCCCCAGTTGAAGCGGAGAATGAAGAGCAGGTCAAGTCCTATATTCAGGACTGCCGCGCAGGCAAGCCAGAGGAGGGGAGAGACCGAATCTCCGACAGCCCTGAGCAGAGCGGCGAAGTAGTTGTACAGAAAGGTGAATCCTATTCCCCAGTAGATAATCCACAGGTAGTCCCGCATCGGGTCGATGACATCTGCCGGGACCTGCAGCCATTCCAGAACTGGATCAAGAGTCGCAAAAGCAGCAGCAATAAGCAGAACCGAGATCCCTCCAATGAGGATGAATGATGCTGTTATGCTTTTTTTCAGCCCATCGGAATCTCCTGCCCCGAACCGGAGAGAGAAGATGGTGCCGCTCCCCATCGCCAGACCGATCAGAATGGATGTGAGGAAAACCATCAATGTATATGATGACCCGACTGCCGCCAGGGCTTCGGCTCCTATGAAACGCCCGACGATTATCGTGTCGGCGATATTGTAACATTGCTGGAGCAGGGAACCTGCAATCATCGGTATGGTGAAACGAAGCAAAGTGCCGGTGATCCCTCCGGTTGTGAGGTCACCGGCACGCTGTCTGCCGATCGGTGCGGATGATGTCACCGCCATTCTCTATGTCATATTATCTTGTCCGCCTCTTCGGCAAGTTTTGCGGCAAGGGCGGCGAATGCAGTCCCGTCGGGGCGGGAGGAGAGGGCGACCGGTTCCCCGCTGTCGCCTCCTTCACGGATGCTCTGTACGATAGGGATCTGGCCGAGGAGCGGGATATTGTATTTCGCTGCCATTCTTGCGCCTCCGTCCTTCCCGAAGATATAGTATCTGTTCTGCGGAAGTTCTTCCGGAGTGAACCAGGCCATATTCTCTATCAGTCCGTAGATTCTCTTGTTTATGCTCTGGTTGCGGAACATATTCACTCCCTTCTCGACATCCGCAAGCGCTACATCCTGAGGGGTGGTGACAATCACGGCTCCATCGAACGGTATGTCATGGACCAGGCTGATATGGATGTCCCCTGTCCCCGGAGGCATATCGATGAGCAGGAAGTCCAGCTCTCCCCAGCGGACCTGCAGTATCATCTGCTTCAATGCATTGCAGGCCATCGGTCCCCTCCATATGAGGGCCTGTTCCGGTTTCGCGAAATACCCTATCGACATCCATTTGACACCGTATTTCTCTATCGGGATAATCACATCCCTGCCCAGATCCGGGTCATTGAATGCATCCGGGACAGCTCCTTCCGTGCCGGTCATCTTCGGTACGGAAGGCCCGTATACGTCTGCATCTGCCAGCCCGACGCGGTATCCTTCCCTGGCAAGTGCGACTGCAAGGTTGACGGCTACAGTGGATTTCCCGACCCCGCCTTTGCCTGAAGCCACTCCGATGAGATGCTTCACCCCTTTGAGCTCCTCTACTCCGAGGTCAAGTCCGGCCTTCTTCTTCGGTGCTTCCCTGACCGTTGTCTTCACTGTGACAGTTGCCTGGGGGAAATGCCTTATCACGGCAGCCTTGCAGCTGCCTATGAGATATTCTGCCAGAGGGTCGCGGTGTTTCGGGAAGACGAGGCTGACCGTGATCTCGTCCCCTCCGGTTTCGACGGCATCCACCATCCCGAGATCCACTATGTTCCTGTCTCCGTTACCCGGGTGCTCCACTTCGCGCAGGGCGTTGATTATTTCTTCTTTTGTCATATTTGTTTTCTTTTTTCAGATCCTTCACTTCGTTCAGGATGACAATGCTCTGTTCAGGATGACAATGCTCTGTTCAGGATGACAGGGTGGCATTCTGCCGGAAACTGTCATTCTGAGCGACAGCGAAGAATCTGCCCTTTCTACCGTACAATATCCATTTCATCCAGAAGATATCCGGCCCCTCCGAACTTGTCCATAATGAACAGTACGTAGCGGATATCCACGCAGATGCATCTCTGGAGCTCCGGTTCGAACATCACATCGCTGCTCATAGACTCCCAGTTGCCATCGAATGCCAGTCCGATAAGCTCGCCATCTGCGTTCAGGACAGGTGAACCGGAATTGCCACCCGTGATGTCATTGTTGGTGAGGAATGCCACAGGCATCTTGCCGTCGGGCATCGCATAATCTCCGAAGTCTCCAGACTTCCACAGGTCTTTCAGTTTCTCGGGAACCACGAATTCCCAGTTGTCCGGATCCTCTTTCTCCATCACTCCGTCAAGGGTGGTGTAGTATCTGTAGAGGACGGCATCTGCCGGAGAGTAGGATTTTACGGAACCGTAGGTCAGCCTCATTGTCAGGTTGGCATCAGGATATGATGGCTCGCCTTTCTTCCATTCCAGAAGTCCCGCTGTGTAGGCTGTGCGTCCTGCAGCCAGGCTCTGCAGCCCATCCTGCATTGCAGCATAGCTTTCATTGATCACCCTGAAGCATGCCGCTCCGAGTTTTGCCGCAGGATCTTCCTTGATGGCGGATGCACCTCTGGCGGCGACTTCCGACCTGACCTTGTCCAGGGATGTGAATATACTGCTGTCGAAGAGACTGTCTACGTATGCATCGATATCCATTGAGGCGAAATCGCTCCCGAGCCCTTCAAGATAATACTCCGGAGATACATTGTCCCTGTAGAATTTCAAAAGGGCTTTTGCAATCTTCCGGTCTGTAGAGGCGGAGTAGTCTTTATAGTAGCCGGAGATGAATTCAACAGCATCGTTGATGGCACTTTCCGTCGTGTCCGTCAGGCTTGCGTTGCATCTCATTGCAAATGTGGACAGTTCTATTCTGGCGACGGATTCGGAAGCAGTGGTATATACGCTGTACGGTCCTGCCATCCGTGACACTGCATCCCTGATCGAATCGAGGGCGTGTCCGTATTCGGCGGTGCGTTTCCTGCTTGACTTTGTCCATTGTGTATAGGCTTCCTCCTCTTCCGCTGCCCTGCCTGTTATGTCGAGCTTGTCGAACGCCACCTTCATTCCCTTCCACTTCTTCCAGCCGTTGGATGAGCTGGCGTATTTGTTGGCGTACTGGATCTTCACAGCCGGGTCGGCGAGCATATCCTCCAGCATCAGATCCTGGCGTATTGTCCTTGCTGCGATCCGGATGTCGTTCTGTGCCAGCATATTCTCCAGTTCCGGAACAGTCTGGAACCGGACTGTAGTCCCGGGGAATCCCATAATCATAGTGTAGTCCCCTTCGTCTATGCCCTTGAGGGAAATCCTGAGGGACTGTTCAGGCCTGTACGGCACATTGTCCTCGGAATATGGTGCCGGATTGTTGTCCTTGTCCGCGTAGATCCTGAACATGGAGAAGTCCCCGGTATGGCGCGGCCACATCCAGTTGTCGGTGTCTGCCCCGAATTTTCCGATGGAAGAAGGCGGTGCGCCTACGAAACGGATGTCCGTGTATGTCCTGGTGACAATGATATAGTACACGTTGTCATTATAGAAAGGCACTACATCCGCCTGACAGCCCGGGTAGTCATTTGCTACCTTGTCCACCAGCCTCCCGTAGATCTGCTCGTTGAGGTATACATTGATCCATCTGTCCTTGTCAGTGCTGTCCCTGTACATCTTCTCCGCCTTTTTCCTGGCGGCGTTGTACTCAGCCGTGATATCCTGCATATATTCAAGGAATGTCACCGTGAGCCCTTCTACGGGAAGTTCTTCAGAGCGGTTCATCGCCCAGTATCCGTCTGTCAGGTAGTCGTGCTCCACGCTGCTGAGCTTCTGGATGCTGGAATATCCGCAGTGGTGGTTGGTCACCAGCAGCCCTTCATCGGAAATGATCTCCCCTGTGCATCCTCTGCCGAACTGTACAACTGCATCTTTCAGAGATGAGTGGTTGATGCTGTATATCTGTTCCGGGGTCAGATGACATCCTGCCTCTGACAGCATCCTGCTGTTCATCTTCTGCAGCAGCGGCAGCATCCACATTCCTTCATCGGCTCTCGCTCCCGAGGCGAGTACCGCCAGGGCAGCGAAAAAACAAATAAATCTCTTCATCACAAAATCTGTTTTACATTACAAAGACTGCAAATATACAATTTTAATGGAAGTCATCTTCCTGCTGTCCCGGGTTTTATTCGGAACTTCTTCCGTCCCGATGGATGTCATCTCTGATGAGGATGCATGCAGGGGTGATCACGCCGCCGTGGTCGAATCCATCCAGCTCGTACAGGACAGCGGGATGCCCGAAATGCCGGAGTATGGCCATCAGACAGTCATTCTCCTCATATCTGCACAGCATTTCCATGTCTCTGTCTCCGGTTATCAGCATCAGCGGTGCGCCTTCCTTCCGCACGTTGTTTACGGGAGCATATTCATCTATATACGGCAGATCCATCGGCATCCCCCTTTCCTTCTTTATCGTGAAGTGCGTGAATGTCTGTCCGCCTACAGGGTAGGCTTTCCTTATCCGGTCGGCATCAGCTCCGTATCCGGCCATATATTCAGGGCACAGCACGAGCATAAGTGTCAGATAGCCTCCGGCGGAATGGCCTCCTACATATATCCTGTCCGGATCTCCTCCGTATTCTTCGATATGGCTGAATATATACGCAACGGCTTCAGCCGCATCGTTGATATAGTCCGGGCATTTCGCCTTCGGGAAGAGCCTGTAATTGACATCGGCGACAGCGAAGCCCTGTCTGCGGAATCCTTCCTGGAGGGATTTCGAGCCGCCTTCCAGTCCGCCTCCGTGGAACCATACCAGTGTCGGGAAATCCTCGATGTCCTCCGGATAGTACAGGTCAAGTCTGCATCTTTCGATCCTGTACGGGTCGGTCTCACCGTCGGAGATGTAAGGGATGTCCTTGATATGGACATATCCTTCGTCGGTCCCGGCGTTATTCATACCGGTGCATGGGGCAGCCATTGCCAGAGCGAAAAAGCTGCATAAAATGAATGTCTTGACTGTGTACATAATATATAAGTCTTGAAATTGTCTTCACTGGTTCCGGCCATCGCCATCTGCCGGATGTCAGAACAGGGCGGGCTCCAGCTCTTTCAGATGGAACGATCTTCTGTGATACGGCGTGAGCCCGAATCTCCTGACCGCCTCGATGTGCTCCCTGGTGGGATAGCCTATGTTCCTTTCCCAGCCGTATTCCGGATATTCCTTGGCGATCATCATCATATATTCGTCCCGGTATGTCTTCGCCAGAACGGATGCAGCAGCTATCGGAGCGAATTTCCCATCCCCTTTCACTATGCATGAATACGGGATGCTGTCATAGGCGGCAGATTCCTCCACCGGTGAATTCTCCAGCGCCGATATGAAACTGAAGGGGCGGAACCTGTTCCCGTCGATCAGCAGATATTCAGGACGGACAGACAGACTTATCACTGCTCTCTGCATCCCCGCGATCGATGCGTTGAGGATATTGATCCTGTCAATCTCGGATGGACTTACAGCCTCGACTGCATACGCGATGGCTTCGGCCTCGATCACTCCCCTGAGGATTTCCCTGGCGCGGGGAGTCATTTTCTTCGAGTCATTGAGAAGGGGATGGTGAAAGTCTGCCGGAAGAATGACGGCTGCAGCGAATACGGGCCCAGCGAGAGGCCCTCTTCCCGCCTCATCGCACCCTGCCTCTATCCTGCCTTTATCAAGAAAATTCTGGAGACTGTTCCTTTTCATTGCGGAAACTGGCTGAAATTGTCTTCAAAGATACTCAATCTATAAGTCCCCGGCAACTTTTCTTTTCAGCATAGATATCATTTCATCTTTCGTGCGCACCGTCTCCTGCAGGGCATCGATATATTCCTTGAGAGTGTTTATCTGTTCGTTCAGTCTGGCAATCTCTGTCTCGAACCTTGCCGCCATCTCTTTCTGCTTCAATGCGTTCTCTTTCTGGATGTCATTGACTTTCATAGAGTCCTTTGCAGAAGGGGTATATCCGAGAACCAGTTCTTCGGATGTGGTGTCAAGCAATGATGCTATCCTGTCCACGTTGTCGTTTATCAGTTTCGTGTCACCTGTTTCGATATTGCGGTAGGCAGTCCTGGATATGCCCAGCCTTTCCGCCATTTCCGTCTGGGATATGCCGGATGCCTTTCTTATCCTGGAGATATTCTTCTTGACAGAACTGTTGTCCATTCATATGCGAATTTTCGACAGCAAAACTATCACATATCACGCCCGGTTGCAGGCAATAAAAACTTGTCAATGACAAGAAAAAGATGTCAAAAACAGAAAAAACTGCATAAAACAGAAAAATATGCATCGCATTTCATATAAATGGAAGTATGTCTATTGATTATCCAGATGAAATGCCGGAGATTTGCCAACAAAAAGTTTACAATGGACAGAATTCTCATTGAACAGAAATTCGGCCTGTTCGTACAGATGCTTGACCGGGCGGGCTCTTTATCCTTTACCGATATGTGCGGCAGGCTCGGGGTGACATGTGCGGAAATGGACAGCTATCTGCTTGAAAATTTCGGCCTGACCGGACCTGACATTCTGAAAGTATACAGAGAGGGTATTCCTTTATATTTATTATAAAACAGGTTGTTATTTACATATTATTTTATTAAGTTTGCAAGGATGTGCCATAAAACACGGTACACTGAGACACAAAAACTAATTAATCTTATAAGTAACAATGAAAGCTTACTCAACTCAAAACATCCGGAATGTGGTTCTCCTTGGCAGCACGAAGTCAGGCAAGACCACATTATCTGAAGCGATGCTCTTTGAAGGAAAGGTCATCGACAGGCGAGGAACCGTCGAAGCGAAGAATACAGTCTCGGACAACTCCGAGATAGAGCAGATCAACCAGAGGTCTATTTATGCGACCCCTCTGTATGCGGAGTTTATGGATACGAAGTTCAATATAGTGGACACTCCGGGTGCGGATGATTTTGTCGGAGGGGCGGTGTCTGCGTTCAAGGTGTGTGACACCGGAGTCCTTCTGATCAATGCGCAGCAGGGAGTGGAAGTCGGGACGGAGATTTTCGCACGTTATGCAGAGCAGTACGGGATTCCTCTCATCGTCGGGATCAACCAGCTTGACGGGGAGAAGGCTTCGTGGGAGAGCACACTTGACTCTATGAAGGAGGCGTTCGGAAAGAAGCCGGTGCTTATCCAGTATCCGGTCAATCCAGGGCCATCGTTTGACGGATTCATAGATGTCCTCAAGATGAAATACTATCATTTCAAGGATGACAACGGTACGAGGGAAGACCTCGAGATACCTGCACAGTACAAGGATGAGGCCGAGGAGTTGAGGTCCGCGCTTATCGAGAGGGCGGCGGAATATGATGACACCCTTATGGAGAAGTTCTTCGAGGCCGGAGTGCTCACCGAGGATGAGATCCGCAAGGGTATAGGCATAGGATGCAAGGCGGGAGAAGTCCTTCCTGTATTCTGCCTGTCGGCAAAGAAGGATATCGGAGTGAAGAGGCTTATGGAGTTCACGATCAAGGTCGCCTCGTCACCGGCTGACAGGAAGGCCCTTACCAAGGATGGAAAGGAGATGGAGTGCAAGCAGGATGCCCCTACTTCACTCTTCATATATAAGACTGCGGTCGAGTCGCATCTCGGAGAGGTGGCTTATTTCAAGGTGATGTCCGGAGAGCTCACCGAAGGCCAGGACCTCGAGAATCCGGAGACAGGCGACAAGGAGAGGATCACCACTATCTATGCGGTCGCCGGCAAGAAGAAGGAGAAGGTGTCTGACCTCTATGCCGGAGATATAGGCTGTACGGTGAAGCTCCGTGCGGCAAAGACAAATACGACCCTCGCCCAGCCAGGCAGCGACATCGTATACGAACATATCAAGTTCCCTGCATCCAAGTTCCGTACGGCGATCAAGGCTAAGGAGCAGAAGGATGAGGAGAAGATGGGCGAGGCTCTGTCCAAGATATCAGCGGAGGATCCGACAATCATAGTCGAATACTCCAAGGAATTGAAACAGACTATTCTCAAGGGACAGGGAGAACAGCATATCAACATAGTGAGGTGGAGGCTGCAGAACGAGAACAAGATCGAGATAGAGATGTTCCCTCCTAAGATATCGTACAGGGAGACCATCACCAAGGTCGCTGTGGCAGGCTACCGTCACAAGAAACAGTCGGGAGGAGCCGGCCAGTTCGGAGAGGTTCATCTTCTCATCTGCCCTATAGTGGAAGGAGTCGAGGCGACCAACAAGTTCAAGGTCGATGGCAAGGATATGGTGCTCAATATCAAGAGCAAGGAAAGTTACGACCTGGAATGGGGCGGCAAGCTGGAATTCTACAACTGTATTGTCGGCGGTGCTATCGATGCCAGGTTCATGCCGGCTATCCTCAAGGGTATAATGGAGAAGATGAACGAGGGGCCTCTTACAGGTTCGCTGGCCCGCGATATCCGGGTGTATGTATTCGATGGAAAGATGCATCCGGTGGATTCCAATGAAATTTCGTTCGTCCTCGCTGCCCGCAATGCCTTCAAGGAAGCATTCCGAAATGCAGGGCCTAAGATTATGGAGCCTATCTATAATCTTGTAGTCATGACACCGAGCGAATATATGGGTTCGTGTATGTCGGATCTGCAGAACCGCAGGGCTCTTATCGAAGGAATGGGGACAGACAAGGGATTCGATGTGATCAGGGCGCGTGTCCCTCTCGCAGAACTTTACAAATATTCTACGACCCTCAGCTCCCTTACATCAGGAAGTGCGACATTTACAATGGAATTTGCAGATTATCAGCCTGTTCCGTCAGATGTGCAGGATAAGCTCCTGAAAGCATACGCTGAGCAGGATACCGATGAATGATACGTGCATATCTGAAACGTGCAATATTCAACGAGGCCGGCCCAGAAGCAATTTTGAGCCGGCTTTTTATTGACTTCGTCAACGTGTCCGCGTTATAGGGGATCACCGGGGAAAGTATATGTTTTTAACTTTGTTGTCCCGCCCTCCTTCTCCAGATTCTTCGCTGTGCTCAGAATGACATTCCTTGTCACCATAAAATATGGGAACGTTTGCATTGTCCGGGAACGATTGAAAAGAGGTTTCCGGACAGAATATTGCCGCGGGAGAGTACGGGAACCATATTTTTGTTTTAATTTTGAAGGAAACCGTTAACACTGAAACAGAATTATGGAGACAGGAAGAAAGTATGTAGTCGGCATAGGCGAAGCTCTGTGGGATGTATTGCCCGAAGGAAAGAAGATAGGGGGAGCACCGGCGAATTTCGCCTATCATGTGTCGCAGTTCGGACTGGAAAGCCGGGTTGTCAGCGCGGTGGGAGATGATGCCCTCGGTGAAGAGATCCTGGAGAATTTTATGGAGAAGAACCTGAAGTGCATAGTCCCGAAGGTGGCATTCCCGACAGGAACAGTGCAGGTCACGGTGGATCCGGCAGGAGTGCCGGCTTATGATATCCGGCAGGGGGTAGCCTGGGACAATATACCGTTTACGGAAGAACTTGAGCGGCTTGCAGGACAGACAAGGGCCGTATGCTACGGGTCGCTGGCGCAGAGAAGCGAGGTCTCTCGCAATACCATCCGGTCATTTCTGGAGGCAATGCCTGACGGTGACGATATCTGCAGGGTTTTCGATATCAATCTGCGCCAGAATTTCTATACGAATGAGACGGTACGTGATTCGCTGTGCCGGTGCAATATCCTCAAAATCAATGATGAAGAGCTGGATATCATCGGTATGATGTTCGGATATCCGGGACGTGACACCCGGGAGAACTGCATAAGGCTGCTGGAGAAATTCGGGCTCAGGATGGTTATTCTGACATGTGGAGTGAAAGGCAGCTATATATTTACACCTGATTCCGTTTCATTTATGGAGACGCCTGTGGTCCGGGTGGCGGACACTGTCGGGGCTGGAGATTCTTTCACCGGGGCTTTTGTCTCCGCTGTACTGAAAGGCAAGCCGATAGAGGAGGCCCATAGACTGGCAGTGGATGTCTCTGCTTACGTCTGTACGCAGAACGGGGCGATGCCCGTCCTCCCGAAGTCTCTGCTCTGTCGCGCAGAGTGACAGGTGCTTCATTATTCCGGTCTGGTGCTTCCTGAAGATTCGCGCAGCATGATTTCCGCGTCCAGCATTTCCTTGCGGTTCGGGCAGCCGGGGTCCTTGATCTTTTCCAGAATCATTTCGGCCGCCTTCTCTCCCATCTGAAGAAGCGGAGGTTCTACAGTTGTCAGTCCTGGGTATACGATAGTGGAGAGTTCTGTTCCGGAGAAGCTTGCTACAGCCACTTCTTCCGGTATTTTCTTTCCCAGTTCCCTCAGACGGTTCATCACTCCGATGGCCAGTGTGTCGGTGAAGGCGAAGACTGCATCGAACGGGACATTGCTCCGGACAACCATGTCCGCTACCTCTGCCCCGGCATCGAATGTCATTCCTGCCTTGATCACCATAGTGCTTTCATCGTATGGCAGCCGGTATCTGGCCAATGCATCCCTGTAGCCTCTGGTACGTTCTGCAGAATTGTATATGTCATCAGGGCCTTGTATGTGGATGATTCTTTTCCTCCCTCCCAGTATGAGCTTCTCCACCAGGAAGAAAGATTTCCTGTAGTCATCGACTATGACCTGCGGAACATCCAGTCCGTGCGGAATGCGGTCGTAGAATACCATAGGCATTTCCGCTTTCTGGAGCCTGAGGTAGTCTTCCCTGTTTTTTCTGTAGCTGCAGAGACTGATGATGATACCATCCACCATGAAATGCTCCATCATTCTCAGGTTCTCGCGTTCTCTTTCCGGGTCTTCTGCTGAATCCGCCACTATCACCTTTATGCCGTGGGCATACAATACGTTCTGGATTCCGTTTATCACTTTCGATGCGAACGGCGTTATCATTTCCGGGACGATGACACCCACTGTGTTCGTGTGCCCGTATTTCAGGTTCGTAGCCACAGGATTCGGCTTGTAGTTCAGCTCTTTCGCAGCCGCCAGCACCTTCTCCCTTGTTTCTTTCCTGACATTCTTGTCATCGACCAGGGCGCGTGAGACAGTGGATACCGATATGGATAGATGGCGCGCGATGTCCTTTATGGTGACGTGTTTCATAGCTTCTCCTGTTCAACACCATACAAAAATATCTCTTTCCTCCGATAAATCCTAATCTCTGACAACGTTTGCAGATTCCGGGAACGTTCCCGCAATCGTTTGCAGACATATGTCCGAGTGAAAGATGCCGTATGGGAACCGGAGAATTCTAACTTTGTAGACAGCTGACCGCAAGAATACATAATTATTAAACGATAACCGATCATGAAATCATCAGTCATCTCTTACGGCTACGACCGCAGCAAGGTCAGGGCCGGCATACTCCACATCGGGGTCGGAAACTTCCACCGTGCACACCAAGAATTCTACACGAACCGCCTGCTTGAATATCCGGACCAGCACGGATGGGGCATCTGCGGCGCTATGCTGCTTCCCGGGGATGAAAGACTGTACAGGATTCTGAAGAAACAGGGGCAGGAATATACTCTGACAGTCTGCGGTCGCGACGGCCATGACGAAGCGTACCGTATCGGCTCTCTCGTAGAGCTTTTATGGGCGGGGGAAAATCCGGAGGCCGTACTGGACAGGATAGCGGACAGGAACATCCGTATCATCACCATGACCATCACGGAGGGTGGTTACAATATTGAAAAATCAACGGGAGAGTTCATTCTCGATGACAAGGCGGTACGCCATGACCTGGAGACCCCCCGGTCTCCACAGACAGTGTTCGGATTCATAGCTGAAGGTCTCCGTAGGAGGAGGGCTGCGGGGAACGGGCCTGTCACCATACTTTCCTGCGACAATCTCCAGCACAACGGTAATACTGCGCGCAAGGCTTTCACATCTTTCATACAGGCACAGGATCCTGAGCTGGCAGAATGGCTGAAAGACAATGTCACATTCCCTGACAGTATGGTTGACCGCATCACCCCGGCTACGAGACCGGAGGATGTTATCCGCTTGAACGGAAAGAACGGGACCGATGACCAGGCGCCGGTATATTGCGAGGACTTCATCCAGTGGGTGATCGAGGATGATTTCATAGCAGGCCGGCCTGCGTGGGAGAAAGTCGGCGTGGAGTTCACTTCTGACGTTACAGCCTATGAGAATATGAAGCTGAGCCTGCTGAACGCTTCTCATACCCTGCTTTCATATCCGTCTTTCCTGGGCGGATACCGGAAAGTGGATGATGCCATGCACGATGAGAGGATAGCGAAGTTCGTGAAGACATTTATGGACCGTGACATCACTCCGTATGTTCCGGCTCCCGGCAATACCGATCTGGAGCTGTACAAGCAGACCCTGATAGAAAGGTTCGGCAACCGTTCCGTGAGCGACCAGATAGCACGTCTGTGCTTCGATGGAATTTCAAAGTTCCCTGTGTATGTGATGCCTAATCTGGTCAAGATGATCGCGCACCATGCCGACCTGACACGTGTCGCTTATCTGATCGCGGCATACAGGCATTATCTGAAATACCGTACCGATGATCTCGGGGCCTCGTTCGAGATAGCCGAGCCGTGGATGACCCATGATGATGAGGCATTGATTTCCAGCGATGATCCTGTGGATTTCCTCGGGCTGTCGGCGTTTATGCTCACCGATCTGAAACAATCCCCGGAATTCGTCGGTCTGTATCTGGACAAGGTGGCAGGTATCCGTGAGAAAGGGGCGATGACCACACTGGAAACCATATTATAAAATGCAGCAGATGATTGCCAGGCAAAAATACAGTCTGGGGCCATTCGCGGTCCTGACTTTCATTTATTTCATCGTGGGTTTCCTGACCACTGTGAACGGACAGTTCCAGGGGCCTATGAAAGTGGCGTTTCTCTCGCAGACGGAAGAACTGCGGAATACGCTGACTACTATGATCTCGTTCTTCTTTTTCCTCGGATATCTGCTGAACAGCTCTCTCGGAGGGAAGTGGGTGAACGCGCGCGGATACAAGACCACCATGCTGCGCGCCCTGGTCATTATGGTGGCGGGACTGGTGATGTATTCCCTCTCGTCATGGCTGGCTGTCCATTGCGGGAATGCAAGTATTACTATAGCGGAAGATGTGATTCCGTGCGGATATTTCGTCTTTCTGCTGGGGTCGTTCCTGATGGGAACATCCGCAGCCATTCTCCAGGTGGTCATTAATCCGTATGTCTCTGCCTATGAACTCCCGGGGACACAGCCTGTCCAGAGGATGAACATAGTCTGCGGCATCAATTCGTTCGGCACCACGATAGCGCCTTTCTGCGTCACCGGCATCTTCTTTTCAGGAGTGGCTCTGGAAAGTGTCACGGCCGATCAGCTGATGGTACCGTTCCTTCTAGTGGCTCTATGTATAGTGATCACCACTGCTGTCACGTCAAGGCTTGATCTTCCTGATCTGGAAGGCACGAGGGCGGAGAACGGAAAAGAGCTGACACGCAGCATCTGGTCTTTCCGTCATCTGACATTGGGCGTGGTAGCCATATTCTTCTATGTAGGTACAGAAGTGGCCGTTGGGTCGAACGTGAATCTTCACGCCATGGAGCTGATCGATTCAGGACAGGGCCTTTCCTTTTTCGGAAAGGAAAGACTTATGCTGTGGGGTATGGATCTGGGTATACCTGCGCTTCTTGCCACTCTCTACTGGGGCGGAATGATGGTCGGAAGGCTTGTCTTCAGCTTCTTCAACCGGATTTCCGCGCGGTGGCTCCTGACAGCGATGACTGTACTGGCTTCAGTCCTTATAGTCGTGGCCATGGTCACGGACAACCTCTGGGTCCTGGTCTCTGTCGGCCTGTGCCATTCCGTCATGTGGAGCTGTATCTTCACATTGGCGGTCCAGGGACTGAAGGAGTATACATCGAAGGCTTCAGGTGTCTTTATGATGGGAGTTTTCGGAGGTGCAGTCTTCCCTGTGCTGCAGGGAGTGTTCGCCGATATCGCCGGCAGCTGGCAGTGGACGTGGAGCATAGCTCTGGTCTGCGAGCTTGTGATGCTGCTCTATGCCCTGTTCGGCTCCAAAGTCAGAGAGGAAGATATCCCTTCCTAATAGACATATGCGTGGATGTCCTGGGCGGTGATCCTGCTGCCCGACAGGATGAGGAGCCGTTCCACTACATTGCGGAGCTCTCTGATGTTTCCTGTCCAGGACTTGTCCACGAGCAGCTGCATTGCATCCGGGTCTATCTCCCGTCTCTGCATACCTGTCTCGGAACATATCTGGTCGATGAAATAGTTGACCAGCAACGGAATGTCATCTTTCCTGTCGTCCAGGGACGGCACGGTGATCACAATCACGCTGAGTCTGTGGTACAGGTCTTCACGGAAATTGCCTTTTGCGATCTCTTCTTTCAGGTTCTTGTTCGTGGCGGCCAGGACCCTGACGTCCACGTTGATGTCCTTGTCGCTCCCGACACGTGAAAGTTTCTTCTCCTGCAGCACTCTCAGCACCTTGGCCTGTGCGGCAAGGCTCATATCGCCGATCTCATCGAGGAAGAGCGTTCCTCCGTCCGCCTGCTCGAATTTGCCCTTGTGCTGCTTCACTGCCGATGTGAAGGCTCCCTTTTCGTGTCCGAAAAGTTCGCTCTCGATAAGTTCTGAAGGGATGGCTGCACAGTTCACTTCGACGTATGGCATCTGCGAACGCTGACTTTTCTGGTGCAAGGTCCTGGCGACCAGTTCCTTGCCCGTGCCGTTGGCCCCGGTTATCAGGACCCTGGCATCTGTAGGGGCGACCTTCTCGATCATCCTGCGCACTTTCTGTATCGGCTCGGACTCGCCGATCATTTCCTGTCCGTAGACTTTCTTTTTCAGTCTCGATGTCTCCGATGCCAGCCTTTCTGTCTTCGATATGAGGGACACCTTGTCGGTCGCGTTCTTCGTCGCAATCAGTATCCG
Source organism: Candidatus Cryptobacteroides intestinavium (assembly GCA_017694845.1). Classification (GTDB taxonomy): domain Bacteria; phylum Bacteroidota; class Bacteroidia; order Bacteroidales; family UBA932; genus Cryptobacteroides; species Cryptobacteroides intestinavium. The sequence goes on from JADIMI010000083.1 coordinate 67,022, forward strand.
GTTGAGGTCCAGAGGTTTCTGGATATAGTCGAAAGCCCCCTTCTTTATGCACTCGACAGCCGTGTCGATGTCTCCATGGCCGGATATCATTATCACGGCAGAGTCCACTCCCTCTGCAGTCAGTCTGTCCAGCACCTCTATCCCATCCATATTCGGCATCTTGATATCGCAGAAGATGGCGCTGTACTTCTCCTTGAGCGCCATCTCGACTCCCTGTGCACCATCTTCTGCAGTGTCGGCTTCATAGCCTTCATCCATAAGTATTTCTTTGAGAGAATTGCGTATCGCCCTCTCATCGTCGATTATCAGAATTTTCATATTGCAATGTTTAATGCCGGCCGCTGTTCCGGACGGCCGGGCATGACAGTACAAATATCGGACAAATTTCCGCGTTTACGCAAATTTTTATATTTTTGCTATCCTAACCATTGTGTACTGAAATGCTGATACCTGACATCATCATAGCAATTGATGGATATTCATCGACCGGAAAGAGCACGTTTGCAAAGATGATCGCATCTGAAGTGTCTTTCCTGTATCTTGATTCCGGAGCCTTGTACCGGGCTGTCACTCTGTATGCTATAGAAAACGGGATGGTCCTTCCTTCGGGAGAGCTTGATGTCGAGGCGCTGTGCCGTTCCCTTCCGGACCTTGATGTCCATTTCGAGGACAGGGGAGATGGCAGCAGGACATATATCGGTGACAGATGTGTCGAGCCGGCGATACGCTCTCTGGCCGTGTCCGGGAAGGTGAGTCCCGTCTCGGCTGTCCCGGAAGTGAGACGCTTCGTGGATGACCGGCTGAAGGAATTCGGCAGAAGGAAACGGGTGGTTATGGATGGAAGGGATATAGGGACCACTGTCTTTCCGGATGCGGAGCTGAAGATCTTTATGGTGGCGGACACTCTGGTGAGAGCGCAGCGCAGGGCCGGAGAAATGGCGGCGAGGGGGGAGAAGGTCGACCTGGAGGAAGTTCTCAGGAATATAGAGGAGAGGGATTACATAGATTCGCACCGCGAGACTTCCCCGTTGTCCAGGGCTGAAGATGCCATTGTGCTCGACAATTCGCGGATGACACTGGAGGAGCAGATGGAATGGTTCAGGCAGCTGGTCTCCGAGAAGTTCCCGCTGAAAAGTTGACTGTAGAAACATTGGCTATGACTGTTGATGTCGACAACAATTCCGGTTTCTGTGCCGGAGTGATCCGGGCCATAGACAAGGCCGAAGAGTTCCTCGGAGGATCCGGATCCACACAGAAGAGGCTCTATTCGCTTGGTGCCATTGTACATAACGAATCCGAGCTTGCCAGGCTTTCGGAGGAGGGGCTTGTGACCATAGACAAGGAGGACCTGACTGAGATGCCGTCCGCCGAGGGCGAGACTCTGCTTATAAGGGCTCACGGCGAGCCGCCTGAAACTTATATACGTGCGGAAAGGCTGGGATTCAGGATCATAGACTGTACATGTCCGGTCGTGCTGAAGCTGCAGGAAGATATCAAGGAGGCATACGGGAGGCAGCATCAGGGACCGAGAAAAGGCCAGATCATCATTTTCGGCAAGATAGGCCATCCGGAAGTGCTCGGGCTGCTGGGCCAGGCCGGAGGGGATGCCCTGGTGATAGAGAATATGAAGATGCTGGAAGATGCGGTGCGGGAAGGGAAGGTGGATCTGCAGAGCCCTGTGGAGATATTCTCCCAGACGACCAAGAGCCCTGCCGAGTATGCTTCCATTTGTTCGAGGCTCGAGGAAATGATGGCGGCATCCAACGAGATGCCGATCACGCAGTTCAAGGGAAGGCGTCTGCTGATAGTCCATAATACGATATGTTCGCAGGTGGCCACCCGGCACTCCAGGCTTTCCAGGTTCGCTCTCGACCATGATATCATCATATTTGTGTCGGGCAAGGCAAGTTCAAACGGAAGGGTGTTGTGCGAGCTGTGCAAGTCCTTGAACATAAGGACATATCATATATCTTCCGAGAGCGATATCAAGAAGGAATGGTTCAGAAAGGAGGACAAGGTCGGGGTATGCGGGGCCACATCCACGCCCAAGTGGCTGCTCGAGAAAGTGGCGGAGGAGATCAGAAAGCTGTACCGTTGACAGAAAATTTTGCAGAAAACTGACATTTTTATAATTTTGCGCCCTGAAAACCTGTCAATTATAATTAAAACACATATTTAT
>JADIMI010000084.1 GCA_017694845.1 Candidatus Cryptobacteroides intestinavium
TCCTTCCACACGTATGCCCTGACCGGCTTCAGGGCCAGGTCGTACCTGTGATATATCTCCGCCCCTTCCGTCGGGACGATCTCTCCGTTGAATTCGGTATTGACTTCCGGAGACGAAAGCTTCTCCGGAGAAAGGAATCCGAGCGGCTCGCGTGCATCGTACTCCTCGCCATCAAAAATAGCCGCGTGCTTCACGGGGCCTGCGATCCCTGCCTTCCAGTTCAGGGTGTCAGTGCCGAAATACTCCCTGCTTCCATCTGTATAGACAAGCTCCAGGACGGACCGGAATGCACACTTCTTTCCGTTCATCCCGACAGGGCCGGTAGATACGATCTTGTCCGCCCACCAGCCTGGAGTCACCTGTACCGCCAGAACATTGTTCTTACGGAGAATGTCCGTAATGTCGTATGTATATGCAATCTTTGTCTTCATAAAATGAGTGAACCCGGGTTTGAGCACCTCTCTGCCGATCATCTCTCCGTTGACATACAGCTGATAGACACCGAGACCGGTAGTCATCCATCTGGCAGACTCGACCTTGCGGGAAGGACTCACCTCCGCGACGAACCAGCTTGCGCCATCCGCCGCCCGCTCCCCTGCACCTATCGGGCCGGAAATGACAGGAGCATCCGCCACGGAGATCCAGCGGGAGTGTTCCCACGCAGAATCATCAAGGGGTTCAGTCAGTATCACATCAGTATGACCGCCACAGGAGACGGATACGAGCGGGACAAGCGCTGCCAGAAAAGACAGGACAGAAAAACATCTCATAGAATACGGATCTAATATCGTTATGGCTTTAAAGGTATAAAGGTAGTAATTTTCTGGAATTATTGTAATTAAAGATACCGATTTTTCAGCGGATATCTCACGGATTTTTGTACATTTGCAGGATTGTTGCAGGATGGCCGCCAGTCTGGGACAAGACTGACACACAAGCCATTCCCATTGAAAGTCAACTATTTATAATATTAAGTACAATAATATGAGTTTGAAAATTGTAGTACTGGCAAAACAGGTTCCCGACACTCGCAACGTCGGGAAAGATGCCATGACAGCCGACGGCACCATCAACCGTGCGGCACTTCCTGCCATCTTCAACCCTGAAGACCTCAACGCACTGGAGCAGGCCCTCAGGCTGAAAGAGACACACCCGGGCTCGACAGTCACAATGCTGACAATGGGACCAGGCCGTGCAGCAGAAATCATACGTGAAGGGCTGTACCGCGGGGCCGATGGAGGATATCTTCTTACAGACCGCGCATTTGCCGGAGCAGACACTCTGGCCACATCGTACGCCCTGGCGACAGCGATCCGCAAGATCGGGGAATATGACCTCATCATCGGAGGTCGTCAGGCTATCGACGGAGATACCGCCCAGGTAGGTCCTCAGGTCGCCGAGAAACTCGGACTTGCACAGGTGACATACGCAGAGGAGATACTGGATGTGGATGAAGCAGGCAGGAAAATCACGATCAAGCGCCACATTGATGGAGGCGTGGAGACCGTCACAGCGCCTCTTCCTCTTGTGATCACCGTGAACGGAAGTGCAGCGCCCTGCCGTCCGCGCAATGCGAAACTGGTGCAGAAATACAAACGTGCACTCGGGGCGCAGGAGAAGGCGGCAGCCACGAAGGATGGCGCCGAGCTCCCGTATTCAGATCTGTATGCAGAGCGGCCGTACCTCAACATCACCGAATGGAGCGCAGCAGATGTCGATGCCGACCTCGCCCAGTGCGGGCTCAGCGGCTCGCCGACGAAGGTGAAGGCTATCCAGAACATATCATTCCAGGCCAAGGAAAGCAAGACAATGACCGGCAGCGACAAGGATGTGGAAGGCCTGATTGTAGAACTTTTAGCAAACCATACGATAGGATAGGAGAGAAGCTATGAACAACGTATTCGTATATCTTGAAATAGAAGGCACTACCGTTGCCGATGTCAGCCTGGAACTGCTGACCAAGGGCCGCAAGCTGGCCGACCGGCTCGGCTGCCGGCTTGAAGCCATCGCCGCCGGGCACGGACTTGCAGATATCGAGAAGCAAGTGATGCCTTACGGAGTGGACAGGCTGCACATCTTCGATGCAGAGGGACTGTTCCCTTATACATCACTGCCGCATTCATCCATTCTCATCAACCTGTTCAAGGAAGAGAAGCCTCAGATCTGCCTGATGGGAGCGACCGTGATCGGACGAGACCTCGGGCCGCGCGTATCTTCAGCGCTCACCAGCGGACTGACCGCAGACTGCACCGCGCTGGAGATCGGAGACCACGAGGACAAGAAGGCCGGCAAGGTGTATGAGAACCTCCTCTACCAGATACGTCCTGCATTCGGAGGAAATATCGTCGCGACTATCGTCAACCCTGAGCACCGTCCACAGATGGCCACCGTCCGCGAGGGCGTAATGAAAAAGGAGATTCTGGACGAGAACTACAAGGGAGAGGTGATCAACCACGATGTGGCAAAATACGTCCCTGAGACAGACTATGTCGTGAAGGTGATCGACCGCCACGTAGAGAAGGCGAAGCACAATCTGAAAGGAGCTTCAATAGTCGTCGCCGGAGGATACGGAATGGGCTCCAGGGAAGGATTCGACATGCTGTTCGAACTGGCCAAGGAACTTCACGCCGAGGTCGGAGCCAGCCGTGCGGCCGTCGATGCAGGATTCGCAGACCACGACAGGCAGATCGGACAGACCGGAGTGACCGTACGTCCAAAGCTCTATATCGCCTGCGGCATCAGCGGACAGATCCAGCATATAGCCGGAATGCAGGAGAGCAGCATCATCATTTCGATCAACAGCGATGAGAACGCCCCTATAAACGCTATAGCCGACTATGTCATCAACGGTACAGTCGAGGAAGTGATTCCAAAGATGATCAAGTATTACAAATCTCACAGCAAATAGTAGATATGGCAAATTTCTATACAGAACACCCGGAGCTGCGCTACCATCTGAACAACCCGATGATGGAGCGCATCTGCGAACTCAAGGAACGCAACTACAGGGACAAGGAAGAGTTTGACTATGCTCCGCAGGACTATGCGGATGCAATGGATTCATACGACAAGGTCCTGGAAATCACCGGAGAGATCACGGGAGAGGTCATCGCTGCAAACGCAGAGAGTGTCGATCTGGAAGGTCCACACTGTGCAGATGGCCGCGTGGAATATGCAAGCGGCACAAAGGTGAATATGGATGCAATGGTGAAGGCAGGCCTGAACGGTATGACTATGCCGAGACGTTTCGGAGGGCTGAACTTCCCTATCACTCCATATACTATGTGCGCCGAGATCGTGGCGGCAGCAGATGCAGGGTTCAGCAACATCTGGTCCCTTCAGGACTGCATCGAGACCCTCTATGAATTCGGAAACGAAGACCAGCACAGCCGTTTCATACCGCGCATCTGCGCAGGAGAGACAATGTCGATGGACCTTACCGAGCCGGATGCAGGATCAGACCTGCAGAGCGTAATGCTCAAGGCAACATACGATGAGGCAGCCGGATGCTGGAGGCTCAACGGGGTGAAACGGTTCATCACCAACGGTGATGCAGACCTCCACCTCGTGCTCGCCCGCTCCGAGGAAGGCACGAAAGATGGACGAGGACTTTCAATGTTCATCTATGACAAGAGGGACGGCGGAGTGAACGTGCGCCGTATCGAGAACAAGCTCGGTATCCACGGCTCCCCTACATGTGAACTTGTCTTCAAGAATGCAAAGGCAGAACTGTGCGGAGAACGCAGGCTCGGACTCATCAAGTATGTGATGGCCCTTATGAACGGCGCCCGTCTCGGTATCGCGGCACAGAGCGTAGGACTCAGCCAGGCTGCATACAACGAGGCGCTTGCATACGCAAAGGACCGCAAGCAGTTCGGCAAGGCAATCATAGAGTTCCCTGCAGTATATGATATGCTCTCTACAATCAAGGCAAAGCTGGATGCAGGACGCGCACTCCTCTACCAGACTTCACGCTATGTGGATATCTACAAGGCTCTGGATGACATCGCGCGTGAACGCAAGCTGTCACCTGAAGAGCGCCAGGAGCAGAAGAAATACGCAAAGCTCGCCGACGCCTTCACGCCTCTGGCAAAGGGAATGAATTCGGAATACGCAAACCAGAACGCATACGACTGCATCCAGGTACACGGAGGAAGCGGATTCATGCTTGAATATGCCTGCCAGCGTATCTACCGCGATGCCCGTATAACCAGCATCTACGAAGGCACTACACAGCTGCAGACTGTAGCCGCTATCCGCTATGTGACAAACGGCTCATATCTCGCGACTCTCCGTGACTATGAACAGGTAGAATGCTCTGAAGAGATGAAGCCTCTGATGGAACGCATCAAGGCAATGACAGACAAGTTCGTGGCCTGCACCAACCTTGTCAAGGAAGCCGGAGACCAGGAACTCCACGACCTGATCGCCCGCCGTCTTTACGAGATGGCCGCAGACTGCGTGATGTCACACCTCATAATCCAGGATGCGACCCGCGCACCGGAAATGTTCACACAGTCCGCAAAGGTCTATGTGAACTATGCTGAAGCCGAGATTGAGAAGCACAACGCCTTCATACGCAACTTCAACAGGGAGGATATCTCCTGCTACAGGAAATAGCCCCTCGCTATACAAAAAAGAGGATGACTCTTGCCTATGCCGGACGGCACAAGGCGGGAGTCATCCTTAATTTTCTGTCCTGACGCTCTTGAGCCTGGCTCTCAGGACTTCAATGACGGCAGGAAGGAGGGAAATGAATATGATAGCAACAATCAGGATCTTCAGATTCTCCTGCACGAACGGCTGGTCACCGAAAAGATATCCGGCATAGCAGAATATCGCCACCCAGGCAGCCCCTCCGACTGCATTGTATGTTATGAACCAGGTATAATGCATCCTGCCCATACCCGCTACAAATGGAGCGAAAGTCCTGACTATAGGCACAAACCTGGCAATCACTATGGTCTTCCCTCCATATTTCCGATAGAACTCATGAGTCTTTTCAAGATAGCTCTGCTTGAATATCCTTGAATCCGGATTGCTGAAGAGCTTCTGGCCGAAAAAATGACCTATCATATAGTTGCACGAATCCCCGAGAAATGCGGCGACAAATACGACAAGCACCAGCAGATGGATATCGAGAGGGACTCCAGGCAGCGCCGATATCGCCCCCGCTACGAAAAGGAGAGAGTCACCTGGAAGAAACGGAGTCACCACCAGACCCGTCTCGCAGAAGATCACGAGAAAAAGTATGGCGTAAGTCCACATATGATAATCACGGACAATCTCCACCATATACCGGTCGATATGCAGGACCAGATCGATTATGAATTCTATAAATTCCATTCTAAGACATTGATTAACATTATCATTCAACCAGCCCGGACATTATCTTGACTGCGGACTGCAGAACAGCCTGGGCGCGAAATCGGAAAGGTATATTCTCCAGTTTTTCCAGATATGCCCCTCTCCCGTCTCGACATATTCATACGGATATCCGTTCCTGTCGAGGAACTCCCTGTAACGGCAGTTGTCCTTATACAGGAAATCCTGGTCGCCGATGGCGATATAATACAGGGCGACCCCTTTCGAGAACTGTACGGCTATCTGCCTGTCTACATCCTTGTAGACCGGAGTGTCGAGTCCCTCACGAGGCCAGATGGCTGCCGAGAAAAGCCCGACATAGTCAAACATATCCGGATAATAGCACGAGAGATGCAGGGAATGGAACCCTCCCATCGAGAGACCTGCGACAGCACGCCCCGATTTCTTTGCAACGGTCCGGAAATGGCTGTCAATGAATGAAACGATCTCCGGGAATGAAGTCTCATACGAGCCCTCCATCGACCTCGGCCTGTCCAGCATAGGAGGGACCATCCCTACAGGTGATTCTCCCGGAGCCGCATCCTGCCACGCATTGCCGTTTGGCATCACTACTATCATCGGTTCCGCCTTTCCCTGTGCAATGAGATTGTCAAATATCTGCGCCGTCCGTCCCAGAGAGATCCAGGCCTCCTCATCTCCACCCATCCCGTGAAGGAGGTACAGCACGGGATATTTTCTGCCGCTGTCCTCATATCCTGCCGGAGTGTATACTGTCAGTCTGCGGTCCATGTCAAGCACATCGCTGTGATACCACATCCTGGACACAGTCCCGTGCGGGACATCGTTCACTTTGTACAGTTCTCCCTGGCCACCTCCGACTATGAATACACTGAAGACAGATGACACATCCCTTATCATATAGACATTGGACGGATCTGTCACCTTCACTCCATCCACTATCAGGTTATAGCTGTAGAGCTCCGAGGCAAGAGGTTCCGGGACAGTATATTCCCAGACTCCGTCGGCATTGCGTACCATATCCGCTGTCCGGACATTCACCGTGCGGCCATCCGGCATGGTCACCGGCCTCTCCGCGATACAGTCCCCTGTCACCTGCACAGATCCGGCTTCCGGGGCGAAGAGCCTGAATGTCACTGTATTGTCTTCATTGATCCGGGGAGACTCGACATTCGGCCCTCCCCAGAGAGACTGCTGGGCAAAGACAGAACACACTGAAACCGCCACAGACAGAACTATCGATAGAAATCTTTTCATTATACTGATATATTTTTAGCCTTGAACTGTCAGAAGGTGAAGCGTGCCATCATCTGGATACGGTTGTTGTAGACCCAGTGAAGGCCATCTGTGGAAAGGCCTCTCGCATTGTATGTAAGTCCATCACCATACTGGGCTGCAGTGATATTGTATTCAAGTGCGAGGGTGAACTTGCCGACATTGTAGGCAACGGTAGGAATCACCCTCCACATTGCATTGAGATTCTTGAACCCGTTCTTGCTGAACCAGAAGTCAGCCGGATCCATCTTCCCATCCGTGTTGACCATATCTTCAGCAGAGCCGAGATTCTTGATATATCCGCCCATCAGCATCACCTGCCATTTCCTGCCGTACGATATGGAAGCCCAGGTAGAGGATGCCTGAAGCGGGGTATATTCCCAATGTCCGTCATCGAACCTGCCGGTGACACCGTACCCGCTCATCAGGTTGAGATGTTCACCGCCCTGGCTGTATATCGTCTTGGCCTTGAACTCGAAATCCTTATGCTTGTACTGCAGGTAGATATACGGATTGACCGTGGTTATCCGGTCGCTGACCTTCATCTCGACTCCGGCAGCATTCTCTCCTGTCCTGCGCGGCTTGATGCTGAGGATACTTGCTCCGGCCCTTCCGAGGAAGCCTCCTCCACGGACGGTGAATCCGAGATATGCCTCCGGAATACCTGAATACTTGATATAGTCGGCAGATGCCCCATCAGGACCTGTCGATGTATACTGCATCTGCCATATAGCCCCTGCAGTCAGCATAAAATTACCTCCCAGTGCAGCATCCATAAGCACTTGAGGAGTACGGCTGAACGCATTGAAAGGAGCGCCTGTCTCAAGGCTGGTCACGTGAGGCTGGTCGGCAGCCATCGGATGCCAGGCCTGTCCCAGCTTCAGCGTGACGGAAGCCGTTCTGTCAGTACGGTCGCCCAGACTCAGTCCATCCCAGCCTATGGTAGCATACGCCTGACGCAACCTCAGCTGCGCCGTTCCTGTCGACCCGGTCAGACCGGCATAGAAATCCGTCTCGACCTTGGCACCGAACTTCGTCCTTCCGTACTGGTATCCGGACACATCCACACCGAGCCGCGTAGTGATTGCAAGAAAACGGAAAGATGTCTGTGCATTGAGATCCTGCGATCCGTCAGAATTCATCGCCACATCTTTCGGAAGATAATAGAACAGGTCACCTGTCCCCGCTACGCTCTCCCTCGTATCGAAGGTGAAGAAATTACGTACAAAGCCATAGAACTTGAAATGATTCTGCAGCTCCTGCTTCACCGCGCCCTCATAGTTCCCGCTGCCGGCGGTTTCTCCATCCGCCGCATATAGACCTGCTGTGGAAAGGAGCACAGCGGAGAACAGAACATAAAAACGTCTCATCATTCAATTGTTCAATCATTTAATTATTATATCAGATCCTTCGCTACGCTCAGGATGACAGTGAGCCATCAGGATGACAGAAGGGGATGTCATACGGCATCCCCCTGTCTACCGTCATTTTACAGACGGCGAAGTTATAAAGTTTTTATCAGATTCCAATAAGGAATAGCACTCCATAACCAAGCACAAAACCGATCACTCCGATAATGATACCGACCTTGGTCATATCCTTGGTCGTCACCAGTCCTGTCGAATGCGCCAGTGCGTTAGGCGGAGTGGATATCGGGAACAGCATAGCCAGCGATGTGGCAAGCACGGCCCCGACAAGCAGCACCTTGATGCCTCCTACAGGAAGAAGGGCATCTCCCATTCCGACACCGACAGCGCTCAGTATAGGCACTATCAGGCTGGCCGCCGCCGTGTTGGAAATGAAGTTGGAAATGAAATACCCGATGAATCCTGCGACAAGCACCACTACAAGAGGCAGCCATTCCCCGAAAGGAATAGATGACACCAGATGTTCAGCCAGTCCGGTTGCATTGAGTGCAAGACCGAGGGCGAAGCCTCCAGCCACCATCCAGAGCACACTCCAGTTGATCTCCTTGAGGTCCTCCTCCCTGATCACACCGGTTATACAGAACACTCCGACCGGTATCATCGCCACCACATAGGAGTTGATGCCGACAACGCTCTCCAGCACCCAGAGTATGATTGTCACCGCAAATGTGGCCCACACGACATATGTCCTCCAGGATCTCTTGTGATCGCTCTCTATCCTGAGTTCGATGGTCTTCTGCTTGAACGGATAGAGCCACAGGAGAAGCCCCCAGGCGATCAGCAGCATCACATAGACATACGGCACCATCAACTTCATCCAGTCGGCAAATGTGACATCCAGATGGAGGGTGTCATTGAGATATCCGAAAGCTATCGCGTTAGGAGGGGTGCCGATAGGAGTACCGATACCTCCGATATTGGCCGCGATCGGAATTGCCAGAGCCAGTGCGATCCTGCCCTTCCCGTCCGGAGGGAGAGTCTTCAGGACAGGCGCCAGGAATGTCAGCATCATCGCGGCAGTCGCCGTGTTGCTCATAAACATGGAGAACGTCCCTATGACAAGGAGAAAACCCAGCAGGACGAATTCCGACCTCTTCCCGAACGGTTTCAGGAGAACCCTCGCCAGCTGGACATCCAGCCCGTACTTGGACGATGCGATCGCCAGGACAAAACCGCCCAGGAACAGCATTATCACAGGGTCCGCGAACGTCGCCAGCAACGACTTGTAGCTGACCAGCGTCCCCAGTTCATCCGGCACTCCGGTAGCCTTGAGGAACGGCAGACTGCTGTCCGAAATGGTCAGCAGCATTATCACTATTATCAGTACAGATGTCGTCCAGGTCGGGATGACCTCGAACATCCACATCAGCGCTGCGAACACAAAGATCGCAATCGTCCTCTGTTCAGTAATGGTCAGTCCGTCTATTCCGAAGAAACCGGTCGGGACAAACCACAGAAAGAGCGTTATCGCGACAATGAGCGGAAGCATCACGTAGAGCTTCACATTGAATCTGTCAGATGCTGTTGCCATTTCCGTCCGGTTAGATTATTCCCTGTTCGAGCATTGCCGTAGCCACTTTCATAAAACCGGCTACATTGGCGCCTTTTACATAATTGACATATCCATCCGGCTGTTCACCGTACTGCACACAGGCGTGATGTATGTTCGCCATGATCTCGTGCAGCTTCCTGTCGACCTCCTCCGCACTCCAGCTGATATGCATTGCGTTCTGGGTCATCTCCAGCCCGGAGGTAGCCACTCCGCCGGCATTTACCGCCTTGCCCGGAGCGAACATTATCCCTGCATTCTGGAAAGCGGCGATCGCCTCCGGAGTACAGCCCATATTCGAGACCTCGACGCAGCACCAGGTGCCGTTCTTTATGAGCTCCTCTGCATCGGCTCCGGACATTTCATTCTGGAATGCACAAGGCATTGCGATGTCGCACTTGATGCTCCACGCCTTCTTTCCGGGATAGAATGTAGCGGACGGGAATTTCTCTGCAAAAGGAGCCACGACATCATTGTTGGACGCACGGAGCTCCAGCATATATGCGATCTTCTCATCATTCATACCTTCCGGATCATAGATCGCGCCATCAGGGCCTGAGATGGCTATCACCTTCGCCCCGAGCTGCGTCGCCTTCTTTGCTGCCCCCCAGGCCACGTTCCCGAAGCCGGATATGGCTACAGTCTTGTCCTTGATGTCCTTGCCGTCGCGATGGAGCATATGCTGCACGAAATATACAGCCCCGTAGCCTGTCGCTTCCGGACGGATAAGAGACCCTCCGTATGTAAGGCCCTTGCCTGTAAGGACTCCCGTGTGCTCACGGGCCAGTTTCTTGTACATCCCGAACAGATAGCCGATCTCCCTTCCTCCGACACCGATGTCACCTGCAGGCACATCCGTATCCGGGCCGATATTACGCCACAGTTCGAGCATAAAGGCCTGGCAGAAACGCATTATCTCGGCATCCGACTTACCTTTCGGGTTGAAATCCGAGCCGCCTTTTCCTCCGCCCATAGGAAGGGTTGTGAGGGCGTTCTTGAATGTCTGCTCGAACCCGAGGAACTTCAGTATGGACAGGTTCACGGAAGGGTGGAAACGGAGGCCTCCCTTATAAGGGCCTATCGCGCTGTTGAACTGGACACGATACCCTGTGTTGACCTGTATCTCCCCGCTGTCATCCACCCAGGTAACCCTGAAAGTGAATATCCTGTCAGGCTCCACCAGACGCTCGACGATCTTCGCATCCTCGAATTCAGGGTGTCTGTTATAGGTATCCTCGATGGATTCCAATACTTCACGGACAGCCTGAAGGTATTCCTTCTCATTTGGGTACTTGGCCTGCAAACCGGCCATTATTTCATTGGTTTTCATTGCTATAATGTTATTAAAAGTAGGTTCATCATTTCACTTCCCAAGTGGACCCGCTGCGGAGCAGGTCATCCACACAGCGGATCCTGGCCTTTGCAGTGACCTGCTCGGCCTGCATCCTCACTCCGCCATCGTATGTGACATCAGCCACATCCCTGATCACGCCCAGGGCGACAGGATATTCCGGATATTTCATATCCGCAAGCATAGTGTGGATACCGATATTGTCGTTGTGGGCATCATGGGTCAGGATATCATCTTCAGTGATGCCTTTCTCCCCTATCGTCACCACCTTGAGCTTGAGTCCATCAAGGACAAGACCCTTGTCCTTGTCTTTTCCGAATATCATCTTCTCCCCGTGCCTGAGCACTATGGTCCTGTCCTCCCTGGTCTCCCTCGCTGCGAAGGCGGAATGCGTTCCGTTGTTGAATATCACGCAGTTGGTCAGCATCTCCACCACAGAAGTCCCGTTATGCGTGGCAGCCGCCACCATAATATCCTCGTTCAGTTTCAGATCGGCGTCCAGGCCTCTCGCGAAGAAAGTACCTTTGGCCCCCAGCACAAGGCTTCCGGGATTGAAAGGATGCTCCACTGTCCCGTACGGGGAGGTCTTGGTAATGGCCCCGAACCTGGATGTAGGGGAATACTGACCCTTGGTCAGACCGTATATCTGATTGTTGAACAGTATTATATTGATATCGATATTCCTTCTTATGGCGTGTATGAAATGGTTTCCGCCTATAGCCAGCGCATCCCCATCTCCGCAGGCCTGCCAGACACTCAGCGAGGGGTTCGCCACCTTTATGCCTGTGGATATGGCCGTAGCGCGGCCGTGGATCCCGTGGAACCCGTATGTATTCATATAATACGGAAGCCTGGACGAACAGCCGATACCGGATACCACCACAAAACGTTCCTTCTCATAACCGAGAGCATCGGCCACACGCGGCATAGCCCTCTGCATTGCGGCAAGGACAGCGTGGTCCCCGCATCCGGGGCACCACCTGACTTCCTGGTCACTCTTGAAATCCTTATATGTATATTCCATATCTTTCCCTTTTGATTTTCAGACTCTTCACTGCGACAGGGCATCATTCTTCGGCCGACCCTGATGCGCCCTCTATCGCCGAGACCAGCTCCTGCACAAGGAACGGCTGGCCTTCGACCTTGTTGTACTGCATATAGCGGAACTGCGGCAGGACAGACCTGAGATAGCCTGCGAAATGTCCGCTGTTGAGTTCGCACACCAGTATCTTCCCGAACCTTGAGAACACCTCCGCCGTATTTTTCGGAAGAGGGTTTATATAGTCGAAATGCGCATAGCTGACTTCTGTCCCGGAAGCCCTTGCGTTTGAGACAGCAGAGCTGATATGTCCGTAAGTACCTCCCCAGCCGACTACCAGCAGCCGTCCTTCGGAAGGCCCGTCCACTGCAAGAGGAGGTATGCAGTCGGCGACCCTGGCCACTTTCTCCGCCCTCTCCCTTACCATCAGCGCGTGATTCTCAGGCGCTGAAGACAGCACCCCGGCATGGTTCTTCTCCAGGCCTCCGACCCTGTGCTCGAAACCTTTCTCACCCGGGACAGCCCACCTGCGGGCCAACGTGTCAGGATCACGTTCAAAAGGATTGAACCTCCCCTCATCGCACTGCCTTGCATAAGGAGGCCTTATCTCCGGATAGTCATCCATTGACGGGATGCGCCACGGCTCGGAACCGTTCCCGAGAAATCCTTCTGAAAGAAGCACGACCGGTGTCATATGCTCCAGGGCTATCTTTGCGGCATTGAACGCGGCATCGAAACAGTTTGCCGGAGAATGCGCCGCCATGACTACAAGAGGACACTCGCCGTTCCTTCCGTACAGGACCTGGTTAAGGTCGGTCTGTTCCGTCTTGGTCGGAATGCCGGTGGAAGGACCGGCCCTCTGGACATCCACTATCACGATCGGCAGCTCTGTCATCACCGCAAGTCCCATAGCTTCCGACTTGAGAGAAAGTCCAGGTCCCGAAGTTGTGGTGACGGCAAGATCCCCGGCATACGCGGCGCCTATGGCAGTACAGATGCCGGCGATCTCGTCCTCTGCCTGCAGTGTAGTGGCACCCAAGCTCTTATGTATAGCGAGCTCTTCAAGGATGGCCGTAGCCGGAGTGATAGGATACGATCCGCAGAAGAGCGGGAGCCCGGATTTCTCCGAAGCCGCAAGCAGCCCCCAGGCTATCGCCTGGTTCCCGGTGATGTTCCTGTAGAGCCCCGGGTTCACGTGAGCCGGCTCGATATGGTATGTATTCGGTATCGCCTGGATATTGGATGCATAGTTATAGCCATCGAAAAGAGCCTTCTTGTTAGGCGCGACCAGTTCCGGATGTTTCTTGCCGAACTTGTTCTCAATGTATGTATAGACATACTCTATCGGACGGCTGTATATGAAACAGGCCATCCCGAGAGTGAACATATTCTTGCATCTGCCGGCAGTCGCCCTGTCAAGTCCGCTGTCCTTGAGGCTTTCGTATGTGAGGGATGTGATGGGAGCGGAGATTATAGTCCTGTCCTCGATCATAAGCTCGGCAAACGGATTTTCCTTGAAACCGGCCTTTGCCAGCCCCTGGTCATCGAAGGCATCCTCGTCTATCAGCACAAGGGCTGTCCTCTTGAGCCATCTGGCGTTGGTCTTCAGCGCCGCCGGATTCATCGCCACCAGCATATCGCAGTAATCTCCCGGTGTGCTGATGTGCCCGCTTCCGATATGGACCGTAAACCCGGAGACTCCTGACAGCGTCCCGTGAGGGGCGCGTATCTCCGCCGGAAAGTCAGGGAAGGTCGACAGTTCGTTGCCGTAGACTGCAGACATATTCGCAAAAAGAGACCCGGTCAGCTGCATTCCATCTCCCGAATCTCCAGCAAACCGGATCACAACATCCTTGGCATCAATCACTTTATGTTGCATTTCAGTTATCAGTTATGTGTCCTTTCAAAAATTGCTACCAAAGTTAACAATTTTAATCAAATATGCACATATTGTCAGAATTTTTACTTTTGGCCGGATAGTTTCGGATCACCGGGAAAATACTGTGTCTCGTGCAGGAAAAGAAGTCTCTACCTGACCTTACCTGGCGCTGGTATAATGTCTGTTTGAGCATTTTTCTGCATTACTATTCAGAGTGCTTGCTGCATTATCCTTCTGAACGCCAGCGAAGAATCTGGCATCTCAAGAGATATGCGCCGGCAACCTTTGATATACGCTTTCAGAGGCACTATCAGGGTGCATATCTCCGGAGATGTGTACAGCGATGAACAGGATAAACCATAATGGTCCACCCCGACCCAGACAGGACGGACAGGCAGACAACGCTTCGTCCCTTTAGACACGAGTCAGAATCCTATTCACCGTATACCTACCAACTGTAAAATGATATCCGTTTCCGAGGCGTCACTGACAAGATGGCCTAGCCTGGATGGCAGGACTGACTTCTTCAACTCAGACACAGGTAAAACTATCGCAAACCTGTCCCTGACGACCCCTGATATGAATATAGACCCGCCGTATGGAGAAATTTCAGCCATTCCTTCGCCGGACCAGACCTTGGACAGCCCGTCAGGCTTCGAATACAATCCGAGATATCTTTCTCCGCCAGCCATGAAAAGAGTCATAAGTGCATCCCCAGTCTCGAAAAAATCATAATAGGATATGTATCCCGACTCCCTAAGCGTCCCCGTATAATCCTTTCCTCCCCGGGATATCTTCTTCATATAATTACGGGAGGGGAAACTGAATCCGTCAAAAGACAGTCTGTAGACAACTGTCATGTCTTTTCCATCGTACTCATAGATTACCGGGACAGTCTGGGTATACAGACGTACTTTACCGTCATATACATATGCCGGTTTCAACGGTCCTGTAATATATCCGGAAACGAATGCCTTGTCAATCATGCCATCAATTATAGTAAAAGTGCTGTCCATTACCAGAAAACATTTGTCATGGAATCGTAAATCGCTATAATACGAGTTATTCCCGCTGACAAGATGTCCGTTGCCGTCACACCGTTCAAAATAACTTATATCTCCTGTCTCCCTGTCTCCGACATAACGGAAATCATCTCCCGTATCATAGGACATGACCTTCTGTGAGGCTCCGTCAACAATGCATATCCTATTGTCAGTCAGCGTAAATGACATAGGGATAACATATTCGCCAGGACCTCGTCCCCTGTTTCCTATTTTGCACTTGAAAAATCCCGTGGCAAGGTCGAACACATATACTCCGGCTCCTGCAGACTGTGTCTGAAGGAGATACAGATATGTCCCGTCGTCCGCTATCTGGTCTATGTTGCCCAGGACAATGTCATCAGGAACATCGAGAACAAGATATTGCATATCAAGTTCGATTTCAGTACCGGCATTGCCGAATTCAACCGGAATACCCGTAATTTCTTCTTGTACACAGGCACTGAATACTGCCAGTCCGGCAATCAGGCGGAGTATATGTTTTATCAGCATTTTTTCAAAATCATTTACCATTTGCACTCCAGCCCCCATCTCCTCGGCAAATCAAGGTATGACTGGATTCGATTTTTATCACCGTATTGAATCCGTCTGATGTTTCCTCATTCGCCAACGCCTCGACATTAGCCATGAAAAGATTGTCCATAGGATCATTGGAACAGGTAACGCTCACGAATGTGACAACCGATGCCGTCCGCCTTATCATAGACAGCATAGATCCGCCGTTTCCACAGCATCCGTATCCACCTCCAATACGAGACACCCACCATCTGCCGTAGAGGAAACCGATAAAGCAAAAATAACGGCAAATGCATTCATACGGAAAATGTGTTTTTCAGACGGAATTTTTCCTATTTTGCAAACTCGTCAATCTGTTGAAGCAGGCTGTCAATCATTGCGGTCTGTTTACGGTCATGGATTGCTCCGCAGATAATACCGCCGGCAAGACCGAGGCCACAGCCTGTCAGGAATCCTATAAGCGTTTCTTTCTCAAGGCTGGAATTCATAGCCTCTACAACCACCCATATAAACCAGACGGCAAGGAACGGGAATGCTACTTTCTTCCAGGCAATTCCGCGTTTTTTCATCCTGGCGATTTCTTTCCCTGCCATGATTAGATTCTCGTTCATCATATCCTGAGGATGCAGTTTCCGAATCGACAAGATTGAATAGACGACTGCAGCGACAAGAAAGATGTCAGTTGCAATTGCCAGAATGAGTGAAAGTCCGAGATACTCGCAAAAAATCCAGTGGCAGAAAACCGTACCGACAATGCCGATTGCCGCCAGAACCGCCGTCTGAAACCTGATGTTCCTCACCTTGTCATACATGGAGCGACGGACATGTTCCTCATTGATTATAACCTGACGGTCAAGTTTCTCTCGCAGGGATACTATCTCCTGTCGCATCTGCTCCAAATCATTGTAATTTTCCATTGCTTTACGTTTTAATCGTTGGACATTGATTTCAACTGTTCTTTGATTCTGAAAAGCCGGACAGAAACATTCTTGGTACTGATGCCGACAATCTGTCCGATTTCTTCGTATGAAAGATTCTCAAGCCAGAGAAGGACTATGGCACGGTCGAACGGCTGGAGACGGATGATGCGTGAATGCAGGAGATTTACCTGACGGTTGTCTGCATCAGTCTCGTCAAACAGGTCTATATCCATTGTCAGGGGAACGGTGTTGAGTCTTTTCTTCCTCACCGATGAGATGCATGTGTTGAGACTCACCCTATAGACCCAGGTCCGGATATCACTCCTTCCCTCGAATTTAGGGAAACCTTTCCAAAGATTCACAAGGACTTCCTGGACAAGATCATCGACCTCAGTCCTATTGTCGGCAAACATATAGCAGATGATATAAATAGTACTCTTCTGCTCACGAACCATTTGCGAAAATTTCTTTTCCGTTTCCATCTCCTTTCCGAATTCATTTGCCATTTAGACGCAAAGTTTCCTGCAAAACTACAATTTCAGACGTTTTTCACCAACGTCCATAAAAAATCATAGCCGGACCTGGAATGATTCAGGCCCGGCCCGGTGATGTCGGATGACGGCTGTGTATGGAATCTAGTCGTCTATTTCCACAAGAACGAAATTACGGTCGAATGTCAGCTCCAGGCCGTTTGTAATCTCCACCTCGTAACCGTTCCTGCCTTTCTGGATTTTCACATATTTCGTTCCGGGATAGGTGTCCGTAACATACTTGCGGATCTGCTCAGGAATGAATTTCTCGTCAACCGTGGAATATTTGCACTCGATCTCCTTCCATTCACCCTTGTCCGTGAACTCAAGCTTTGTACCGCTTGCAAAAAGGACGTCATACGAATCTCCGAAAATATCCACATCCTTGGTCGTTATGGCTATCTTCTCCTGCGCGAAATTGGTCTTGATGAACTGCTGCGCCTTTGCAGGAAGCTGTTCGAAAGTTATAGGCTTGTCATCTGCCGATGCCACACCTGTGAATGCCAGGACTGAAACGAAGAATAATGCGATCTTTTTCATATCTCAATAAATTTTAATGGTTAATGATTCAGTTTCCGGGGACAAAAGTATATGCAGAAACTGAAACGAATCTGAAATGAAGTATATTTGCACTCCATCCGGTAAAAAAACAATGGAAATCAACAGGGAAATACTGAAGCTTGCCGTTCCGAGCATACTGGCAAACATCACGGTCCCTATCGTGGGAATGGTAGATATCGCCGTCGCAGGACACCTGGAACCTGCCATGGCATCCCTGGCATCCGCCGCCGCGCTCATAGGAGGCATTGCGATCGGCACAATGCTGTTCGACCTGCTGTACTGGAACTTCGGGTTCCTGCGGATAGGCACAGGAGGGCTCACGGCCCAGGCATACGGGAAAGGGGACACGGAGGAAAGCGCCCGCATCCTGTCAAGGGGCATCGGAATCGCACTTGCCTGTGCCGCAGCCGTCATCATCATACAGTCTGTTTTCCTGAGAGCCGCGTTCCTGGTGGTGGACTGCACCCCGGAAGTAAGGGAACTCGCGACAAGATATTTCTGCATACGGATCTGGGCGGCGCCCGCCACACTCAGCCTGATGGTCTTCAAGGGCTGGTTCATCGGGATGCAGGACGGGGTAAGCCCTATGATTACCGACCTGGTCGTCAACATCATAAACACTGCCATAAGCATCATCCTCGCCATAGGGATTTCTGTCGGAGAGATCTATTTCCAAGGTATGGGTTTCGACGGAATCGCCCTCGGGACCGTCATCGCCCAGTATTCGGGCCTTCTGGCCGCACTTGCAATAATCATAATAAAGTACAGAAACATGGTCTTCAAGGGATTCGGCATCCGCTCCGTCATAATTTCCTTCAAAGGAGACGAGACAAGACGGTTCTTCAGCCTCAACACTGACCTTTTCATAAGATCTCTCTGCTTCATTGGCATCTATATCGGATTCACGACCATTGCCGCACATTACGGAGACCTTATCCTTGCTGCAGGCTCGATCCTTATGAAGATAATGATGCTGTTCTCCTATTTCACGGATGGATTCGCATATGCCGGAGAAGCATTGATCGGCCGTTTTATCGGCTGCCGAGACAGCGACGGCTTCAAGAATACAGTGAAATGGGTCTTCATCTGGAGTATGGGCATTGCAGTCATTTTCATAGCCATCTATGCCGCAGCAGGTGACTGGCTGCTGGGCATAATGACTTCCGACAACGAAGTAAAAGATATGTCACATCATTATCTGCTGTGGCTTATGCTGATGCCTGTCGCGGGATGCGCCGCCTTCACATGGGATGGCATCTATATCGGCGCGACAGCAGCCCGCACGATGCGCAACGCCATGCTGTTGGCCATCATTGCATTCTTTGCGATATGGATCGCAGGCCGGGCCGTATTCATCGGGGATGACATCCTTTCCTCCGGACCAGCCGCACTTCATATCCTTCTTGCGGCATATTTCGCCCATCTGGTAATCAGGACAGTATATCTTACCATCCGGTTCCCTTCCATCAGTCCAGACACTCCTTCGGAACTTTCTTGATTTCAGAGGGAATACCCATCGAGAGCAATTGGTATTTAAAAATTCAAGAAAAAGTGTACTTTTGCAAGTACAATAATCTTGAATACGTGAAATTCTAATTCAGTAATAAAAACGAATACGTGAATTATGAGAAGGAAGATATACGATAAACTGTTGGAATGGAAGAGGAAGCATAAAGGTGATACCGCCCTTCTAATAGAAGGAGCCAGACGTATAGGGAAAAGCTATATTGTGGAAGAGTTTGCGCGCAAGGAATATGCGTCTTACATTCTGGTGGACTTCAGCAAGGTAAATCCGCAGGTGATGGAGTTTTTCAACCTTTATCTGGACGACCTCGACATGCTTTTTATGAATCTGGAGCTTTACTTCAGGCGAAAGCTCACCCCCCGTCAGACGAAAGACGAGGAAGCACGTTCCCTGGTCATATTCGATGAAGTGCAGTTTTGTCCCCGTGCCCGTGCAGCCATCAAGCATTTGGTGGCTGACAGGCGTTATGACTACATTGAGACAGGCTCGCTTATTTCCATCAAGAAGAATGTCAAGAGCATTATGCTGCCTTCCGAAGAACACGCCATCGAAATGTTCCCGATGGATTTTGAGGAATTCCTGTGGGCTATGGGAGACGAGATGCTGATGCCTTACATACCTGTCTCTTATACACATCTCCGAGCCCACGAGACACTTCGGTTATCTCGTA
>JADIMI010000085.1 GCA_017694845.1 Candidatus Cryptobacteroides intestinavium
GAGCGGCATAAGTTCCATCTCCTATCACTTTGAAATTCCTATGATCGTCACTGACACCGGCGGGCTGAAAGAGATGATCGGGGACAGGGGGACCGGGCTCGTGGCTGAAAGCTGCACGCCAGAAGCAATACGGAACGAAATCATCCGCTATTTCAGCGACCCCGGTACAGGAGAGAAATGCAGGGACAGGATACGGGAAGAGAAAGAGAGGCTTTCCTGGAACTCGTTCTGCAGCAAGCTGTTGGATTTCTATAAAACGATATGAGATAAGATTATGAAAAAGATATTCTTGACATTCCTGGCCATAACGGTCTTCCTTGCAGCTGCACCGTCCTACGGGCTGAAGGCCCAGGATTATGTGGCTCCGCCTGTGACTGTATCGAAAGAGAAAGTCAGAATGGATGGAAAGCTGTATTATTCGCATATTGTTCTCGAGAAGCAGACCCTGTATTCCATTGCAAAAGCATATGGAGTGGAGATAGATGACATTTACGCGGCCAATCCATCCCTGAAAGAGAACGGGCTGAAGAAAAACGCCATAATACTTGTTCCTGCAGTCAATATACAGGAGGCGGCCCCGGCTCCGGTGTCCGAGGAGAAGAAGACAGTGAAGGAGGACAAGGCTAATGCAAGAAAAGCCGCAAGGGAGGACAGGAAAAGGAAGAAAGCCGCACAGAAAGACTTTTTCATCCATACAGTCAGATGGTACGAGAACCTCGAGGTCATTTCAGAGAAATACGGCGTGCCTGTCGAAGTGATACAGAAAGTCAACGGTCTCGATGGGAAGAAGCTGAAGAACCGGCAGCAGCTTATGATCCCGACAAACCCTGAAAAATATGTCAGCGTGGATGAAAAGCCCGGATCAGTCGATACCGGGGACAGCCGTGAAGACACTGTGGTAACCAGGCCGGTACCGGCAGATGACATAATATCGGTCCTGGCAGCAGGAGACAAGGTGAACGCCCTGCTTATGCTGCCTTTCAATGCTGGAGGGGACTCGCCGAGCCAGATAAGCATGGACTTCTATTGCGGGGCACTCCTGGCTGCAAAGGAGCTCGGGGATTCAGGGGCGGACATTGACCTAAGCGTATATGACACTTACGGAGATGCCCTTCCCATCACTGCAGAACGTCTTGAAAAAAGCGACTTTGTCATCGGCCCTCCATCCCAGAAAGGACTGTATGCCCTTCTGGAGATATGTCCGGAAAAGACATACGTGATCTCCCCTCTTGATACGAGGACGGAAAACCTTACCGCAGCGCATAGCAACTTCATACAGGTGCCGGTATCCCAGGAGGCACAGTATGAGGATCTGCTTGCCTGGATATCGGAGGAGAAGACCGCAAGAGACAGCGTGATCATCATATACGAGAAAGGGATCAAGGATCTTAGAAAAGAGACAGAATTCAGACAGCTGCTCGACAGGAGCGGGCTCAGGCATTCAGCGTTCTCCTACAGCATTCTGGAGGGAAGGGACGTTCTGGACGCAATGGGCAGGCTGATGACGGCTGAAGGGGTGAACCGCGTTCTTGTCGCCTCTGAAAGCGAAGCTTTCGTAAATGATGTGGTCCGCAATCTCAACCTGCTCATACACAACAAATACAACATCGTTCTCTATGGGGCATCCCGAATAAGGAGCTACGAGACGATCGATGTGGCGAATCTGCATAACGCATCCTTCCACTCTTCCCTGTCATATTATATAGACTATGACACACCTGAAGTCATGGATTTCCTGATGAAGTTCAGGGCCCTGTTCAACACCGAACCGACGCAGATGGCATTCCAGGGATACGACATAATGTACTATTTCTCCCGTCTCTGTTCCACATACGGAGACAGCTGGGCAGAAAGGCTCACGACAGTGAGGACACCGATGCTGATGTCTGATTTCATCTTTGAAAAGAAGGGGGACGGTCTGTCCCGGAATACGGTACGCCGCGTAATCTATGAACCGGACTATTCCGTAACACTTATCAGATAGGCAGCGGCTTCAGTCTGAAAGGAGGGCTTTCGCATTCCCGATGGCGGCGGCTGTGATTTCCGAGCCGCTGAGCATCCTTGCCACCTCCATTACTCTGTCCTCATAGGAAAGCTTTCTGATGACAGTGACCTGTTTTCCCGTGTCAGGGGATACGGACCTGGATACAAGATAATGCGCCTTGCCCTTGGCAGCTACCTGAGGGAGGTGGGTTATCGCAAACACCTGCATATTTTCTCCCATCCTGCATATCATAGAGCCCATCTTGTCCGCGACACTGCCCGACACGCCCGTATCTATCTCATCGAATACCATCGTAGGCATCTGCGTATATCTGGCCATCATATCCTTCAGGCACAGCATTATCCTCGACATCTCGCCTCCGGAGGCGCATTTTGCAAGTTCTACCGGATTACGGCCCGTAGATGAGAACAGGAACCTGGCCGAATCGATCCCCGCAGCCGACATAGGCGCATCTTCGACCATAACCTCGAATACCGCATTCTGCAGCTCAAGCGAATGTATGGAATCCTGTATGGCCCCGGCGAACTCCGGTGCAGCCTTCACTCGCGCATTATGCAGGTCGAGGGCTGCAGCATCGTATCCTGCCTTGATTTCATCCAGCTCCTTCTCGAGAACACGCCTTCTCTCCTCAAGAGCCGTGGAATCATACAGAGAAGCCTTGAGCGCCTCACGTTCAGCTATCAGGCCGGCGACATCCCTGCATGAGAATTTCTGCATCAGTCCGTATAGAAGCGACATCCTCTCCTCCACATACGCAAGCCTGTCCTGCGACACTTCGATTCCGGTGTTGATGCCGGTTATTTCTGAAAGTATATCATCAAGTTCCACCCTTGCCGATGAAAGGCGGTCTGTGATCGCCGCCGCCTCAGGGACGAACTGGATAATCTTTTCCATTCGTCTGATGCTTTCCCTCAGCACAGCATCCAGAGAGAGCCTGCCATCTGCATCATCCGCAGAAAACAGCATCTCCACCGCATACAGACTGTCCTTGATCTCCTCGGCATTGGCAAGCTGCTTCTGTTCAGCCTCAAGTCCCTCGAGTTCACCTTCCTGCAGATTCGCCGACTCCAGCATCGAATACCGTGCACGGGAATAGTCCCGTTCTCCCTCCAGCTCGGAAATCCTCGTATTCACATCATACAATTGAGACTTTGTGGATACATACCGGCTGTAGTACTCTGAACAGATTTTCAGTCTGGATGCATTTCCGGCATAATGGTCAAGGGCTGAAAGGTGGAAATGCCTGTCGGAAAGCAGGAGTGTCTGATGCTGCGAATGTATATCTATCAGCCTGGATGACAACGCTGCGAGCACCGCCACGGGCACCGGGCTGTCATTGACGAAAGCTCTTGACCTGCCGGAACTGCTCACCACCCGCCTGACTACAAGCCTGTCATCAGTATTCTCGATGTCATTGTCAGACAGTATCTGCGATATGGCACTGTCATCCGAAGGCACATCGAACTCGGCCTCCACCACACAGTTTTCTGCGGCCTCCCCGATCACGGA
The DNA here is from genome assembly GCA_017694845.1 of Candidatus Cryptobacteroides intestinavium. Taxonomy (GTDB): domain Bacteria; phylum Bacteroidota; class Bacteroidia; order Bacteroidales; family UBA932; genus Cryptobacteroides; species Cryptobacteroides intestinavium. Next base: position 3,515 of record JADIMI010000085.1, read on the forward strand.
AGCATCGGTCTTCGCCCCGAGCACCAGGGATATCGATCCGAGAAGAATGGACTTTCCGGCTCCTGTCTGACCCGTTATGATGACAAGACCCTCCGGAAATTCTATATCCAGAGAGTCTATCAGAACATAGTTCCTGACATAGAGCCGTCTCAGCACACCTTATTCCTCCTTGCTGTCTTCTTTGGCCATCCTGTAATAGATCTCGCCGTTCTCGAATTCGGAAATGGCCACGAGAGACGGTTTCGGCTGCCTTTCGTAATATTTGGATATCTCTATCTGCTCCCTGTTCTCGAACACCTCTTCCATAGTGTCCCTGTCATTCTTGAAATCCTCCAGTTTCCTGGTGAGTTCCTTTTTCTCGGCGATAGAGATCTGGTTCGCCCTCTTGGCGAGAATGACTACTGTCTCATAGATGTTCTTTGTAGGTTCAGCAAGGTTGCAAAGATCCCTTGTGACTGTGTTTACCGGAATTTTCTTTGAATTTGTCATTATCTTATATTTTTCTTCTGTCATACAGCGGCGCCTCCATCCCGGGACTACCTGCCGTATATGTTCTCCATCTAATTATACCTCCGATTTACAGCAGGGTTTCATTTTTCTGACCTGCGTTCCTCCGCTTTCTTTTTCTTTTCCTGCTGCTTCATCGCCTTCTCCATCTCCCTGCGCTCCTTTGCAAAGGCCTTCTCCTTCATATCAATGTCCGCATCGATCACCGCAGAGCGGCCGAGAGCCCTCTGGGCGCGCTTGTACAGGGCATCCAGTTCTTTCCTGTACTGGGACTCCGGATATTCACCTATGAAATTGAAATAATCATCTGCAAACACAAGATATCTCTCCTTCTGCTTGCCGAGGACAGACAGCCTTGCATACTTATATGATGCCATCGCGGTATAGTACAGAATTTCCTCCCTGTACATATTTTCCGAATTGTCTTTCAACACATTGCGGAAAGCGACCCTGGCAGCGAGATAATCCTCCATATGATAATAGAGCCTTGCAGCCTCGAACGCCTTGGTGTCGAGCCTTGCCTGAAGGTCCTCCATCATCCGTCCGCAGACATCGATATGCGTGGAATTCGGATATTCTATCATATATTCCGAAATCGCCTGCATTGCCCTGTAGGTCGGCCCCTGGTCAAGTTCGTACCTGTAGGTAGACCTGTAGAGGCAGTCCAGCCTGAGGAAACGGGCCTCCGGAGCGAACGGGCTCCTCGGATAGTTCTCTATGAAACTTCCGAAGTTCGTCTCCGCCGTATAATAGTCCCTGAACCTGTAGTTGCTCAGACCCCAGTAATACTGTACAGTATCATCCCTTTCCGTCCCGCTGGTCAGGACAGACAGCGATTCGAAAAGAGCTGCGGATTTGGAATATTTCCCATCATTGAAATATGCGAACGCCGCCTCATACTTCGCATCTGCATCGTTACTGTTCAGCAGAGCCTCATACTGTGACTTGCAGGCAGATACAGCCGCCACCGCGAGCACTGCCGCAAAAATGATCCTGTAAGACTTCATCTTGTCAGTTCTGTTTCAGTGAATTGAGAAACTTCTCCGCATCCAGGGCCGCCCTGCAGCCTGATGCGGCAGCGGTGATCGCCTGCCTGTAGAGAGGGTCCTGGACATCACCCGCGGCAAAGACTCCCTCGACATTGGTCCGGGATGTCCTGTCCTCGGTGATGATGTATCCCTCCGGATTGACATTCACCCACCTGCTGAAAAGTTCAGAGTTGGGATGATGTCCTATAGCCAGGAAAAAACCGTCGACAGCTATATCAAATACCTCGCCATCCTTTCTCCTTATGCGCGCACCGGTAACTCCGTTGACATCCCCGAGGATCTCCTGGGTATTGCAGTTCCAGAGAATTTCGATATTCGGGGTGTTCTTCACCCTCTCCTGCATCGCAGATGATGCCCTGAGCACGTCCCTGCGGACTATCATATAGACCTTATTGCAAATGCCGGCGAGGTATGTAGCCTCTTCGCACGCCGTATCCCCTCCGCCTACCACGGCGACATCCTTCTTCCTGTAGAAGAAGCCATCACAGGTTGCACAGGCAGACACGCCCATCCCCCTGAACTTCTCCTCTGAAGGAAGACCGAGATATTTCGCTGTCGCTCCGGTCGCTATTATGAGGCTTTCCGCCGAGATTTCCTTGCCATCATCCAGCACTATCTTAAACGGGCGGGAGGAAAGATCCGCAGAGACGGCTATTCCGCTGCGTATATCGGCTCCGAGACGGACGGCCTGGGCCTTCATCACATCCATCAGCCCCTGTCCTGAAATCCCGTTCTCGAATCCCGGATAGTTCTCTATGTCAGTCGTGGTGGTCAGCTGGCCTCCAGGCTGAAGTCCCTCATAGAGGACCGGGGAGAGATTCGCCCTTGAGGCATATATGGCAGCCGTATACCCGGCAGGCCCGCCACCTATTATAAGACATCTGATATTCTCCATTGCAATATATCTGTTATATAATACGACAAATTCCTGTTATTCCGCATTATTGTCTGCTTCCGCCGCTGTATTTCAAGCAACTTGCAAATATAGCGATTTTTTCAGACATCCATCAACAGATGCCGGCCAGGTTTCCTCAACGCCCATGACAGCACCCGGTCCGGCAGGCAGACCACTACAGGAAGGAAAATCCAGTTCAGCAGTCCGGGCATGGTGCCTTTCCTCCGGTGGAAGAGGGCGGACAGCGCCCTGTCTGTAGCCTTGTCGGCCGATATCATCACGCCGAGATGACGCGCGAGCCTGCGCAGCGATGGCTTCAGAGGTATCAGAGGAGTGTCCACCGCCCCGAAATAGGCATTGGTGACACTTACCCCTGTCCCCATGCATTCTACCCTGAGGGAACGGGAGAACCCCTTCACAAAACGTTTGGTGTTGCCGTACATTCCGATGGCAGGCCAGTCCATCCAGGCCGCGAGGGAAGATACATTCAGCACATATCCCTTTCCTCTTGCAATCATTCCAGGGACAAACTCCCTGCACAGCATCAGAGGGGTGTACGTATGGAGCATCATCATCAGAGACAGCGACTTGCGGGATGTATTGCATATAGTCTGACAATACATTATGCCCGCGTTGTTGACCAGCACCTCCACATCGCAGCCCCCGGCGGCCTGAGCCACATGTGCGGCGGCTCCCTGAGCTGACAGGTCACAGACAAATGTCCTTATGTCAGGCACAGCCCCTGCAGCCGGCCTCCCGTTCATTTGCTGCTCCATTTCACACCTTATCTCCTCGGCCGCCTCCTCCAGTTTCCCGGCCGCTATGTCGACCATTATAAGATTATACCCTTTCCTGGCCAGCTTCTGCGCATAAAGCCGCCCCATGCCGGAAGCCGCACCGGTCACCACCGCATAGCTGCCCGTCTTTCTTTCATTATCCATTTCCATTCGTTTGGTTCGGGGTGCAAAATTAGCAATATTCAAGCCCGATCCAATCTCCGGACGGATATTTTGTACCTTGCCGGGCTTCACCGTCCCAATCGCGCTCCGGAGAAGCCGCATACTATCCCGTTATTTAGAATTATTCAATATTATTTTGGATTGAATGATAAAAAACGTAACTTTGCGCACTTTATCCGAATATTCAGATGCCGAACCAGAATACAAAGACAATGAATATGGAGCAGTTCAAGGCTGCCCTCAAAAGATATTCGCTCAAGGCGACCCCCCAGCGTCTCGCAGTACACGAGGCCATGCTGAACCTTGGACATGCATCCGCCGATATGGTGACGGAGAGCATAAGGAAGGCGAGCGGGACCAATGTGACAGTCGCCTCCGTATACAACATTCTCACCCAGCTGTCCTGTCTTGGCATATACAGGCACAGAATGAGCGCCAACAACAAGATGTACTTCGATGTCAACACTTTCAGGCACATCCATATCTATGACTGCGAGAACCACAGCTACAGAGACCTGATAGATGAGGAACTGATGGGGCTGATCGAATCGCATCTGGGACGCAAGAGGTTCCGTGGATTCAGGATCGAAGATATCGACATCCAGCTGGTAGCCCGTCCTACGCGCAGGAAACTTCCTGCCAAAAGGGACTGATTCCTGCAGTCATTGCCTGCAGCCCCTGGACAGCCCGTATACGACAGACCCGCATCAGCCAAGTTCCGCCGCGGTCTTTCTTCCCCTTGCTATGAAATATATCAGCAGACCGAGAGCCACGGCCGCTCCTGCGCAGTAACCGGCTACGGGGGCGAGATGAAGTCCGCCTGCCTTGTACGGAGCTATGAAGAAATAGCTTACACAGATGAACGTGATGAAAGTCGCAGGGAGCGATGTCATCCAGTGCGGTTTCTTCACGCTTATGAGATATGCCGTAGCCATCCAGAGCACGAATGCAGCAAGAAGCTGGTTGCAGATGCCTACATACTGCCAGAGCGTGGAGAAATCCACCATACAGCAGAAATATGCCACGGCAAATGCCGGGACAGAGATCACAAGCCTCCTGAGAATGCTTTTCTGGTCATACCGGGCAAGGTCGGCCACTGTCAGTCGAAGGCTGCGGAATGCGGTATCCCCCGAAGTGATCGGACATACCACGACCCCTATAATGGCGATCACCGCCCCGAACTGGCCGAGCCAGCTCCTGCATATCATATCCACCGCTATAGCGGGTGTCACCTTTGTGAGGGTCCCGTTTATCATTATACCCTCTGTAGCAGCCTGGTTCAGGCCTTCAGGTCCGCCGAAGTAGGCGATCGCTGCTGCAGCCCATATCATAGCGACAATACCTTCTGCGATCATCGCCCCGTAGAATACCGGACGGACATACTTCTCGTTCTTCAGGCATCTGGACATAAGCGGTGACTGCGTGGCGTGAAAGCCGGAGATAGCCCCACATGAAATGACTACGAACAGCATCGGCACCAGAACATTGTTCTGAGGGTCGGAATGGAAGTTCCTGAAAGTGGAGAGTGTCATCTCCTGCATCTCGACAGTCCCCTTGATGTCCCCGACTATCATCGCGCCGAACACCCCGACAGCCATAAAGAGCAGCGCCGCCCCGAAAAGAGGATAGACAGAACCGATTATCTTGTCGATCGGCAGGAGAGTGGCGAGGATATAATAAAAGAAGATAATGTACAGCCACCATGTCTTGTCCCAGCCGGTCAGAGACTGCATAAGGTCAGCAGGCCCGGTCACGAACGATACACCGACAGCAAGCATAAGGAAGCATACAAGGATGACAAGGACATTCTTCACCTTCGGCCCCAGATACATGCCCACCAGATCAGGCATATTCACCCCGCCGTTGCGCAAGGACAGCATTCCGGAGAAATAGTCGTGGACAGCGCCCATGAATATACATCCCGCCACTATCCACAGATATGCCATCGGCCCGTACGCCGCACCGAGGATGGCACCGAATATAGGCCCCAGTCCTGCTATGTTCAGGAACTGTATTATGAACACCTTCCAGGTAGGCAGCTTGATATAGTCCACACCATCAGCCATTGTCTCGGCCGGAGTCTTGCGGGACGGGTCGGATCCGAAGAAGCGGTCGACGAATCTTCCATAGATGAAAAAGCCGGCTACAAGGGCCGCGATGCATACCAGAAAAGTTATCATAACAGGTGATTTAATTTCTGCGGCAAAGATACTTTTATTATTTTTGTTGGCAAAATTATAATGTCAGATGGATATTCCGTTCGTATATGACAGGTATGTGACCAACAAGGATTTCGCAGGCAGGAAGAGCGAATGTCTTGCCCTTACGAATCTGCTTTCTGCAGGAGAGCACATTGTCCTGTCCGAACCGCCCAAGAGCGGAAAGAAATCCCTGATCCAGCAGGCTTTCTTCGTAATGCGCCTTGGCGGAAAGATCATCAACGCCGCAGTGCTGGACATGTTCAATCTGCGCAGCACAGAAGAGCTGCTGACAAGATTCGGAAGCACTGTCATCCGCAGTGTCTCATCATCTCCGGATGAATATGAAGACATTGTGTCCAGACATCTTGCAGGGACGCATTTCGTCTTTGACAGAGAAAGGTTCGCTGTCTCTGATGAAATAGTCTCCCTCAACTGGAGTCCGGACATGGCCGATATGGAGGCGATCTTCTCTCTGCCGTTCAAAATTGCGGAAGAAAGCGGCCAGGCCCTGGCTGTCGTACTGGATGAATTCCAGACCATCCTCTCGGTTCCGGAGCACGAGACCATCATAGAAGCCATGGAATCTGTCTTCAAGGCCAGGGGGAAGGGCACAGGCTGCAGCTACATCTTATCCGGCTCGAAAGTCAACGCGATGAAATACATCTTCCGCCACAGGAAATATTTCTACAGAATGGTCGAGCATCTTCCTCTGCTGCAGATCAGCGAGAATGACATAATCGAGCACATCCGGAAAGGCTACCTGAAAGGAGGGAAGGAGATAGACAAGAGCCTTGCCATCGGGGTATGCAGACTCTTCAAAGGCAACATCTGGTACATCAACCATTTCTCCGCCATCTGCGATTCCATGTCAAAAGGCTATATCAACGAAGGGATAATGATGGATGCGCTCAAATCCCTGACAAGCATCCACAGCCCGAGGTTTATGGCTATGGTGGACAGCCTGACGGAGCATCAGATAAAATTTCTCAGGGCCGTCCTGGACGGGATAACCAGGTTCAGCTCGACCGATGTCATCGAGAAATACAGGCTCAATTCATCCGCCAACGTAAAAAGGGTGAAGGATGCCCTGATGAAGAAAGAGATACTGACATTCAACGAAAATGATGAACCGGTGATACTTGACCCACTGTTCGAATACTGGGTCAGGAAATACTATTTCGAGATATCTTGACACAATGATGAAAAAGAAGATAGCGGTGCTGACAGGTGCCGGTGTAAGCGCAGAGAGCGGCATCAGCACATTCAGGGACAGCGGTGGTCTCTGGGAGAACTACAAGGTGGAGGATGTAGCCTCGATCGATGGCTGGTACAGGAATCCCGGACTTGTACTCGATTTCTACAATATCAGGAGGAAAGAACTGGAATCAGCAAAGCCCAATGCCGCCCATCTCGCCATTGCTGGCCTCGAGAAAGACTATAACGTGACAGTGATAACACAGAACGTCGACAATCTGCACGAAAGAGCCGGCAGTACAAGGATAATCCATCTCCATGGTGAACTGACCAAGGTAAGGCCGGAGAACCGCTGCAATTATCGGGACGGATTCTCTGAAGCCGAAGTATTCGACATCGGATACGGAGAGATCCATCTCGGAGATCTCGCCCCGAACGGGGCACAGCTCAGGCCTCACATTGTATGGTTCGGAGAATCCGTGCCGAAGATCGAGGCAGCCATAGAGGCCGTGGAAGCCGCCGACATCCTTCTCATAGTCGGGACATCCCTTCAGGTCTACCCTGCTGCAGGGCTCTACCGTTACGCCGGACCAGACACACCTATATATATAATAGATCCCAAGGATGTGCCGGCATATGACAGCCGGATCACCCACATCCACGATGTGGCCACCAGAGGAATGGAAAAATTCTGTTCCCTTCTCGGCAAATAAGCGGCGGCCGGTGAGCAGCCACTTCTACGATACGGTCCGGGGCTGCCGTTGAAAGGCAGCGCAGATCCGGCACCGAAGTGCAGCAGTCCCGCTCCGCAGGCTCTGCCTGTCAACATTGAAAGACAGGTAAATAAATTTTGGAGGTATCCAAAATTTATTTACCTTTGCACCCGCTAATAAAAGGAGGTGATTCAAAGCTATGATTATTGTTCCTATCAAAGAAGGAGAGAACATCGAGAAGGCTCTCAAGAAGTTCAAGAGGAAATTCGAGAAGACCGGGGCTATCCGCGAGCTTCGCGCAAGGAAGGCATTCGTAAAGCCATCCGTAAAGAGAAGAGAGGAGATCAAGAAAGCCATCTATGTCCAGCATCTCAAGCTGATGGACGAGCAGTAATTTCCACGCGCCTTTTTATGGCAAGGTAAATAATGCCTGGAGTCCAGTCAGGCACAGCATAGAAAAGGATTCCGCATTCGGGATCCTTTTTTGATTGTCCGGAGCTGCATTCCTGTCACCATAGACGCAGCCGGTTTTGTCATCCTAAACACAGTCGATTTTGTCACCATAGACGCAGCCGGAGGCGGAGTGAAGGATCTGGAGCATCTGGATGTCCCGTGCGCAGAGGCGCTCATCGGGACAACGGACCGCGAACATCGGGCTGCCATCGGTGATTCTGATGCCTGTTTCTCCCCCTTACTCTCA
>JADIMI010000020.1 GCA_017694845.1 Candidatus Cryptobacteroides intestinavium
GAATAGACTATCCTGCCCTCCGCATCTACAATGAATGTCTGCGGTGTCAGAGAGACATTCATCGCCCTCTTCAGATCCTGGTTCCTGTCAAACACACAGTTGAACTGCCAGCCATATCCCTGGACCATGGATTTCGCCCTTGCAATGAAACGGGTGTCATCCACCGATACGGCAATGATGTCGAAGTCTACCTGCTCCAGCCAGTCCTCCATTATGGAATTAAGAGTATTCAGTTCGGTAATGCAAGGCTTGCAGGTCACACCCCAGAACGAGATGATCACCGGCTTGCCTGTGACAACGGTCCTGATGCCTACCTGTTCACCGGACATGTTCTCCACTTTCACATCAGGCAGTGTCTGGGCAGAAAGAAAGGCGGCCCCGAAAAATAATGCGGCCACGGCGATTATGAATCTTTTCATGTTCTTATCCTTTAAAACGGAGCCGATCAGAAACACTCCCGACCGGCCCGCACAACAACTTATAATTTAAATATACTGTCGCATCCCATAACCGGTGCCCGGATTGTCATCCGGGGCAGCAGCCACGGTGACTGCGGCATTTACTGTTTCGCGAATCTCGGCATAGACCAGGTCTTCGCTGCCCTTACGAGATTTGTTGCAACCGGAGCTGCGCCATTCACAGAAGCGGCTGTCACTTCTGTCCCTGCTTCAGAAGCACCAGAGTCGTCTACCTTTGTCATTACATAAGGGAAGCGAGGCACCCTATAGTCGAAGCTGAGGGAATACCCTCCTCTTCCAGCCGAATCCTTATAGTCGATGAGGTCGGCGGCATACCACATTCCAAGCAGATTGACAGTATATGTGCTGCCATTGCTGTCGGTTATCTCGATCGGTTCAGTTGTCACAGTCACATTGCCATCAGCATCCATCTCTGCTGTCGCTATCGGATATGAATCAGAAATCGTATCGAAAATCTTATCATTCGGATCATTATCGTAGAAAGCGAACAGACCTATGTCGGCCCTTCCATACTGCTTATAGTCAAACGGGACATCAATATCTGCCAGGTCCACCCTCCAGAGGCCAGGCTCTGCCATAAATGCAAGGGTCTGGGTTGTCTTGTCATACCGCGCGTGGAACGGAGGGAAGTCTATATCATTATTGACCTGGTTGCCGTTCGGGCCTTCCCAGCCATCCACAAGATACTGGTAGTTGCTCTCATCTGCGGTGATCTCGACGATATAATAATATCCCGGAGTGTTTTTGTCGGCAATCCGCCATGTACCGATCCATTTCTCGTATTCAGGGACAGCCGTCTCTTCCTGAGGAGTAAAAGGTTCCGACATTACGTAAAGCCCGGTGCCTTTACCATCGAAGTCTACCCCGAGCATCACTGCATACCACTGGTCACCGGAATCAAGGATACCGAGACTGCCTTCCATTTTGGAATCAAGCAGGTAATCCTGCCACATCGCATTGTCGCCCATGGAATTTCTGAGATCGATCTCCTCCTGGACAACGGCAATCTCCGCCTTCGCGAATGCGGCTATGTCACTGTTGTATTCATCCCTGAATTCCCTGGCAGACACCACTGCCGGAAGATAAAAGTCATCCCCTCCGCTTATGGTGAACAAAAGGATATCAGCATACATTTTGGATCCATCTTCAAGGGTCATATCCCCACGGCGCAGATATCCGCACGACCAGTTTTCCTCGTTGGTTATCCATTTGCCTTCCGGAAGAGGAGTGGTGAAGGTCTCATCATCGGCAGTGCCCACAAGCTGGCCATCAGAGAGAAGTCCGGTGACAATGACCCTGTATTTCGTGCGTTCCGTCAGATTGTTGAAAGTCACGGACTGGTTGCCGACCTTGAGCACCGACTGATAATCGGTGATGCCGGCAAGTTCATCCGCAATCGCCTTTTCAATGTCGGATTCCATATCGTCCGTAACGAAGCAGTACCAGGTATCGGAACCGCCCGTACATGTTACACTTACAGTGACGGATTCTGCAGTCAATGTCTCTTCATTGACCGTAACCCTGAACCGTGTATTGCCTGTCTGACCCTCGCCATTACCATCTGAGTCAGCCTTGCTGCAGGCAGACAGCCCCACCGCCACCATTGACAGGGCAGCCACATACCATAAAATCTTTTTTGTCTTCATTGTAGTTTATTCTAAAATTATCAGTTATCCATTTTCCCTTGTCAGATCCTTCACTCCGCCTGACGGCTCCGTTCAGGATGACAATGAACGTCAGTATCCTGTCATTCTGAGCGTCAGTATCCTGTCATTCTGAGCATCAGTATCCTGTCATTCTGAGCATCAGTATCCTATCATTCTGAGCGTCAGTATCTGTCATTCTGAGCATCAGTATCCTGTCATTCTGAGCATCAGTATCCTGTCATTCTGAGCGTCAGCGAAGAATCTGCTGGCTCCATTACAGTACCGGCAGGGCAGGGACATCTCCGCTCCTGACAGGAGGCACTGCCTCATCAATCACATCCGCAGGAATCTCCGCCCTCTCGTACACGCTTACCTCGCCTGATGACAAGGCAGTGAGGGTCAAGGAGTTCCCGGACACAGCGACAGAATATCCGAGACCCCTGGTGCCACCGAGCCTTGTGCCATCGGAATATCTGCCTGTCATGACATTGTCTCCGGAGACAGTGTATGTCCCTTCATAATACCAGTACCTGCCCAGACCTGTCCCGACCTTCTGGTACAGGACGAAAGTCCCGGATGTGAACGAAGCATAGACATCGATATCCAGTCCCTGCTCTCCGATCAGGTCCCCTGTCTCCACGAGATGCCACTGGCCTGATATGTCAACTCCGGTATCATTCTTCCCGGAACATGCAGACAACCCCGCTATGAGGGCCGCTGCCGCCAGCATATATAAAATCCTTTTCATTTCCTTCAGTTTAATCCAGTCGTCTGACTGTCAGTACATAATCCCTGTTTCAAGTTCCCGGCTACAGCCATCCGCCGTTCCCGTTTCCGATACCTCTGGCGATGACTGAAATCTGTTTGGATATCGGCATTCCTCCCATAGACGATCCTCCACCTGCAGTGTCACCGCCTGCTATCGCCCTGATGGTCAACTTTGCAGACCCGGCCTTCTCCGGCTGGATAAGGAGGGCGCCGCCCTTGATTACAGGCTTCACAAGAAGTCCGAGAGCCTCATAGTCTTCATCGGATATGGTCACATCCTCATAGTAGGTCAGGTTCTCCGAACCTCCGCCGAACACAGAATCAAGGTTGATGCGTTGTGACCTGCCGACTTCCGCCACAAGACAAGGAGTCCCCTCAATCTGCATCAGGAGCCTCCAGGCATCGATTGTACCCGTGCCCATATTGCCCATATACGGAGAGAGCAGGAGGTCTCCCATGGATGCTGTTCCGCTGGCTGAAGTCACAAGGGTCTCTTTACTTCCGACCAGACGGCTGTCGATGTCGTTCACGGAAGTCAGCAGCATGGATACGAACTGTTCGCGTGTGAACGTGAGTCCGAGATCAAGCGCGTATGAAAGGCCGAGGGCGGCAACCCCCGAGACATGAGGACAGGCCATCGATGTTCCTTGCATATATCCGTAGTCAGTCACCGTCTGAATGGTCTCCCCGCCATCGGTATAGCTTATCGACTCTGTAGGCATAGTCGAGAG
>JADIMI010000021.1 GCA_017694845.1 Candidatus Cryptobacteroides intestinavium
TTCATATAGCCGTAGTTGTCATCCGGCCAGATAATGGTCACATCATCGGGAAGCTCGAGCCCCCTGTTGAACACATCCAGCACTTCCTTGTAAGGAGTGAAGGCCTGCGGGATGTCCTCCGCTTTCTTGCCGAGCACATCCACAAGTATCTGTCTCTGGGCCTCCAGCGCCCTCTGCATTGTCTCCTTGCGGGCATCCATATCCCCGTCTCCGCTCATCGCCTTGTCATGCAGGCCGCGCAGAGCCAGCGTATAGACGTTCTCGTACGGGGCTGCATCCATCACGCGGGCTTTCAGGACACTGTCCACACGCTCCTTGTTGGTGTTGTAGTTCCACTCCCCGTATCTGTCGGAATGCCATTCGCTGGCGGTATTGAGAAGCAGCGGCTCGCAATGAGAGGTCGTAATGATCACTGCATAGCGGTCGGCGATCTCCTTGTTTTCCGGGATCTGGTAGAATGCAGTGGAAGCCTCATGCATGGCCGGAGCAAGCATATTGGCCTGCAGACGGAGGATCAGTTCGCATACCTTGTCGTATGTCTTGGGGCCGATGTTGCCGCGCTCCTTCTCGAAATTGTTCTTAGCCCAGCGGAGGATACCCCAGTCCTCATCGTTGATGAAGATACCACGGTATTTCACGGACGGGGTCCTGGAATCAAAATCAGTAACATTGACTGCAAGGGCATCCCTATGCTCTACAGGAGCATCGAGCCACCACCACCACGGGCTGACGCCGATCTCACGGCTGATGGACATAAGTCCGAAGGCCGTTCCCCTGCGGTCGCTTCCGGCGATCACGATGGCCTTCCTGACACCTTTGCCGGGATTGTCTACAAGACGTACAGCATACCGTTCCCAGCCGCCCTTGATGGCGGAAACATCTATCTTCTCTTTCTCAATCAGGGAATCTATCCATGCAGAAGAACCTACCGTTCCAGCGATGATTGCATATTTGGCACCGGAAACGGCATCCTTGCTGTCAAACAAGGCCGGCTGCACGTCAGTCACCTTCTCGATATCCGACCTGAGGAGTTCCGCCGCTGTCTTCACGACTGCGGCATCCTTACTGTCGTAGCATATTGCCGCGACATTCCTGCTGTCGACAATGGTGAAAGCCCGTCTGTCAGGACCGTTCTCTGCCAGAGTCACCTGAGCATACGCCGCACTGCCTGCGAGCAGACATACGGCAATGAATAAGACTGATCTGAATATTTTCATAAAATGTTTCTGTGAAATCTGACAGCAGCACGAGGCTGCCGTCTGTTATTCGGTATAGGTCTTCTCGTCACAACCGAGATAGAATTCCTCGATCTGGGCTGTTGTGCCTGAATTGCCGTCCGGGCCGAAGCACTCGGTACCTTTGAATGTGAATTTCAGATACCTGTAGTTGCTTTCAGGGATAGAGATATTCCCTGACTCCCTGGTCTCGGTGGAATTCTGCTGGGCAGTGAAATCTATATCCGTAATAATCGTAGTGAACGGCCCATCTGCAGAATTGCTGCCTGAAATCTCGTTGAATTTCTTGAACCTTACGCGCAGGTCATCCTTATGAGTACTGATATTGCTGATACGGAAATAGTTGACTTTACGCTCCTGTCCCATATCAATGATGAACCAGGCCTCGTGGTCAGCCGCAGTCCCCCTGTTTTTCACACAGAATGCCGTACCGTTCGACAGCTCTGCATCATCCGTTGCACCGGACCTGCTGACGATCTTACGTCCATCGAGCATTGCAGTCAGACTGTTGTTCCTTCCGTTTATAAGTCTCTGCTCCGCAGCTGTCAGAAGAGGGTCGGAGAATGTCATAGTCCAGTACCAGTTCTCTCCTTCGATAGCGGCTTCCTCTCCGTCCTCATCCCCTTCAAAGCGAGGATAGTCTCCAGGAATACTGTATACCTTGATAGTGATTTCATCCTTAATGTCAGAATGCCCGGCAGCTGACGCAGTGATCTTCACACCTTCGGACAGCTTGTGAAGGGTCATCTTTCCGTTCTCATCGACAGAAGCCACCGCAGGATCTGATGATGCGAAATTTATCCCTTCGGTATATCCTGCCGGCTCCACTGTAAGCAACGAATTGAGGTCTATGCCTTCTGTAGAAGCTGCCAGTTCATATTCCTGCTCATCCGCAGAGAAAGTTATGGAGGTAATGTCAACTGTCTGAACGGCAGCCGAAACTGTTATAATGAACTTGACGGTCTTTTCTCCTGCAGAGACAGAGATTGTGGCGGCACCCTCGGCTACGGCCGTAATGACCCCGGCCTCTGATACAGTGGCTACGGCCTCATCAGAGCTGCTGTATGAGACTGTCCTGTCTGTCGCATTTTCCGGAAGTACAGTCACAAGGTCAGCTATAGAAAGGGTCTCACCTTCGACAAGAGACACCCCTTCAGAGATAGAACTGTCAAGAGTGATGGATTCGACGGCTACAGTCTCCTCTCCTCCCTCTTCATTGGTGTTTTCTGGCTTCTCGCATCCGGCAGCCATAAGTGCGGCTGCAGCCAGCAGCGGGAATAAACGTATTGTCTTCATTGTATATGTTTTAAATATCGTTCTTTTAACGAGTAAATGGAGCCGGAATGATTCCCGGCTCCATCGTAATGATTTTCAATAAGGTCTATTCAGTATAGATCTTGCCTCCCATATAGAGCTCCGCTATCTGGATAGCGTTACCGTCACGGTCTGAATTCTCATCGGTCGGATTGACAAAATATCCATAGCAACGGTCTTTCTGTTTGAAGATAAACTTGATATACCTGTATGACTCGGTATTGTCGAAGACAGCCTTTTCGGATTCCATCTTGTAGGTATACGGCTCGGCATCTCCCCTTGAATTGAATCCTTCGATTCCTGTAGCAATTGTTGTCCACTGACTCTTGTCATTGCTTCCCTGGATCTCGCTCACACGGGTCACACGGATACCACGGTCATCAGCGTTGTCCGAAATGTTCACAGTCCTGAAATAGTTGACAGGCTGGCTCACTTTCATATCGATGATAAAATAGCATCCATCTGATTCAAGCGACTGCTTGTTTCCTCCCGGTCTCTGCCAGCAGAAAGCAGTACCGTTTGATGCTGTCGGAAGATTGTTTGCGGCACCGCCTCGGTCAATAATACGTCTGTTGTCAAGCATAGCATATCTGTAGCTGTTTCTTTGGCCGGTATTGGCCCAGCCATCTTTGTGTCCGCCTCCGAGCCAGTCGAACTCTATCATCTCCCATCCGCCATCCGTGTGTGGCATAGAGTTCCATTCAGTCGCAGATGAACCCATTATAGCACGAGCCGTTCCATCATTGACGCCATCACCGTTGCCATCTCCATCGCCAGGGAAACGTGAATATTCCACCATTCTGTAGAATTTCACTGTCACTACGGCAGGGGTTACATTGGAGAACTCTGCAGCAGCTGTGATGGTCGTCTGTCCGAGCTTGTGGATGGTGATAATACCGTCTGCATCGATAGTTGCGACACTTTCATCAGATGAAGTGAAGAGGATAGTCTCCGTTGCATATTCCACCTCGTCGGCAGATCCTACATAGAGGATATTGTTGATATCCACTGTCCCGCCATCGATGTCATACTCAGGGTTTTCGTTCGTGAACCTGAGCGAAGCGATGGCGATGTAGTCAGGCTCTTTCACCGTGACATCGAAAGTGGCCATTACATCTGACTCCGCATTCCCTATACGCACGGTAATGGAGCATGATCCGACATTGACTCCTGTAAGGATGCCTTCAGGGGTTATGGAAGCGATGCTCTCATCAGAAGATGTGTAGTACTGGGCAGTATTTGTGGCATCTATCGGGAGATAGGAAATATGCTCGGGAACAGAGTATGTCGCCCCTCTCTGGATCTCGATACCTGCCGCCAGGGCTTCGTCAAGGACAACCTCCGATACAGGGGCGTTGTTGACCGACCCGGTATCAGGAATGTTGTTTTCGCAGCCGGCAGCAAAGAGGACTGCCGCTGCAAGAAGGTATGTTGATAATTTTTTCATTCTTTGTTTTGTTTTTTTGGTGTTTCAGATCCTTCGCTTCGCTCAGGATGACAGTGAAAAGTCAGGATGACTGAGTGGGAACTCAGATCCTTCGCTTCGCTCAGGATGACTGAAACACCGTTATTTATTACCAGCCAGGGTTCTGGACAAGCTTGTCACTTCTCTTGGTCTCATCGTTAGGGATAGGATAGAGGTAGTTCTTCTCCGCGAAATATCTCGGATTGAAGTTCATCCTCGTGTAGAATCCATCCTCCTCGGTGCGGAAGAGATTGAGCCTTGTCATATCCTTGTTGAGTACATCCACCCCGATGAGCCAGCGGCAGAGGTCGAAATATCTCTGTCCTTCAGTACAGAGCTCGATACGGCTCTCCCTGCGGATGGCATCACGCATAAGGGTGTAGTTGCCGGCAATGCTCGGGTTGCATTCCTCGAGAGGCTTGATGCCTGCACGGTCACGCACGAGGTTGACATATTTGAGGATCTTATCCTGGTTGCCGACTGCATCCTGCTCGTTGAGCATCTCTGCATAGAGAAGGTAGAATTCGGCAAGACGGAAAATGATTGACGGACGGTACTTGCTTGACACATAACCCGTTCCCTGTCCGAGTTTTCTATAGTAGCGCTTGTACAGCATATGGCCTGTGTTAGGCTCTCCGTCTCCGCTACCTGTACCGGAAGATGCCTGGTAGTCGAACTCGATACGGTTGCCGGAGGATGCCCAGGTCATACCGGTGAAGGTGACGCTGTTATAGAAACGCGGCTCCCTGTGGAGATACATTCCGTTCACCTCGTATGCTTCTGCGTTCTCCATCTCGGTTGTCACATTGGCTTCGCCGTAGCATTTTACAAGGTCGAGAGTCCCCCATTCGTCTGCCTCGTTGCCATAATAGTCATAGACTGTGGACTTATGCATGAATTCGGATTCATACTCGTTGAACCTGATAGGATAGCCTTCCTCATCGTAGAAGTCATCCACAAGTTCCTGGAGCATATCCACTCCGTTCAGGCCATGATACTCTCCCTTAGGAGTGCAGTGGCCATCGAAAGTCTCGGCGTTGAGGGATCCCCAGCTGCTGGTGGTAGTAGCCCAGATGATCTCGCTGTTATACTCCTGGAACAGGTTGTACAGGTCTTCTGCAGGGTTGTCTGTGTCAACAAGAGCATAGCGTCCTGCCTCTGCATAGTCGAGGAATTCACGGAGATACTTGACAGCGTTGTCGATTTTCTGATCTTTCGTGCTTTCATCCGGGAAGAGTTTCTTGCCATCGGTATTGGCAAGGCTCGCTCCGTATTTCCAGCTTCCGTTGAACAGAGGGCTGGCGGCATAGACCCAGAGCTTTGCCCTATAGGCCATGGCGACACCCTTCGTAGGAACACCGCGCATATTCTCGTTGTTGGTATACGGTTCCTGCTCCATATCCACCATTGCCGCCGCAAGCTCGGAATCGATCCAGTTCACTACCTCATCCACAGAACTCCTTTCAAGGTCAGGAAGGTTGTCGAGGGTATACGAGTTGGCCACGATAGGGATAGGCCCGTACATCTCGAACAGATAGTAGTGGTAGATGGCACGCATGAACTTCACGTTGGCCTTATATATCTTCATCTCGGCCTCGGAGATATGAGGGGCATCCGGACCTCCCTCCTCCTGAAGAGCATGGGCATATTCAAGGAAGATGTTGCACTGACGGATGGACTGATAGAGGCTTCCCCACCTGTGGTTGTGGCCGAGGTCCGAGTTCCAGTTGGAATATTTGCCGTATTTGTTGTGTTCACGGGTATAGATCTCGTCAGCATAACCTGCCCACGCATCTCCCATATCATTGGTCGCGCCCCAGATATTGGAATAGTCAGGCCTGTTGTCGAAGCACTGGCCGTACCATTTCTTCGTACGGTCAACGTTGCTGAAGATAGTCTCGAAACTTGAGATACCTCCAAGCTCCTCGGAGACATCAAGAAAGTCGCACGAAGTAGTCGCGCCTACTGCAAGAGCTCCTGCAAGAATAGTTTTCAATATATATTTTCTCATATTTATCCTTTTTAGAAGTCAAGTTGAACTCCGAGAGTGAATGAATGCTGCATAGGATAGCTGACTCCCTTGTTCCTGTTACCCTGTTCAGGATCCCAGAACTTGATATGGTCGAACACGCAGAGGTTCTCTCCGAGCAGATAGATACGCAGTCCGCTGATCTTGAGGGTCCTGAGGGCCTTTTCAGGAAGGACGTATCCGATCTCTGCATTCTTGAGGCGGAGGAACGAACCATCACGGAGCCACCAGGTGCTCGGCTCGTCGTTGATACTGTTGCCGTATCCGACGTGAAGTCTCGGATAGACTACATCCTGGCTCGGGTTCTCTGTCGTCCAGCGGTCGAGGAAAGCGGTACGGTAGTTACCTTTCTCTACACCCCAGTTGAACGGCCAGAATGTACTGTTGCCGGAAGCAAGGAGGATAGAGGTGTTGGCCACGCCGGAGAAGAATACGCTGGCATAGATACCCTTCCATTCTACGTTGAATCCGAAACCGAAGTTGATCTCAGGAGTCTGGTAAGGGTGTCCCACCCCGCGCACCTTGTCGTTGGTGTCGATGATGCCATCGTGGTTCATATCCACATACTTGATATCGCCAGGGCCGATGATACCGCCGAGAGCTGGCTGAGGAAGACCCGGACGGAGGGTGTATGCATCGGTGCCGTTGTCGTTCTTGGTCACGATGAAGTCATCGATGGTATAGAGTCTTTCCGCAATATAGAGCTCCTGCTCGTTGATACGGGTGCCTGTAACCCTCTGGTATTCCTCGGATGGAGTAAGCTCATCTATCTCGAGGACCTTGTTGCGGGCGAATGTGAATGTACCGCGTGCGCTGACTTTCCAGTCTCCGAAGGACTTCATCATATCGATGCTCGCATCCAGTCCCTGGTTGCGCACCCTACCGTAGTTCTGCCAAGGATTCTGGTGGAAACCTGCGTACTGCGGGATGGTGTTCCTCTGAAGCAGGATGGCTGAACGGATGTTGTAGAAGTAGTCAGCCTGGATCTGGATAGCCCTGTTGAAGAACGAGAGGTCGAGTCCGACGTTGGTCTTGTCCTCTATCTCCCATCCGAGGGTCAGATTCTCGAACTGGAGGTCATAGATACCTGCTCCGAGACCGTTGGTCGCACCACCGCTGGAGATACCCTGGTTGAAGGTGTGTCCGCTTTCAGAGAAGGTAGCACGGTAGAGGAAACGGCTTGTTCCCGTATCATCGTTACCGGTACGTCCGAACGATGCCCTTACCTTGGCAGAGCTCAGGACTCTCTTCAGTCCTTCCGGATACCAGCTCTCGTTGGAGATCATATAGCTGGCTCCGACTGCAGGGAAGAAGCCGAAACGGTTCTTCTTTGCGAAAGTCTCCGAACCGGTGTAACCGAAGTTGGCCTCGATGAAGTAACGGTTGTCATATCCATAAGTGATACGGCCGACAAGACCCTGGGTCCTGTAGACGAGGGCTTCATTGTTCTTCTGGCGCTCTTTCTGGTTGTAAAGGAGCATCGCGCCTACAGCGTGTTTGCCTGCGAATGTGTTGTTGTACTCGAGGGCTGCCTCCACATAGATCTGACGGTCGTATGTGTTGCCGGTGATCTCCACCTGCTTTACATCAGGAGAACCTGCCACGATCTGGTTGTAGATGAGGGCTCCCGTCTCCGGGTCACGGCCAGTTGCGTGATATTTGGACGGGCCGTAGTTACGCAGCTTGGACAGGGTGTTCTCGAGGTCGAAGCTGACCGCTCCCCTTGCAGAGAGTCCTTCAGTGATGAAGTGCAGGTCCTGCCTGAGGTTCACCCTTGACTGGATATTGGTCTGGAACTCCCTTCTGTAACCCTGCTGATAGAGCATATAGTACGGGTTACGGTTATTGCCATCCGTCTCTCCTCCAGGATATGTGGATACTGTGCCATCACTGTAGACCATAGGGAAGAGGTGAGGAGGAGTGTGGAGCATGAACACGAACACATCGTCCGGAGAACGGTTGGCAGTCCTTCTTGCAGTGTACTGGCCTGCGAGGTCGATGCTCAGCTGTGTAGTCTTGCTGACCTTGAGGTCGATGTTGCTTCGGAGGTTGAAACGGTCGTATGAGAAGTTGCTGTTGTACTTGGACTCAGGGTTCTTCTTGAACACGCCGTCTTTCTGCTGGTAGCCTCCGGTCACGAAGTACTTCGCGTTCTCCGTACCGCCGCGGAAGCTGAGGGTGTACCTCTGGCCGTGGATGGTCCTTGCGATAAGGTCTGTCCACTGAGCGTTAGGATAGAGGTCAGGGTCGGCTCCGCTTTCGTGAAGATCGATGACATCACCAGAGTACAAAGGCTCCATTCCATCATTCACGAGGGCTTCGTTGGCAAGTCTCATATAGTCCCAGGAATCCACGAAGTCAGGAATCCTGTAAGGGACCGAGAGGTTCTGCTCTACCCTGAGGCTGATCTGCTGCTTTCCGATGTGACCGCGCTTGGTGGTGACAAGGATGACACCGTTTGCACCTTCGGCACCGTACATCGCTGTCGCCGCGGCATCCTTCAGAAGGCTGAAGCTCTCGATCTCATCTGCATCGAGGTCGGTGATGGAACGTTCCACGCCATCGACCAGCACGAGAGGGGAAGTACCTCCCTTGAACGAGCTGACACCGCGGATCCAGAACTCTGCATCGTCACGTCCAGGCTCGGCGTTCCTCTGCACGGCGATAAGGCCCGGGAGCTGACCCTGGATACTGGATGTGATATTGGTGGATGTCACCTTCAGGTCATCAGTCGTGATAGTGGACAGGGAGCTGACGATAGCCTGGCGCTTCTGGGCACCGTAGGCCACGGCCACTGCCTCCTCAAGGGCGTTGGTATCCGGCTTGAGACTTACGTTGAGGGTGTTGCTTGAGCTCCTTGGCTTGATTGTCTGCTCAAGGTAGCTGATGAAACTGAATGTAAGTTCATCTGTCTGGTTGATGTCGATGACATACATACCGTCCAGATTTGTGGTAGTTCCTACCTCTGTGCCTTTGATATAGACATAGGCACCAGGCAAGGGCTGACCATTCTCGTCTGTGACGGTACCGGTGATCCTCCGTTTACCGTCATCCTGCGCATATACGCTGGTTATACCTGCCGATATAAACAGTGTAATGAGCATCAAAAATCTGTACAATCCTTTCATTAGACTGGTAGTTTAGAGTTTATTGAACTTTATATATGACTGGAATCACAGTCCTGATTCCACTTCATTCCTGAGTTGCGTGAGTGCGTATGTGCACCAGAGCATTCCTGCCTGTCCGTGGGTGTCCCCGGTAGTGCGCTCCCTGCTCTCATAATGTCCGACAGTGGACCCTGTCCCTGTCCCTGCACATACTTCCCTGAGGTCGTAGTTGTCATCGAGATAAGGTACAAGTCCGGTCCAGGCCATCCTGGCTGCCTTGCCGTAGATCTCCGCATCCAGCCAGCCGTTCATAACGCCTGTGATGAAAGCATAGGCGAACATCGCCGAGCCGGAAGTCTCTGTCCACATATCGGTGTGGTCGATAAGCTGAGCCCAGCAGCCTTCGTCCTTTTTCTGATAGATGTACAGCCCGGTCATCATATCCTTGTATTCCGCCTTCAGGAGAGCTGTCTCCTCCGCGTAGTCAGGTATGTCCTCGATGATCTGGAGCATCTGCGGCATTCCGACCGCCATCCAACCGTTTCCTCTGGCCCAGAACTGAGGGGCATCCGGAGAATGCCAGTAGAGGCCCTGCGATCCTGGAAGTTCGTTGACATAGAGCACCATTTCCCTGACGGCACGGTCGAGGTAGCGGTTCTGGCTGTTGGACTTCGATGGCCACCACGGATCCGTGTTGTACTCCGGGTCATCCTTTGTCGCCTGATATGCCTGGATCTGGAGTGCGGTGATCATAAACATATCATCTATCCACAGACGGGTCTGCCAGGAGCAGCCCTGATCCAGATAGGATTTCCATCCGCTGTAGGTACTCTCTGTCAGATTGTATTTCTTTCCCGGATCCACCCGTCCCGGATCATATTCCGCAGCATTGCTGAACCTGGTCCGGAACTCTTCGAGAGTATAGGGATGGAACTGGTTGTCGGCATACTCGAGGCCGAACTCAAGATATTCTTCACGTGTCTGAGGGAAATTGACTCCGGCATATTTCGGGTTGTCCATAATGGAGGCGATATGCAGGGAGATGGCTCCCCAGATGTAATAATCCACACGGTTGTGCTCGTCTCTCCACAGGAGACCGGTATAGAGCGGCTTGCCGCCTCCGAATGTAGTCTTGCCGGTAATGACATTGTCGTATCTGTCGACAATGCCCTGCATCAGAGAGAGCGCTTCCTGCCGTGCCTCGCTGTCTCCGGTGAGGATGGCGTTGTCGATGGCCGCCTCGAGGAACCAGAAGGCGCCGAGCCACGCGCAGACATCCGGGTAAGTGACGAAACTGCTGGATGACTTGTCCGTACGGCCCCAGTTGGAGTTAGGCACTTCAATGAATCTCTCCACAAGATGCTTTCCGCAGTCTATCGGCTCGGCCTTGCCTTCGAAATCAAGCAGCATACTGAAATCCGTGGTCTCTGTCTGGGACTGGTTCTGGTCTCCGTTTCCTGACCCGGCGTCAGGATGCAAGTCTTCCTTTCCGGCACAGCCGAAAAGGAGAAGACTGTTTATCAGTAGAGCTGACAATATGTTCATATATCTTGTCATTCCTGATGGTTTTATTTCACCTTATACGGTTTCACATCTCCGACAAGAGCCTGGCAGCACCAGATGAGGGCGGCCTGTCCGTGAAGGTCTCCTGTCAGACGGCGGCGGTTCTGATACCAGGAGAGGCTGTTCTTCGCGCCTGTCCCTTCGCATACGTTGCGCAGGTCGTAGTTCTCATCGAGATAGGACAGGAGACGGAGATATCCCTTGCGGGCGGCCTCGCCATAGACTTTCTTGTCCAGCCAGCCGTTCTTCACTCCTACGATGAAAGCGTATGTGAACATAGCCGTAGAGGAAGTCTCTTTCCATGTGTCAGGGTTGTCTATGATCTGGTGCCACATTCCGTCATAGTCCTGGTAACGGAGAAGTGTCGACATCATCAACCTGTAGGCCTGCTCTATACGCGGACGGTACTCGCTGTCCTTCGGCATCAGCCTGAGCATCTCGGCCATCCCGACTGCCATCCAGCCATCCCCGCGTCCCCAGAAGTAAGGGGTGCCAGTGTGATGGTAGAACAGTCCGTTCGGTCTCTGGATCTCATCGAGATAGAGGCACATCTCCTCCGCTGCACGGTCGATATATTTCCTGTCTCCGGTCACTTCGTATGCCTGGGCCTGGAGCTCGGTAATCATAAACATATCATCCACCCAGAGCCTTGTCTGCCAGGAATATCCTTTCTCCTGCCAGCCGCGCTGCTCCTGAGTCGGTGCCGGCGGCATCACCCACTGTCCGTCGGCATACTTGAGTCCCAGGTCAAGGTATCTCTGCTCCTGCTCCCTCTTGTAGATTTCGAGAGGGACTGCACCGAACACATAGAAGTCGACCACATTGTGCTCCTTAGGGAACATTTCCGGCTGGAGATGCTTCTGCTCCCCGAAGAGAGGCTCGAACCTCTCTACAAGGCCATCGTAGAGGGCATCGTCTCCGGTCGTCTGTGCAAACCAGAGAGAGCCGAGCCATGCGCATACATCCGGGTATGTAATGAGTTTCACCTCGTATTTGGAGTTGATGTCACCCCAGTGGGAATGAGGGGTGTCAAGGTAGTGCTCCACAAGCTTCTTCCCGATCACTTCAGGCTCGCTGCCTTCCGGAAAGTTCTTGAGGTCCCAGCTTTTCTGGGCGAACATCGCCGTAGATGCGATGAGGGCGGCAAAAATCAATGCTGTTCTTTTCATTATCTTTCTGTTTAACAAGTTTTCATCATATTATAGGCGATACGGCCCGGTGTAATCAGTATTTGTTGGTGAGCGGCTCTCCTGAAGGCACTGCTATCTCCTCCTGCCAGCCTACAGGCTTGCCGAATACAGGACGGCCGTTCTCGTCCCAGGTGAATTTCTGGATGAAGCAGTCCCTGTAGCTCCAGCCGCTGTCGGTATATCTCTGGGTGTGATACATTATCCAGTCTTCCGTACCGTCCGGAGACTTGAGGAAGGTGTTGTGTCCTGTCCCGTGGACTCCTCCGATATGCATGCTTGCCTCGTTGTGGATGTCATCCAGATTCGGGTTGTCTGCCTTGTAAGGGCCATCATCATTCCTCCAGAACACATAGTTGCTGCTCTTGGTCCAGTTGTCCGGATTCATAGGGTCGCTGGTCGCAGAATTGGTGAGGTCGAGCTCGATCCAGCCGAGCCTGTAGTCATTGGTCCAGGAACCGTTGCAGGAATAGACGCAGAAAAGCTTGGTCCTGTCCGGGTTGAAGAGCATTGCCGGTCCCTCGTTTATGCTGCTGTTGGCTTTCTCCCAGGCCATCTCCGCCCTTGAAATCTCCACGCGCGGGCTGTTGATGGTATAAGGGTTCTCCATAGTGGCGATATACAGCCTCTGGCTTCCATCCTCCTGGGTCGGCTGGCCTGACCATACCGCATAGAGCTGGCCATCAAGCTCAAAGACGGTCATATCGATGGCATAGTCGTTATTCTTGGTTTCAACGACGCCTTTATTCTGGTAGATAGCGAAATTTTCCTCATCGCTGGTGAATATCTGTCCCATATCCTCCCAGGTGCCGCTGTAAGGATCGGTCGTCTGGCAGCGGATTACCCCTGTCCTCTGGCTGCCGTAATCGCTGCCGAAATAAGGATCAGCCTGAGACTCGCTGCTTGGCCAGCCTGCTGCATAATAGACATACCACGCGCCTCTGACATAGTGGAGTTCAGGAGCCCACAGATTGGCCCTGTTCCATGCACCGGCAGTCTTTGGAAGAGACCATACGCTCTTCGTGCCTCCCGGCACTGTCATCAGGCTGGACTTGCCAAGGTTGACATTGTTGCCCTGAGCCTTGCAGAGATAATAGATCACCTCGCTGCCGTTGTCCTGCCTCCATGAATACGGGTCAGGGAGAGGCTGGAAGATCGGATTCCTGAATGTCCTGGTCTGCTTTACGATGATTTTCAGAGGGTCGGCCCCTTCCGCCTTGAACTGCACCGCACCTTCCCTGTCCGGACCGGATGCCGCGCTGCCCTCGGCATAGTTGCTCTCGTAGCTTACGGTGACTGTCATGTCCCCCTTCCCTACTGTAGGGGATACCGTGATCCAGTCAGCCTGAGGGATGGCTGTCCACGAGGTATTGGATGATATCTTCACCTCGAAAGAGCCCTCATCGTTGTTCACAGCCTTCTCGGTGACATCGGCGCTGATATAGAGCCCGTCACTGTCTCCCCCTTCGTTTGGCTTGCTGCAGCTGCAGCCGACAGCGACCACGCAGACTGCAAGAAGCAGAGTGTCGTATAACTTTCTCATATTATCGTTGGTTTTTGAAATAATTTTCAGCCCGTCCCGGGGTGAGCATCTGCCACAGCGATGCGACAGTCCAGCCCGGAGCAAATATGTCATTGTAGAATCCTTTGCCGTTCTTCCCGTAGTCCCAGGCGGTATGCTGGACCACTTCCGGGCAGTAGCCCTCTTTCGCTATGTCATACATCGACCCCGCCTCCGGCAGAAGCTGGAGCATGGAGGTGCGTATCACTTCCGTGAATGACGAGAAGCGCGGCTCATCATATTTCTCCGCAAGGAAATCGAGCACATCGGCAAACTCGAATATGAATACATCTATATGATTGTTCTCCACAGATACATTGCCCCAGCCGCGGGACCGGAATCCCACATCCCCCAGCATCTGCCCCTGGGCGAAAGGCACATCCCACAGATAGTACCACGACAGGGCGAAAAAGGCGGATTCGAGACAGAGGTCGGCATAGTGCCGCCGCATTGCCTTGTTCTTCTCCACGAGACACATATAGTACATAGCCGTGGAAGTATAGAGAGAGGCTTCCTTGTCCTCGCAGTTCGCATCCAGAGTGGATGAAAAATAGTCGGCCTTGGCGATCAGCTCTTTCTCGAGATATCCGGCGGCCAGCTCTGCCGCAGCCAGATAGTCCCTGTCCCTGAAATATCTGTATCCCATTGCAAGAGGCAGCACTGCGGATGATGTGCTGCCGCCGGATGGATCCTTGACATCCAGCGCATCGCTGAACTTGCGCGGGAAGCTTCCATCCTCTCCCTGCAGAAGGAGGAACCTGTCCAGAACAGTCCTTATCCTTGACTCCCATTCCGGATGACGTCTTCCGGCATTCTTCTCATAGTCAAGATATGTCAGCACCGCACAGACTCCTTCGGACTGACGGCGTATACTGTATATGCCGCTTTCCGCACCATCCGGGTCCTTCCCGAAATCCACATCTTCCCTGAACAGCCCGCCTGACGTAAAGCCGTTCTCGAGATAACTGCTGAAAACAGACTCTGCCTGAGCGACAAGATCCTTCCGAGACTGCTCATAGCCATACTCCAGAGCGTTGAATGCATTCAACAGCACTCTGCCGATAAAACCGACTTCAGCCTTGCCGTTTGGCTTGCAGTCAGCCGTGCGCAGCCCGACCCCTGAATAATATTTCAAAGGATGGCTGCCCACATAGCTCTGCGTGAAATATTTTGAAAGGATTGCTTTTGCCTCTTCAGGGGTATGCACTGCCTCCACCGGGTCCGGAACGAGCCTGTCGTATGAATATTCCCATACATCGGCAATGAAATCAGACCAGGAGGCAGACCTGCCTTTCCTGATCTCCCAGACCACATTATGCGATTCTCCGGCATCGAGCCTGCTGAAAGAGCATACGTCCGGAGCCAGGGTGAGCTTCCTTATATAGGACTTAGGTTCTTCCCTGTAAGGGAATCCGAACACTATGTCCGCCTTGCCTCCGTTGTCGTTGAATCCGGTATATCCGACTGATGTCTCGCCCGAAAGGATCACCTCCCCTGCCGTATGGCACGGCTGTGCATCGCAGCCCGACTCCTCGATACGGAGGACCGTGCAGTATTCTCCGGTAGCCTTGTCATAGATGCCTGTGAGAGGTGCGCTCAGCCTGTCTTCCCTGACAGCCCAGCTGTCGCTCGTACGGAAGGACGGGGCAGATGCCGGGGAACGCATATTGTCCCTGTACCAGAATCCCGGCATATAGAACAGGCAGTCGCCGTAACCGAATCCCGTGTGGAGACTCTGACCTATATTATAATATATAAGGTCTGTCGCGGTGATGGTGAGCTCCACCACGACCGCGTCATCTTTTTCATATATCTTTCTTGTAATGGACAGCGGAAGATCAGCCGCTGCGGAAAGTTCTCCGGAAAGAGGTCCGTCGAGAGAGAATGTCTCGGCCGGATTGCCCGGGGTCTTCAGAGAAATGCTCCCCGAAAAGTCCGGCATCTGTGCGTTTGCACACAGCGCGGAGACGAGGGAAAATATGATTGCAGAAATTGTTTTTATCCGTGTTACCATAATGCGGTCATTGAACTCTGCAAAGGAACACAAAGAGAAGCATTTCGAATAGCACAATTTTCTCAAAAAATAGCACAATTTGCTCAAAACGACATCCAGAGCCCCAAAAAATGCTCTTTCCATTAAAATATGAGTATCTTTGTCCGCACAACCACATACCGCTATGAAGAAATTCATCATCTCTCTTTTGTCCCTGTTTCTGCTCCTGCCGGAAGTGCAGTCACAGTCTCTTTATTTCGACAGGATCGACATCAGAGATGGACTTTCACAGAACACGGTCACCGCAATCATCCAGGACAGCAGAGGATTTATGTGGTTCGGGACAAAGGACGGGCTGAACAGGTATGACGGGACCCGCTTCAGGATATTCCGGCATCTCCCGTACGACAGCTCCGGTCTCGGCAACAACAACATCAGGTGTCTGGTGGAGGATACTGACAATAATATATGGGCCGGGACAAATTCCGGGCTGTATGTCTATGATACGGAATACGACAGATTCTCGGAGGTGGAGATCCTCGGGCCAGGGGGGGGCGAAAGTGAATAGTCCGGTCCTTGGAATGAAGAGAGACCGTTCCGGCCGGATATGGATCTCGGTCGAGTCATACGGCATCTACTGTTACGACCCCGCCACCGGCAAGACGGAGTGCAGATACCACTCGAAAAATCCGATAAACACCCTCGCGGTCGATGACAGGACCGGGGCTGTCTGGTTCTCCTGGGCGGCAGGCGGGCTGTACTGCACAGAAGATGACTTCAACAATGTCTATCCTTATCTTCTCAGCGACGGGAGCAGGGTCTATCCTGAAGATGTGATCACTTTCATCGATGTAAATGACTACGGCCGCATATATATAGGTCTCGAGAAAGGAGGTCTGGCTGAACTTGAACGGAAGACCGGCGAGATACACCATATCAGGCTGTCGCGGACCCCTCTGTTCGTAAGATACATTCTGAGGTATTCCCCGGATGAACTCTGGGTCGGGACGGAGACAGGCCTATATATCTACAATACAAGGACAAAAGCAAGGGAGCATCTGGTCAATTCCATGTATGACCAGTATTCATTGTCCGACAATGCGATACATTCCATCTGCAAAGACAGTGACGGGGGAATATGGCTCGGCACCTTCTTCGGAGGGGTGAACTACCTCCCGAAAAGGAATCCGGACTTCAGGAAATACTATTACACCGGCGATGCCGGGTCGCTCGGAGGCCTGAGGGTCGGGGAAATGTGCTCCGATGGCAGCGGAGGAATATGGGTAGGGACAGAAGATGCCGGCCTGTACAGATTCGACCCGAAGACAGGGAGGTTCTCTTTCTTCGGCCCGAGCAGGGATTTCTCAAATATACAGTCCCTTCTTCTTGATGGCAGATACCTGTGGGTCAGCACTTTCTCAAAGGGCATCAGGGTTATCGACACCCGGACACAGGCGGTACGGGGATACGAGGTCGTCAACAAGCCAGGGCCGAGACTGTTCAGCAACAACGTCTTCGCTCTTGAAAAGGGGGCTGATGGACGGATATATATCGGGACTATGCACGGCCTCCAGTTCTACAACAGAGAGACGGATGATTTCGGATTCGTCCCGCAGATCAACGGAGGCAAGATGGTCAATGACATCCTGTCCGATTCGGACGGCAACCTGTGGGTTGGGACCCTGTCCAACGGGCTTTATCTCCGGGATGCGGAGAACGGGGAATGGAGACAGTTCCTGCACAGCCCATCCGACACGGCATCCATCCCGGTCAACAATGTCCTGAGCATATTCGAGGACAGTGCAGGCCGGCTGTGGATAACGACCGATGGAGGAGGATTCAGCCTGTACGAAGCTCAGACATCCTCGTTCAGGACCTTCACTTCAGAAAACGGGATGCCGAGCGATGTGGTGTACCAGATCGTCGAGGATGACTCAGGCATTTTCTGGATTTCCACAGGCAAGGGGCTGGTGCGGTTCAGCCCTACAAAAGAAAAGGTGGAGAGGGTCTATGTATCCGACAACGGCCTCCTGTGTGACCAGTTCAATTACGGATCCAGCTTCAAGGATGACAGCGGGCATATATATTTCGGAAGCATCGAGGGGCTGGTCTCCTTCAGCCCTGATATACTGATGGCTGGAACAGGGACGGATGACCATCCGATATTCTTCACCGGATTTTCCCTGCAGACCGAGGAGATATCTGTCGGCGGCAAGGGCTCGCCCCTGCAGAAGGACATCACTTTCACCGATTCCATCGAACTCGGCTATGAAAACAACGGTTTTTCTGTAGATATGGCGGTGCTGGACTACAGTACCAGGCCGAGACTGCAGTTTATGCTCGATGGGGTCGACAGCAAATGGAGGACATATACAGGCAATACAGTGACATATTCCAATGTCGCACCCGGAAACTATACACTGATGGCGAGGACCGGAAGCAACGGGGAGGTCGGCAGGACATTGAATATCAAGATACTGCCTCCGTGGTACAGATCCACCGTGGCAAGTCTGGTGTATATAGTCATTTTCATCGCGCTCATCTTTGCAGGTATCAGCATATACCACAGAAGGGCGGTGCTGAAAAGGAAGAAATACATACTTTCATACGAGAGGAAGAAGGAGAAGGAGGTATATGACTCCAAGATCTCGTTCTTTACCGACATCACCCACGAGATCAGGACCCCTCTCACCTTGATAAAAGGCCCTCTCGACAATATCCTGGCCAAGGACAATCTCGATCCGAGGATAGCGAGGGACCTGAACATCATGAGCAGGAACACCGACCGGCTTCTTGTGCTGGTGAACCAGCTTCTGGATTTCCAGAAGATAGAGAAGGAGAACCTTTCGCTCGACCTGTCCAGGCAGAATGTGGCCGCTATCCTTGAAGATGTGAATTCGAGATTCAGCGTCTCGATGTCGCAGCTGCAGAAAGACTGCACGCTGGAGATAACGGACAGGGATATGTACGCGATGGTGGATGCAGAGGCGTTCACCAAGATAGTCAGCAATATGCTGTCCAACGCGATGAAATATTCAGAACGGAAGATAAGGATACGGCTCTACCGTTCCGGAGATATGCTGTGCCTGTCCGTCAGCAATGATGGGGAGCTTGTCCCTCCTGACAAGAGGGAGGCCATTTTCGCCCCGTTCTTCAGGGGGACCAGCACAAGCGAAAAGACAGGCACCGGTATCGGGCTTCATCTTGCCCGCTCGCTGGCCGAACTGCAGCACGGGACGCTGGAGATGGGTCCGGATCTGTCGGAAAACGAATTCATCCTTGAACTGCCTCTGTGCATTGCCCCGGGGGCCGGCAGCATCGGGGAGAATGCCTCCGGAGCGGAGGAAGATGCGGAGACAGTGCCGCTGGATGAGGATGACGATATGCTTGCCGCCGGCCAGGGAGACATCATCCTTGTCGTGGAGGACAACGTGGAGATGTGCGAGTTCATCCGGGACCAGGTGGCGGAGAAATGGCCCGTACTTACAGCTCACAATGGAGTCGAGGCTCTCGATGTGCTTGAAAAGAACTATGTGACCATCATAATAAGCGACATCATGATGCCCGAGATGGATGGCATCGAGCTGTGCAGGCGGGTGAAGACAGATTCCAGATACAGCCACATTCCTTTTATACTGCTGACTGCCAAGACAAGTCTGGAGTCCAAGATAACCGGTGTGAACACAGGAGCCGACATATACATAGAGAAACCGTTCTCCAAGACATACCTCCTGGCTGTCATCACCAACCAGATCAAGAGCCGCCAGGCCCTCAGGGAGGCGTTTCTGAAGAATCCTCTTGCAACGATGAACACCGACAATATGGCTTCCGAAGACACGGTGTTCATCCGGAACCTTCAGGCAGTCATCCAGGAGAACCTGAGCAATTCTGATCTCAAGCTGGAGGACATAGCCAGACGGATGCATACGAGCAGGGCCAATCTGCACAGGAAGATAACAGGTCTCTTCAATATGTCTCCAATGACATATCTCCGCGTCGAGAGACTGAAGCAGGCTGCAAGGATACTTGCCGAGAACGAATATCAGATCAGCGAGGTCTGCTATATGGTCGGGTTCAATTCTCCGACATATTTCGGCAAATGCTTCTTCAAGCAGTTCGGTGTCCAGCCGAAAGATTTTGTCAAGAACCTGCAGAACCAGAAGGAAAATACTGAAAATACTGATATACAATGAAAAGATTTATGAAGGCCGCAATCGCGGCATCGGTGGCAGCACTGTCTGTCCTGTTTTCATCGGAGGCTTCCGCGTCCGTATCTGTCCCATCGGCCGACAGCCGGGACTATCTCTTTTCCCTCCAGTCCGCCGATGGGCATGGAGGAGACTCCAGATGGGAGATAAAGAAAGCTTCCGAAGTCTCCGCCCGTGCAGAGGATCTGTCGAAACCGGGTTTCGGGACCGAAGGCTGGATGCCGGCGGTCGTACCGGGAACAGTCCTCAACTCCCTGGTCTATAACGGTGTCTATCCCGAGCCTTATTTCGGGCTGAACAACAAGCTCACTTCCGGGCTTATACCGGACATCAGCATCGCCGGAAGGGATTTCTACACCTACTGGTTCAGGACGGAGTTCGATGCAGTGCCGGTCGCGAAGGATGAGCGTATCTGGATGCAGGTGGATGGAGTCAACTACAGGGCGGAGTTCTGGCTCAACGGCAAGATGGTCTGCTTTGTTTCGGGGATGTTCAACCAGCAGTTCGTAGATGTGACCGACTATGTCAGCCGTGACGGGAGCAATGTCCTTGCAGTCAAGGTCTACCCTATCGATGAACCGGGCGGTCCGCGCAAGGGCACTTCCAAGTCCTGGGGGGCAGCCGGGGAGTTCCGTAACGGAGGCAACGGGGAGATCGGCAAGAATGTATCGATGCTGATGACCGTAGGCTGGGACTTTACGTTCCTGGACGGCATCAGGGACCGCAACACCGGTATCTGGAGAGATATCCGTTTCTTCAGAAGCGGAAAGGTGATGCTCAACCATCCGTTTGTCAAGAGCGACCTGAACGACAGCTATGACAGCTCCGCGCAGACATTCAGCGTAGAGGTGCGCAATCCGGGATTCGGCACGCAGAAGGTAAAGGTCACGGGAGAGATTCTCGGAGAAGGGATAACATTCTCCAAGGATGTGTCCGTACTCCGCGGTCTGACCGAGACGGTCGAATTCACTCCTGCGGACTTCCCTCAGCTTGTGATAGACAACCCACGCCTCTGGTGGCCTGTGAACAAGGGGAAGCCGGAAATGTATACCGCCGTGCTCAAGGCCGAGCAGAACGGTGTGGTGCAGGATTCCATTTCTGTCAGATTCGGCATCAGGGAGATAACATCCGACACCGACACTCCAGACAAGTCCCGCCGTTTCTATGTCAACGGCAGGCCGATTTTCATCAAAGGCACCAACTGGATACCGGAGAATATGCTCCGCAATTCCGATGAGCGGACATACGCGGAACTGAAGTACACCGCACAGTCAGGGGTCAACCTGATCCGCCAGTGGGGAGGAGGAATCACTGAATCCGACAGATTCTACGACCTGTGCGACTCCCTCGGTATAATGGTATGGACTGAATTCTGGATGACCGGGGACACAAAACATCCTGTAGACAGAGGGCTGTATCTCCAGAATGTGGAATCCACCGTCAAACGTATCCGTAACCATCCATCTCTTGCATACTATGTATGCTCCAACGAGTCCACCGAGATGCCGGGCATCCGTGACCTGATAATGGAACTGGACGGGACAAGAGGCTACCAGATGCAGTCCGAATGTGCCGGAGTCCACGATGGCAGCCCGTACAAGACAGTCAACCCTATGCGCCACTATGAGAACACGGCCTCCGACAGGGGCAGCCGCGTGGACGGGTTCAACCCTGAATACGGGGCCCCTTGCCTCCCTACTGTGGAATGTCTGCGCGAGATGATGCCGGAAGAGGATCTCTGGCCTGTCAACAGGGAAGTATGGGACTACAGCGATGGCAACGGCTTCCACCAGATGTCCACTCTGTATGTGGATCTCGTGAATATGTACGGAGAATCCGACAGCATTGATGAGTTCGCGATGAAAGCCCAGTTCGTCGGAGCGATGAACTACAAGAGCATCTGGGAGGTATGGAACTACAACAAGTTCGGCTACGGTGACCGCTGGGCATCGGGCTTCCTCTACTGGTATCACAACTCTGCCGTCCGCCAGGTCTGCGGACGTATGTGGGACTGGTCTCTGGAGCCGACAGCGGCCCTCTATGCAGCGGCCAATGCATGCGAGCCTCTCCACCCGCAGTTCGACTATCTCAAGAACACTGTCTCTGTAGTCAATGACTACTATCAGAGTTTCAAGGGGTACACGGTCATCGCCGAAGTATGGAATATCGACTCGAAGAAAGTATGGAGCAAGTCCGCCGAGGTGGATCTTCCTGAAGATGGAGTGGCCAACGATGTCTTTGCCATCGATTTCCCTGAAGACATTTCTCCGGTGCATTTCATCAAGCTCCGTCTTCTTGATGAGAACGGCATACAGGTCGGGAGCAATTTCTACTGGAGGTCGGATGATGTCTATGAAGGCAAGAAGACTCTTACCGGACCTACGACTTCCGGCTTCGAGACGATCTCTGACCTTGACCAGACCCGTGTGACGGTGTCAAAGATGAATGTACGCACCGATGACCGGTCAAACTACATAGACCTGACCATAAAGAACAGCCGCAAGGCCATCTCTTTCTTCACCCAGATCCAGTGGCTCGACTCTGAAGGGAAGCCGGTACGTCCTTCCTACTACACCGACAACTTCTTCAGCATGCTGCCGGGCGAGACCAGGAAGATAACCATCGAGACAGCCAGACGCGATCTGCCGGCAGGCGAATACACCCTGGTAGTCAAGGGATTCAACACCGCCCGTCAGGAGATCGACATCCGCATCGGGGAATAACACCTCCACTGTCATTCTGACCCTCCCTGTCATTCTTCGCTTCCCTGTCATTCTGACCCTCTTTGTCATTCTGAGCGAAGCGAAGAATCTGGAGGAAGCGAAGAATCTGGAGGAAGCGAAGAATCTGATAACCAACCATAAAACCCAATAGAAATGAACAGACACATCCTATCGATCATATCCGCTGCAGCCCTCTGCGCATCCCCGTGCCTTGCAGGCCTGCAGTCCGTTTCCGCCCGGCATACGGACCCGGCCTCCAGCCCGGCAGAACGGGCCGTCACCCGTACGGCAGATCAGTCCACAGCCAGTCCTGACAACGGACAGACGGACTACGATCTTGTCATCATCGGCGGCACCCCTGGAGGGATCATGACAGCCATTGCCGCTGCCCGGGAAGGCAAGGACTGCATTATACTGGAAAGGTCCTCCCATATCGGAGGCCTTCCATCAAACGGACTCGGAGCCACGGACATTGCCACCAGAGGCGCGACAACCGGGCTGTTCGCCAGGTTCATCGACCTCAACAGGCAGTATTATGTCGAAAAATACGGCCCGGATTCAGATCAGGTCAAAAAATGCAGCGGAGGATATCATTTCGAGCCGGGAGTGGCCGAACAGAATTTCTGGAAGATGATTTCTGAAGCCGGTCCTGGCAGGATAGAGGTGAAGACCATGCGCCAGTTCGACTCATCGGCAGACAATCTGGAGATGGAAGGGGATATGATAGCTTCGATAAAGATTCTTGACAGGGAGAGCGGAGCCACCGAGATCTACCGCGGCAAGGTGTTCATCGATGCCACATACGAAGGAGACCTCGGAGCTGCAGCCGGAGTGCCGTTCCGTCTCGGAAGGGAGTCCGCTTCAGAATTTTCGGAGCCTTGCGCCGGCAAGGTCTACCGCTGGTGGAAGCACGGACCGGATGAGGCAGGGACTACATACGAGGGTGACGATGCAATCCAGTCATATAACTACCGCGTATGCCTGACAACTGACAAGGACAACTACGTCCCGATCCCCAAGCCTGAAAACTACAACAGGGAAGAATATGTGTCCCTCATCGAAGATGTCTATACCGGAAGAAATGCAGATGTGCGGTTCAAGGGAGTGACAGAGGAACAGATGGAGGAGAACCGCCAGAGGATACTTGCAGGCGGGCGTACTGCAATCCCAGGTGATCCGTGGGGAATGTGGAAAGTGACCAATATGGTCCATCTGCCTAATGCAAAGACAGATGCCAACAACCAGCACCTCGCCCTTATCTCGACTGACCTCCCTGAAGAGAACTGGCCGTGGCCTACCGCAGACTGGGAATGGAGGGACAGGTTCGCCCAGCGTCTCAAGGATTACACACTGGGGCTCTTCTGGTTCGCCCAGCACGACGAGGCCCTTCCGCCTCAGTTCCGTGAGGCCTGCCTCCAGTATGGACTTGCAGCCGATGAGTACACGGACAACGGCAATTTCCCTCGCCAGGTCTATGTCAGGGAAGGGCGCAGGCTTGAAGGGACCTATTTCTTCACGGCCAATGATGTCCTCCCCGTATCAGAAGGCTCCCGCCCGCCTGTCAACACGGCATCTGTGACGGCCAGCCACTACGCCCTCGACTCGCATGCAGTCCGCAAGCGCGAGAAAGACAGGGTCCATCTGGATGGTTTTTTCAGTCATCCGACCGCTGTCTACACTGTACCGTACGGGGTGATGGTTCCGAAAAAAGTGGACAACCTCCTTTTCCCTGTTCCCGTATCGGGCAGTCACGTCGGGTTCTCCACTATGAGAATGGAGCCTTGCTGGATGGCTCTCGGTGAAGCTGCAGGAGTGGCAGCCTCCCTCGCTATAGATGAGGCTACGGATGTCAGGAGCATCCCGGTATCCGAACTCCAGAAGAAGCTTCTCGACAACGGGGCGACCCTGATATATTTCAAGGACCTCACTCCTGCAGATCCTGATTTCAGACAAGTGGAGATGCTTGCCCTGAAAGGTTATTTCCCGGACTGGAAAGCCGACCTCGACAAGCCTCTTGACAAAGAGACGGCCTCACTGTGGAGCAGACTCTCGGGCAAGAAGATAACCGCAGACGGAGGCACCCGCCGCCAATGGCTCCGTGCTCTGGAAGGCAATGACATAGATGACTCTTTCCCGGACTGGGCCTGGACCGGATTCCAGCGTCCGGAAGGAGCCAACCCGATAATCTCTCCGGACAGCACGACCAGATTCCGCTGTCCTGTACAGAACACTCTGGTGCCGTGGGAGGGAAATGACACATTCAATCCCGGCTCCGCTGTACATAAGGGACGCATTGTCGTGCTCTATCGCGCTGAAGACAACTACGGAGAAGGTATCGGCAAGAGGACTTCCCGTCTCGGGTATGCCTCATCCAAGGACGGCATACATTTCAAGAGGTCGAAGAAACCAGTCTTCTATCCGGACAATGATGACCAGAAGAAGCACGAATGGCCTGGAGGCTGCGAAGATCCGCGCATTGCAGTCACCGAAGACGGACTGTATGTAATGTTCTATACCCAGTGGAACAGGAAGACCGCCCGCCTTGCAGTGGCCACATCGCGCAACCTCAAGGACTGGGACAAGCACGGCCCCGCCTTTGAAGAGGCCTATGATGGACGGTTCTACGATATGTTCTGCAAATCGGCATCCATTATCACAGAGATCAAGGACGGACAGCAGGTGATAGCAATGATAGACGGGAAATACTGGATGTACTGGGGAGAGAGGTTCGTCAATGTCGCCACTTCAGAAAACCTTGTCGACTGGACTCCAATGCTCGATGAAAAAGGGGAGCTGCTCAAGATTGTCCGTCCGCGCAAAGGCTATTTCGACAGCGACCTGACTGAATGCGGCCCGCCTGCAGTGATCACGGACAAAGGCATTCTTCTGCTGTATAACGGAAAGAACAGCGGCGGGAAAGGCAGGGACAGAAGATATACGGCCAATTCCTACTGCGCCGGACAGCTCCTTTTCGACAGGAATGACCCTACAAAGCTGATCGGACGTCTCGATGAACCGTTCTTTGTCCCGGAAGCGTCATTCGAGAAAAGCGGACAGTATCCGGCAGGGACAGTCTTTATCGAAGGCCTTGTCTACTATAAAGGGAAGTGGTTCCTCTATTACGGTTGCGCCGACTCCCGGGTATCCGTCGCCATCCGCTGACCCCTTCCTGTCATCCTGCCCGGAGCCCTGTCATTCTGAATGAGGCCCTGTCATTCTGAGCGAAGCGAAGAATCTGTTGTGAAGAACCGGAGTGGTGCTCCAGATCCTTCGCTTCGCTCAGGATGACAATAAGAAACACTCCCTTAGACAGCAAAAGCTTTGAACGGACCGCGAACACTCCGTTTTTGTAACACATTGAATTACAAAACAATACAAAAAGTTCTTGTTCGCGGTCCGTTGACCCCGTTGTCCTATGCTGAAAAAGTTTATTCAGAAAATGTCCCGGCAGGCAAAGAATTAAAACAGTTATGTACAGAACAGCATTTATAACGGCATTGCTGCTCGCAGTATCGGCAGCAGTATGCAATTCAGTGGAGAGACCGGCGGGTGACCGGCCATTTGAAACATCTGCCGCTCCGAAGGAGTTCAGCGGCTGCAGACTGGCGGTATTCGGCAACAGCATCACAGCAGCCAGGAACAGCTGGGCCTTCAGGGTAAGGGACTCCCTCGGGTTCGGCGGGTTCTATAACGGCTCCGTAGGA
The DNA here is from genome assembly GCA_017694845.1 of Candidatus Cryptobacteroides intestinavium. Classification (GTDB taxonomy): domain Bacteria; phylum Bacteroidota; class Bacteroidia; order Bacteroidales; family UBA932; genus Cryptobacteroides; species Cryptobacteroides intestinavium. Next base: position 26,090 of record JADIMI010000021.1, read on the forward strand.
AGTTCTGTCTGGGGCAGACGGGTCAGGCCGGAAGGAGTCACGCAGAACTACGGAGACAACGGGTTCGCCGGAATAGGCAACAGCAGCCATCCTTCTCTCCAGGCCAGAACCAACAACTGCGCTGTGGTCCATATCCAGAAATTCTTAGCGGAGAGACCGGATTTTGTCCCGGATATCATTATACTCTCGTACGGCACCAATGACAGGCTGACAGAAGAGCGAGAACCGGACCTGAAGGAAGTCCTCAAAAGAAAGCGCAAGTCCGGCCGGCATTGCGATGGATATCTGTCCACAGATGATGCTTTCGGGCTTACAGGCGGGATGGCCTGGTGTCTTCAGACTCTTACGGAAAGGTTTCCGGAAGCAAGGATAATTGTCCTGTCCCCGATACAGGCCAATGCCGGACTTGAGAAATATATGGACAAGAACAGCGGCAACCTGTTGAAAATGCGGACAATGAAGAAGCTGTGCAAGGCGTACGGGGTAGAATATGTGGACTGCTACCACAACTGCGGCATAGATGCCTCCAATGTAGAGACGGTGCTTCTGGACGGGCTCCACCCAAATGCGGCCGGACAGAGCCTCCACGCTTCATATATCATCAGCCGTCTCACCGGCAGATAACTTCCCCTACCTCACCATCCTGCCAGGCCAGAGGCGTAATTGTCTGATCTCTCTATGATCTCAATACACATACGACCGTTGTGATAGGGGCATTTCCAGAAGCCGGCCTTGTCATCCGAGACGTTCGCCGTCCCATCCGCCTTAAGGCTCCAGAACCATTCTCCCCCATCCCTGTCGACTATATGCCTGCGTATGAAATCCCAGCAGCCGGCCGCCCTCTCAAGTGCCTTGCGGTCGCCTGTCATCTGCCATATATTGAAATATCCGACCACGGTCTCCGCCTGCACCCACCAGTGCCTGTCCGCATCGACCGCCCCGGTGTCACCGTCATATTCATATATCATTCCGCCGCCATCAATGTATCCTTCGGATGCCGCCTCCGCTATCCGGATGCACAGAGGGCCGAGCCTGTCCCTGATATCGTCATCCCCTATGACCCCGGCCGTCTCCCAGAGAAGCCAGGAAGCCTCTATATCGTGGCCGTATGACACTATATCATGGCTGCTCTTCCAGTCTTCATTGAAGAAAAGCCTGAGATGTGCCGTAGAAGGGTCGAGAATCAGTCCGGAGAAGATATCCAGCAGATTGCGCAGCCTGTCCTCGAGACGTGGATCTTTCCACACGCGATAAAGGGCGGTGTACGGTTCGATGATATGAAGATGGGTATTCATCGTCTTGCATTCATTGATATCCTTGTCACTGAGCCTCATATCCTCGATACTCCCCCACTCGCGGGTGAATGCCTCCAGGTATCCGTTCTTCCCGGCATCAAAACTGTGGCTCTCTATGTCGTTGAAAAGTCTGACTGCATATTCGAGGGCCTCGGGATCACCGGTGGCACGGCTGTATTCCGCAAGACCGTAGATGGCGAATCCCAGTGCATATATCTGCTTCCTTGTGTCGAGAGGGTTTCCGGAAGCATCAAGGCTCCAGTACACTCCGCCGTATTCCCTGTCATAGAAACGGTCTATGATCTCACGCTTGGCCCTGTCCGCCGTTTCCAGATATTCACATTTTCCGAAAAGCCTCCAGGCGGCCGAGAATGTCCACAGTATCCTGGCATTGAGTATCGCCCCTTTTGGCGCGGCAGGATCCGGCTCGCCTGTCCCGGAGATCCGTCCGATAAAGCCGCCTGCGGCTTTGTCCTCCATTCTTGTCATCCAGAACGGCAGTATATTGTTTTCCAGCTCTTCGAGCATTTCCTGCCGCATTCTTTTTATTTTAATGATATTTTCCTGCATTGTAAACAGACTCTGAATAATCCATGGCAAATATACCAAATCCCGCTGTTTCAACACTATATAGACCATCGTTCAATTCCGATAAATACAACTATTTGTCAAAAAAGTATCACTAAATGACCTTATTTCACTATATTAGTCATAAATCTGCATAAGATATGAGCGACGTACTGTCAGAAATCACTCCCCTGTCGGAGAAGGACTGCTTCCACATAGTCGACAGGCACAAGGACAAGTTTACCTATCCCCTGCACCAGCACAAGGAATACGAACTCAATTTCGTGGCCCACGGGGCAGGCGTGAAGCGGATTGTAGGGGACAGTATGGAAGAGATCGGAGACTATGACCTGGTGCTTATCTGCGCCGAGGACCTGGAGCACGTCTGGGAGAACGGCTGCTGCACGTCACAGGACATCCGGGAGATCACCATCCAGTTCTCGCCCGAGCTGTTTGACAGCAACCTTCTGTCCAAGAACCAGTTCGCCTCGATAAGCAAGATGTTCCGCAATGCCGGGCACGGAATCTCCTTCCCTATGGACACCATAATGAAGGCGTTCGGAATCCTCGACACCCTCGCCCAGGAGGAAGAGAGATTCGAGCAGTTCCTTAAATTCCTGAGGCTGCTGTACGTCCTGTCTCAGAGCGATTACAAGATATTGGCCAGCAGCTCTTTCGCCCACGCGGCAAGGAATCCTGAAAGCCGCAGGGTAAAGAAGGTCAAACAGTATATCAACGACCACTATACGGATACCCTGCATCTGGATGATCTGGCCGGCCTCGTCGGAATGAGCCCGTCATCATTCAGCCGTTTCTTCAAGCTGCGCACAGGCAAGTCCCTCTCCGACTATATTCTCGACATAAGGCTGGGTTTTGCAGCAAGAATGCTGGTGGACTCCACAAAGAACATATCGGAGATATGCTTTGAATGCGGATTCAACAACATCTCCAATTTCAACAGGATTTTCAAGGCCAAACGAGGCGTGACCCCGAGGGAATTCAGGTCTATGTTCAAGAAAAACAAAGTAATTGTATAACTGTCTGGCGTTATGAAAATATCATAATCAGACAAAATAGTATTTGTCAGACTTGTGCCGTCCGCATACCTTTGCAAAACGTAATAATAGCACTGGGACAATGACTGACACCATTCTTCGCCTTGCAGCGGCAGCCTTGATTGCCGTTTCTTGTAACAATTTGGCTGACAGCGGATTCTATACGGTTTCCGATGGGCAGTTCGTAAAGGATGAGACTCCCTGTTATTATATAGGCACCAATTTCTGGTACGGCCCCCTGCTCGCGGCAGACGGGCCTTCATCTGACATCGGGAGGCTGTGCGCCGAGCTTGACTCGCTCAAGGCTCTCGGGATGACCAACCTCAGGGTACTTGCAGGAGGGGATGGTCCGGCAGGCGTCCCTACAAGGATAGAGCCGACTCTCCAGACAGGTGCTGGAGAATACGATGAAGCCGTCTTCAAAGGCCTCGACAGATTCCTTGCCGAACTGGGGAAACGGAATATGACCGCAGTGCTGTACCTCAACAATGCCTGGGAGTGGTCCGGCGGGTACGGACAGTATCTGGAATGGGCAGGACACGGAAAGGCCGTAATCCCTGCCGTGGACGGCTGGCCGGCATATATGGAATCCGCTGGAAAATTCATTACGGACGACAGGGCGAAAGATCTTTTTGCCGACCACGTCAGGACAGTCGTCTCACGGATCAATTCAGTCACCGGCACTGCATACAGAGACGATCCGGCTATCTTCGCCTGGCAGATCTGCAACGAACCGCGCTGTTTCTCGACTTCAGAAGAAAACAAGGAAGAATTTGCGGAATGGATCAACGAGACCGCAGCGCTAATCAAGTCCATCGACCCGAACCATATGGTCTCCACGGGAAGCGAAGGCAGCTGGGGCTGCGAGAACGACATCGCCCTCTTCGAAAAGATACACTCATCCCCATATATCGACTACTTGACCATCCATATATGGCCCTACAACTGGGGCTGGGTAAAAAGCCCTGCTGTCGAAGCCGGGCTTGACACGGCAATTCTAAACACCGACAGATATATAGACGCCCACATCGCCATTGCGGAAAAGCTCGGCAAGCCGCTTGTCATAGAGGAATTCGGATTCCCGCGTGACGGGTTCTCGTTCCGGAAAGGTTCGCCGGTCACAGGCAGGGACAGGTACTACAGTCACATTTTCAACCGCATTATAGAATCAAAGGAGACATCTGGCGCGCTCGCCGGAGCGAATTTCTGGGGCTGGGGAGGACTGGCCGGACAGTCCGCCACGGACACATTCTGGAAACCTGGAGATGACTATTGCGGAGACCCGGCACAGGAGCAGCAGGGACTGAATTCGGTCTATATGGCCGACAGCAGCACCGTCGGCATCATCCGTTCGGCAGTTACATGTCTGGAGACAACGTACGGCGTTTCGGCCGAAGTGCTGCTGGAAAACGACTGGATGTACACTTCCGATGCTCCTGCACGGCTGAGGGTAGCGGTGAAGTCGGACATTCCTCTGAAAAAGACAGGCGCCGTGGTGTCGATGGCTCTCGCCACTGACAAGGGAGAGGAAATAGAAAGACAGTCAAGGATCCTTTCCAGGGGGGGCGAGACCGACACACTGACATTCAGCTTCAACCTTGCTCCCGGATTCTACCGGGTCAGAGCCTGCATTGAGCTGCCGGACAATACTGGAGCCGACAGAGTCATCAGAGAGTTCAACATCGGATGCGACCCGGAAGAAATAATATCGGAACCTGACAGGCAGCCCGATTTCGATGAGTTCTGGAAGGAGTCACTCGCACAGCTTTCCGAGACTGCACCAGAGTACAGACTGACTCTGCTCCCGGAACGCTCCAACGGCATCCGCAGGACATATATGGTGGATATGGTATCTTTCGGAGGGGAGCATATCTCCGGAATATATATTGAACCTGTTGCCGAGGGAAAATACCCGGCCTTTATAAATTATATGGGCTACGGCTCCGATGTATGGTACAACGACCCTTCGGCACGCCCCGAAGCGATAGAGTTCACCCTCTGCCTCAGGAACCAGGCCCTGAACCGCGCTCCGGGAGAAAAGGACGACTGGGTCGTACGCGGCCTCTCCGACAAGGACACATACTACTACAGAGGCGCCTTTATGGATGTGATACGGGCAGTCGACTTCGTCGCCTCACGAGAAAAGACAGACCATAACCGGATATTCGCCGAAGGAGGGAGCCAGGGAGGGGCGCAGACGATTGTCGCCGCCGCCCTGGACGGACGTATCAGGGCTATCGCCCCGTTCGTCCCTTTCCTCTCCGATTTCAGGGACTATTTCCGGATTGCATCCTGGCCTGCCGGACCTGTGCTTGCCGAAGCGGCAAGGCTGGGCATCTCCGATGATGATCTCTACACCACCCTGTCCTATTTCGACATAAAGAATTTTGCCGGACGTATCACATGTCCGGTCATAATGGGATTCGGGCTGCAGGACGATGTCTGTCCTCCGCATACCAATTTCGCCGCCTACAATCAGATCCCGGCCCCGAAACAGTACGTGACCTTCCCCCTGTCCGGACATCACGTGGAACAGGAAGCCGGCTGGTGGCAGGCACGGGACGCATTCTTCGAAGAATATCTATGATATTATATAACACTAAATTAACTAAAAATGAAAAGTAAAATCATTACTTGCCTGGCAATGCTCATAACGGGCCTGCCGCTTATGGCGCAAGAAAACGAGATTACTGTTACCGGAAAGGTCACAGACCAGACCGGCCTCCCCGTTATCGGGGCCAGCATCATAGAGAGCGGCACCCAGAACGGAGCCATCACTGACCTGGATGGAAACTACACCCTTGAAGTGGAGGAGGGAGCGACACTGACAGTCTCTTCCATCGGATTCAAGGACAGCCAGATCACCGTAACAGCCGGACAGACTGTCTACAATGTAACCCTTGCGGAAGACAGGGAACTTCTGGACGAAGTGGTGGTCGTGGGCTATGGAACAATGAAAAGGAGCGACCTTTCAGGAGCCTCTGTCTCTGTCAACGAAAAAGCCCTCAAAGGATCCATTATTTCATCCCTTGACCAGTCCCTCCAGGGCAGGGCGGCCGGAGTCACCGCCGTGACGACTTCCGGAGCCCCGGGATCATCATCTTCCATCCGTGTCCGCGGACAGGCGACGATCAACGCCAACGCTGAACCTCTGTACGTGATCGATGGAGTGATAGTACAGGGAGGAGGAAACTCCGGAGCCGATTTCGGCCTCGGTGATGCGCTCGGAAACGGAAGAGTGTCGACCATCTCCCCTCTGGCCACCATCAACCCGGCCGATATCGTCAGTATGGAAATCCTCAAGGATGCATCAGCCACTGCAATCTACGGTGCACAGGGAGCCAACGGAGTCGTGCTCATCACAACGAAACGAGGCAAGGCCGGCGATGCCAAGATATCGTACGATGGTATGTTCGCTGTGTCACGCCAGACACGGCGTCTGGATATGATGAACCTCAGGCAGTATGCAGAATTCTACAACGACCTCGCCGCAGTAGGGGAAATGTCCGACCCGAGCGAAGTCTATTCCGACCCTTCCATCCTCGGAGTTGGGACCAACTGGCAGGATGCAATCTTCCGCACCGCCCTGCAGCACCAGCACCAGATCTCCGTATCGGGAGGTACCGAGAAAGTGCAGTATTATGTATCAGGTTCCTATATGGACCAGCAGGGAACCATCATCGGCAGTAACTTCAACCGTTTCAGCGTAAGGACCAACCTTGATGCCCAGCTGAAAGAATGGATCAAGCTCGGACTTTCGGCGACATACGCCAACACGAACGATGATCTGAAACTCGCGGATTCAAGCCAGGGACTTATCTACTATTCCCTCACCACACGTCCCGATGTCCCTATCTATGATATGGACGGGAACTACGCCTCCATCATCGATGAGCACAACACCAACCCGAACCCTATCGGAATAGCAATGGAGGATGACATCCTGCTCAACCGTCAGAAACTCACCGGTAACATCTTTGCTGACGTCACTCCGGTAAAGCATCTTGTCTGGCGTGCAGAACTCGGCTTCGACCTGAGCTGGAGCAAGGGAGAACGTTACAAGCCAATGCTCGACTTCGGCAACTGGACAAGAGACACGAACGAAAGCAGCATCCAGAACAACAAGAATACCTTCTGGCAGCTGAAGAACTATCTCACATATTCAAACACCTGGGGAAAACACAGCCTTACCGCTATGGTCGGACACGAGATGTGGGAGTCCCGCTGGGAGAACACCAAAGTATTCAACAACAGCCTTCCTTCCGATGCAGTGCACAATCCTGCACTCGGTGCCGGCACACCTTCGATCGGAGCCGGATTCGGAAGCTCAGCGATGTCCTCACTCTTCACCAGGGAGACATACAACTACGATGACCGCTACCTCCTGACCTACACATTCCGCTATGACGGCTCTTCAAACTTCGGTCCGGAGAACAGATGGGCAGGGTTCCACTCTGCCGCCGCCTCCTGGAGGTTCTCCAACGAGAAGTTCTTCGAAGGAGTCAAGGATGTGATAAGCAACGGAAAGCTCCGTCTCGGATGGGGACAGACAGGTAACGCAAACATCGGAGGATATGCGTGGGGCTCATCCATCAGCAGGATGCCGAGCGGTCTCGGACTCGGATACAGGCCTTCCAACATTCCTAACCCTGCCATCCAGTGGGAGTCACAGGAACAGTGGAACATCGGTCTCGACCTCGGGTTCTTCCAGGACAGGCTCAACCTTATTGTCGATGCCTACCTCAAGCGTTCCAACGATATGCTTATGTCCATGCAGCTCCCATCATATATGGGGACACAGGGCAACGGATCCTCCGTACTCTCCGCCCCTAAAGGGAACTACGGAAGCATCGAGAACAAGGGAATCGAGATAACCATAGACGCACATCCTTTCGTCGGTGAGTTCGTATGGGACACCAACTTCCAGATATCCTTCAACAAGAACAAGCTCCTGTCGCTCTCGGGGACCCAGAACGCCTCGCTCGTGGGTTACGGGCAGTGGAACGATGTGGTCTGCGTATCGACTATCGGTGAATCCCTCTACAATTTCTACGGATATGAAGTGGTGGGTGTCTACGAATCCATCGAGGATCTTCAGAATTCCCCGAGACCTGCCGCATATCCTTCGGATGGAGTGTTCAACAAGGCAAACACCGTATGGATAGGAGACCTGAAGTACAAGGACCAGCCGACCATCGACACCGATGGCGACGGGATTCCTGACCAGGGAGACGGTGTGATAGATGAGAACGACCGCACCAATCTCGGCTCTCCGCTTCCACTGTTCACTTTCGGATGGACCAACTCATTCAGCTACAAGAATTTCGATCTGAACATCTTCCTCAACGGCTCATACGGGAACAAGGTAATGAACTACAATTCCATCGTCCTGACCCATATGAACAGCCCGTGGACCAACCAGCTCAATTCCGTAAACGACAGGGCGCAGCTCGTGCCTGTCGACCCGGGAAAGGTATATGAAGACGGATCGATGTGGTATGATGATGTCACCAATGTCAGGGTCGCCAATCCGGGGACAAAGACCCCGAGGGCCACGATCAACGACCCTAACGACAACGACAGGATCAGCTCGAGATATATCGAGGACGGTTCATATCTCCGTATCAAGAATATCACTCTGGGATATACCTTCCCTAAGAAACTGCTGTCCAAGGCAAAGATCGAGAATCTCCGCATCTACTGCAATATCCAGAATCTCTACACTTTCACGAAATATTCCGGATACGATCCGGAAATCGGAGCCAGCACGCAGGATGCGACCGGACTTACCTACGGTATAGACAACGGACGTTATCCGAGCCCGACAACTTACTCCATAGGTCTTAATATCACTTTCTAATCCAAACCGGAACAATATGAGACACAATATTATAAAGATTGCATTCACCGGCGTGCTGCTTACGGGCCTTGTCTCCTGCAGCGATTTTCTCAACCGTCCGGCGGAAGACACCTACAATGTCGACAATTTCTACGAGAATGACGACCAGTGCATCCAGGGTGTGAACTATCTTTACAACTCCCCTTGGTTCGACTTCCAGAGGGCTTTCCTGTGGGTAGGAGAGGTCCTGTCAGGGAACCTGTATATGGGAAACAGCCAGTATCAGGATTTCTCGCTCAACGGGACCGACACTGACCTTGTGAATATGTCCTATTCCCTGTGGTCTGTCAATGCACACGCCAATACGGTCATATACAACATCCGGAATTCCGAAGGTCCGTCACAGGCCATCAAGAACCAGTGCATCGGAGAGGCCCTCACCTGGAAAGCGTTCGCTTATTTCTATATGGTCCGGTCGTTCGGAGAGGTGCCCATCATCCACGACAATGCGGAAATGATAGGTTCGGGAGAGTACAACAACGTCTACAAGGTGACAAGGGCGAATGTCTATGAGTATATCATAATGACTCTCGAGAAGGCGATGGAGCTTCTTCCGAAGACCGGGGTGAACTCCAACGGCCGCATCGACTATTATGCAGCCGAGGCTCTTCTGGCAAAGGTATATCTTACCAAGGCGGGTCTTTCCGGGTCCCTCAGCGCCGATGACCTCAAGAAAGCGGAAGACTATGCGTGGGATGTGATCCAGAATTCAGGACGCGACCTGATGCCGGTATATTCAGATCTTTTCCGTCTCCAGAACAACATCAACGAGGAATGCCTGATATCCTGGCAGTGGTCACCATCCCGTGACCCGTGGACCCAGCAGAACAGTATCCAGCCTGACATAGCACTGACAGGGTTCTCCGACTTCGAGGAAAACTGCTGGGGAGGCTGGAGAGGGCCTACGGTAGACCTCCAGGATGCTTTCGGAGTAAGCGCTACTGACAATCCTGCAGTGCGTCAGGCAGAAAGGGACACCCGCAGAAAGGCCACAATGATGATGGCGGGTGACATCTACGACTATTTCTGGACCGACAAGGGCGGATTCGACTACCTGCGTTTCATCTATGACAGCGAAGACTACGGGAAAGGCGGCCCGAGCGGACAGTTCCAGTCTCCTACAGGAGCGAACGTAGTGAAGCACCTGACCGGTAGACAGGCCGACCACATAGCAGGTCTCGGAGTCTCAGCGGCAAATATGGCCAGCGGCCTTGCGACCCATCTTCTGCGTTTCGCCGATGTACTTCTTATCTATGCTGAAGCCAAGATGGGATCTGCCCGGGAGACTTCCGACCCGGATGCCCTCGAGGCTTTCAACCGTGTCCGCAGGCGTGCAGGAGTCGATGAGATCCAGGGAACCCTTACCTGGGAAGATATCTGGAAAGAACGCCGTCTGGAGCTTGCCCTTGAAGGAGACCGCTGGTATGACTTCGTGCGGAGATCCTATTACGATATGGACGGGACCATAGCCGAGATCAAGGCCCAGAGGAGGAACGAATGGTACAATCTGGGGACAATATACGAGCCATACTATGAATCAGGCTATTCTTCCTGGCCTACGGAACTGGATGAATCCGTAAGATACAACGAAGACACCCCTGCTCCTAATGTAACGGCGGAGAGTTTCACCCTGCCTGTCCCTACGGAGGACATCGTCTTCAACCCTCATCTGATGGAACCTGCCATAGAGGTGAATGTCAGGGAACTTTACAGCTACGACTTTTAACAGCACACCGATATGAAAAACATACATTTTCTGAAATATATCGCTGTCCTCGCCATATCAATGGCAGGATATGCACTGACCTCCTGCGAGGATGAACCGGATGCGTTCAGACTGGCCGACGGAGTCCCTGTCATCCGCTATATCCGCCCTGTGGATGTCGCATCTTCCGACTCCCTGATGACAGGAGCATATATGGACAACCAGATATGCCTTGTAGGAGAGAACCTCCGCAGCATCTACGAACTCTGGTTCAACGACCAGAGAGCCATACTCAACACAAGCTATATCACGGACAACACCCTGATAGTGACTGTGCCGGGCACTATCCCGGGAGAAGTGAGCAACAAGATCTATATGATCACGGCATCCGGAGAGACCGTCACCTACGATTTCGAGGTCATTATCCCCGGGCCTACCATCAACTCCATGTCTTGTGAATACATACCTGCAGGAGAGACAGCGACGATTTACGGAGACTATTTCATAGATGACCCTAATGTCCCTCTCGAGATAACCTTCGCGGATGATGTGCCTGTGACTGAAATCACAGAGATCACCAAGACAGCCGTCTCGTTCGTGGTGCCTGAAGGGGCCACGGAAGGGAAAGTGTCCGTCTCCACGGTCTACGGCGAGGCTGAAAGCAATTTCCACTACCTCGACAGCAGAGGCATGATGTTCGAGTTCGACGGACTCACCGGACTGGGCAACCACGGATGGCACGCCCGCCCGATCTCGGACGAGAACGGGATCACGGGCAATTATGTCCAGCTCGGAGACGGAACCACGGCGATGAGCGAGGATGGAGGCTGGAACGACAGCCAGTTCGCCTTCGAATACTGGTGCGGCTCGTGGGACACCCCTCAGAATATGACTTCCGGAGAGGGAATGGCCCTGAACAATCTGGTGGACTTCTCTGATTTCTCGAATATGCTGCTCAAATTCGAACTGCGCGTCCCTTCCGCATCACCGTGGAGCGCCGGAGCGCTGCAGATCGCATTCGCCGGATATGACCGCGTGACCTATTCCGGAAATCCGATAGATGGTTATACCGGAACTGTAGCCGCCCCTAACGCATACATTTTCAACGGAGAGTCAGGAGACCACGGTTCATTCGGCCGCGCTATCTACCGCCCGTGGTATGTCAACGGTGCCGTGGTTCCTTTCGACACCGATGATGAATGGATCACCGTGACCATCCCTATATCAGACTTTATCTACGACCGCCTCGGGGCAGTGACCACTCTCGTGCCTGCATCCGCTGCAGACTTTGCCAGCCTCACCTTCTTCGTGGTCGGCGGCGGAGTCAACGGTACCGAGTGCACCCCTGTACTGCAGATCGACAATATCCGCGCAGTTCCTAACAGATAACAAATTGAATTTTAGGATATGAAAAGAATAATAAATATATCTGCATTGCTTGCAGCAGGTATTATGCTGCTTGCAGGCTGCCAGAAAGAGGAATTCAGCACCGACCAGTATGCCGATGACCGTGTCGCTCTGAACGTATACGGGCCCCAGCCGGTAATGCGCGGAGGTATCCTTCGCTTCCTGGGAAGCAATCTGGACCAGGTGACAAGTATAGTCATCCCCGGCGTGGATCCGGTCACAGACATAGAAGTAGTGCAGGCCGGGGTGCCGAGCGAGATCAGGATAACCGTGCCGAAAGACGGCCCTGAACCGGGTCTTCTGACTCTCGTGGCCGCAGATGGGACCGAGATAACCACCAAGACGGAACTGACGTATCTGGAACCCATAGAATTCGAGGGCTTCTCCCCTGCTTCCGTGCACCCGGGAGATGTGATAACGATAAAGGGAGACTATCTCAACCTCATACACGAGGTCATCTTCTCCGAGAATGTACGGGTATCTGAAAAGGATTTCGAATCCCACAGCCGCTATGAGATAAAGGTCGAGGTCCCTGTCAATGCACGTACAGGCGTGATAGGGCTCGGTGACATCGATGAACTCAACAGCGAGGATCCATCCGTATTCGCCAACATTATCAATTCCGAGGAGGAACTGACTGTAGCCCAGCCTGAAGTGACAGAAATGACGGCAGATCGCTGGAAAGCAGGCGAGACAGTGACCGTCAAAGGCCGCAATTTCGGATATGTGGCATCTGTCCTGCTTCAGGGCACGGAAGTGACCGAATTCGAGACCGATGCCGCAGGCACTGAACTCACTTTCGCCCTGCCGGCCGGTGCGGCTGACGGAGAGGCCTACCTCGTGGCCTTTTCCGGAGTAGAGGTCCTTGCCGGTGAATATGAGACTGTAGTGCCTTCGGGACTTGCAGCGGAGCCTTCCCCTGTCAAGGCTTCCGGGACCCTGACCATCAGCGGAAAGGATCTGGATCTTGTCTCTTCAGTCACCCTGCCCGGTCAAGTCACCGTAAGCGACTATAGTATTTCTGACGGCTCTGTCTCCTTCTCCGTTCCGGACACGGCACAGGAAGGCGACATCATCCTCGGTATGGCAAACGGCAAGACAGTCACTGTAGCCTATACCCTTGTCAAGCCTGCAGTGACCGGATACAGCGCAAACCCTGCCGCTGCAGGATCAGAGATCTCGGTCACAGGAACAGACCTTGACCTTGTCACAAGCGTGACTTTCGGCGGAGGGATCGAAGTGGCTGTGTCAGAGCCTTCAGAGACAGAATTCACAGTGACAGTGCCTACCACGGCAGAGACAGGAGCCGTATCACTCAACCTCGCCAACGGCGCGTCCGTCGAAGGTCCGGAACTCGCCGTCGACAAGCCGGTCGCCTGCTATGTCACTGAACTCCCGGCAGAAGGGGAGGAGATCTATGGCGGTACAGTGCTTATCCTCCCTGTAGCCAATCCGGATGTCCTTACCGGAGTACATGTAAACGGTTCTGATGTCAACTATCTGCTCAACGCCGCCAGCCTCTATGTCTCCCTTCCGGAAACTGCCGGAGCAGGGACAGTCATAACCCTCATATCTTCCAACGGTACAGTAGAGTACACAATAGACTGCATACCTAACAATATCTCGAACAAGGTCATCTGGTCAGGAGAATGGGCATGCGGCAACTGGGGCGGCAACCAGGATCTCGCCTGGGGCGGATACGACTGGAATTCCGTGGATCTCTCCGCAGGTACAGTCACCCTTGTAGTGGAACTTGAACAGGATGCCTCCGCTACGTACTGGCAGTTTATGCTCAAGACAGGCACAAGCTGGAACGACCTCGCCGGATTCTCCCAGATAGATATGACGGCCGGACAGACAGTCATCGAGATTCCTCTCTCGCAGGAAATGCTGAGCGACCTGCAGGCCAACAACGGGCTTATAATAACCGGAGCCAACTACACTCTCAGGAAACTGACATTGCGCACGGAAGCCAGCTCGGAGACAGTGATCTGGGAAGGCTCCACGACCCTCACCTGGAATACCGGAGGAAGGGTCTGCATACCGGCGGCCCCTTTCGAGAACTGCAAGGCAGGAGCGAAGATCAATTTCTACTTCACCCAGACACCGGACACGTGGAGCCAGATCCAGTTCAACTACGCAAACTGGACAGAGCTCGTCTTCCCTGAAATCGGGAGCAGCACTTTCAAGCCTACCGATGATGCCGCCGGCTGGGGATGGACATTCGATTCAAGATGCCTTACATGCACCCTGACCCAGGAGATCATCGACAGTATACTCGCTTCCCGGACCGACATAGAAGACGAAGGCGCAGTGGACTGCGGAATCATCCTGCAGGGCGATGGAGGCAATACTTTCACCAAAGTAACGATAAAATAACCGATATTTGTATGAGACTGCACCGGACCGTCAAGGCCGGTACGGTCTCATAACCAATGATTCTATGAAACGGATTTCTCTATTTGTCACATTGCTGGCATTCATAGCTTCAACATCATGCCAGAAGCCGGAGGATCCCGGCTCCTCCACCGTCGCGGATGCCCCTGTGCTTGTATCCTCATCCCCTGCCGACGGGGCGACAGACATAAGCGGAAGCAGCATCGACCTTGTCCTGACATTTGACAGAAATGTAATCTGCCCGGCCGCAAGCCATGGTATGATAACTGTCGACAGAGGGGCGGCCATCGAAAAGGTCAATGCATATATGAAAGATGTCACGGTCACTGTTTCCGGGCTTCAGAGAGGCGAGACATATACCGTAACCTTCCCTGAAGGCACCATTACAGGATACAGCGACAATCCGGCGGCAGGAATCAGCATCCGCTTCTCCACCAGGGCTCTGGCGGAACAGGAGATTGACCGGGAGCTCGTGACAGAGAATCCTATCCCTCAGGCCCGACGCCTGTATGAGTATCTGCTGGAGATCTACGGTAAAGGCACCCTCTCGGGAGCGATGGCACACGTCGCGTGGAACACAGATGAAGCCGGCTGGGTCGGACAGTGCACAGGGACATATCCAGCTGTCGCGTATTTCGACTATATCCACCTTGCATCTTCTCCGGCCAACTGGATAGACTACGGTGACATCTCTCCTGTCAGGGACTGGTGGGAGGACAATGGTCTGGTCGGAGCATCCTGGCACTGGAACGTACCGAGGACAGAAGATGCCGACGATCCTCTGGAATACACTTGCGATCCTGATATCGACTTCAGTGCAGCTGAAGCCGTAAAGGAAGGGACGTGGGAAAACGGTTTTGTGAATTCCAGCCTCGAGAAACTTTCAGGTTATCTGAAACTTCTCCAGGATGCAGGCATCCCTGTCATCTGGAGGCCTCTGCACGAGGCGGCCGGGAACACCTACACCCAATGGCACAGCGGAGCATGGTTCTGGTGGGGAGCCGACGGGGCGCAGGCCTATAAGGATCTGTGGATATATGTATTCAACTACCTGAAAGATGCCGGTATCCGCAATCTGATATGGGTCTGGACAACCCAGACTTCATCATTTGAAGACATCGATATGGAATATTATCCGGGTGATGAATACGTAGACATTATCGGAAGGGATGTCTATGACAATACGGATGCACAGAACCTTGCAGCGCAGTTCACTGACATAACACAGGTATATACGCGCAAGATGGCGGCCCTCTCCGAACTCGGAGGTGTGGCAGATATGGCATCACAGTGGGATGCCGGTGCCTCCTGGCTTTTCTTCATGCCATGGTACGACTATGACAACGACTTCACCGAAGGCTACGCCCACGGCCACGCTGACATCAGCTGGTGGAAGAATTCCTTTGCATCGGACGCGGTGATTTCCAGAGATGAACTTCCTTCCGGCCTTTTTGAATAGACTGCCTGAAAAGTACAGACCATGCATATATTCAGAATATTTTGCTCCACGATGCTGTCAGCCGTCATATCCGCAGGAATGCTGGCTGCATCGTCATGCTCCGACAGGATGCCGGACGCTCCGGAGGAAGGAGGGACAGAGAACACCGACCCCGAGCCGGAGCAGAAACCCGATCCCGGACAGGAAGATATGACGGCCCGGACAGTCGCCGAACGGCTCGGTCTGGGATGGAATCTCGGCAATCAGATGGACTCCCATATCAACGGTGTGGCATCGGAGACCGGATGGGGCAACAATGCAGCCACCCAGGCTACTTTCGACAGGATCAGGGAAGCCGGTTTCAGCAGCGTCAGGATTCCTGTGACCTGGCTCGGGCAGTTCGGGGACGGACCGGAATACACCATCAATGCAGAATGGCTCGACAGGGTCGCCGAACTTGTCGGCTATGCCGGAAATGCCGGACTGAACGTAATAATAAACATCCACCATGATGGTGCAGACAGTGCTCACTGGCTCGACATTCGGGAGGCCGCTGCGGACACCTGGGCGGATGCGCGTATAAAAGAGCAGATCACCGCCATCTGGACACAGATCGCTGAAAAGTTCAGGGATACTGGTGATTTCCTGATTTTCGAAGGGTTCAACGAAATCCACGACGGCGGCTGGGGCTGGGGGGACAACCGGAATGACGGAGGCCGTCAGTACCGCTGCCTCAACGGATGGAACCAGACGTTCGTAGATGCGGTACGGGCTGCCGGAGGCTGTAACTCGACACGGTATCTCGCGGTTCCGGGATACTGCGCCAACCCGGACCTGACAATAGCGCATTTCGAGATGCCGGAGGACAGTGCAGAAGACAGGATCCTTGTATCGGTCCACTACTATGATCCCAACGAATACACCCTGACCGCGAAATATTCGGAATGGGGACATACCGCCGACGCCGGGAAACGGGCAGGAGACAATGAAGAGGCTCACGTAAAAGATGTGTTCTCCCGGCTGAATGAAACGTTCATATCCAAAGGCATACCTGTCTATATCGGAGAAAGCGGCTGTGTCAACAGGGAGACGGAAAGGGAGCAGTCGTTCCAGAGATACTGGTTCGAATATGTGATAAAGGCCGCCAGAACCTACGGAATGGCTATATTTGTCTGGGACAACGGGGCGGAAGGCTATGGCAACGAATGCCACGCCTTCATAGACCACGGCACAGGAGAATTCTGTTCCGCTCCTGCAAGACTCGCTGTCGAGACAATGGTGAAAGCGATGAATACAGATGATGAGACGTATACTCTCGACAGCGTATATGACAATGCTCCGGAGTAAGACGGATTTCCGGAATAAAACCTGAACCTATATGAGACATTACATTTTAACGATACTTTCAGCTATGACACTTGCAGCCTGCTCTGACAACGGGACACCTGTCTACAAGGATGCCTCCGCCCCGGTAAAGGAAAGGGTGGAGGACCTGCTCGGAAGGATGACCCTTGAAGAGAAAGTCGGACAGATGAACCAGTTCGTCGGACTTGAGCACATAAAGAAGAACGAGGCTCATCTCACGGAAGAGGACCTGAAGAACAATACGGCACAGGCCTTCTATCCTGGGTTTTCAGCCGATTCCGTAGCCTCCTGGACAAGGAAGGGCCTCGTCGGTTCCTTTCTGCACGTCCTGACCCTTGAAGAGGCCAACTATCTGCAGTCTCTGGCAATGGAGAGCCGTCTCGGCATCCCTGTCATCTTCGGGATAGATGCCATTCACGGCAACGCCAACGCGCCTGACAATACGGTATACCCTACCAATATAGGCCTCGCCTGCTCATTTGACCTTGAGCTTGCGCGCAGGATAGCCAGAGAGACAGCTGCAGAGATGAGGGCTATGAATATGCACTGGACTTTCAATCCCAATGTCGAAGTAGCCAGAGACCCGCGATGGGGCAGGGTCGGAGAGACTTACGGAGAAGACCCTTATCTCGTCTCCCTGATGGGGACGGAGACTGTCAGAGGCTATCAGGGCGATCTCTCTTCGGATGACGTACTCGCCTGCATCAAACATTTCGTCGGTGGGAGCCAGCCTGTAAACGGGACAAACGGCTCCCCTACCGACCTTTCCGAAAGAACCATCAGGGAGGTGTTCTTCCCTCCTTTCGAAGAAGGGGTCAAGGCAGGCGCGATGTCCTTAATGACCGCCCACAACGAGCTCAACGGCATCCCGTGCCATTCGAACGAATGGCTTATGGAGGATGTCCTGCGGGGAGAATGGGGATTCAAGGGATTTGTCGTGAGCGACTGGATGGACATTGAACACATTTACGACCTGCACGCTACAGCGGAAAATATCAAGGAGGCATTCTACCAGTCGATAATGGCGGGAATGGATATGCATATGCACGGAGTCTACTGGAATGAATATGTCTGCGAACTTGTCCGTGAAGGCCGCATTCCGGAATCACGCATTGACAGTTCGGTGAGGAAGATACTTGATATAAAGTTCCGTCTCGGACTGTTCGAGAACCCGTATGCCGATCCGGACAGGACAATGGACATAAGGCTTTGCGGCACACACAGGCATACCGCCCTTGAAGCTGCCAGAAAATCTGTCGTGCTTCTCAAGAATGACGGGCTGCTTCCTCTGGATCCGGGAAAATACCGAAGGGTACTTGTGACCGGCATCAATGCGGATGACCATAACATCCTCGGAGACTGGAGCGCAGACCAGAAGCCCGAGAACGTGACCACAGTGCTTGAAGGACTGAAGATGGTCTCCCCTGAGACGGAGTTCGTATTTGTGGACCAGGGCTGGGATCCGCGCAATATGTCGGAGGCAAATGTAGACAGAGCGGCCGCTGCAGCAAGGACCTGCGACCTCAACATCGTAGTCGCAGGGGAATATATGTACCGGGGACGCTGGACGGAAAGGACCTCCGGAGAGGACACGGACCGTTCCGACATTGACCTGGTCGGGCTTCAGAATGAACTGATACGGAAAGTCGCCGCATCCGGCAGACCGACAGTGCTCGTGCTGATCTCCGGAAGGCCTCTGGGTGTGCAGTGGGCAGCAGACAATCTTCCTGCCCTTGTCAATGCCTGGGAACCTGGAATGTACGGAGGACAGGCTATCGCCGAGATACTCTACGGGAAGGTGAACCCTTCTGCAAAGCTCGCTGTAACAATGCCGCGCTCCGCCGGACAGGTACAGATGATATACAACCACAAGCCATCGCAGTATTTCCACCCGTATGCAGTGACCCCGAGCACCCCTCTCTATCCTTTCGGATACGGTCTGTCCTATACGACGTACAGCTATTCCGACATCTGGCTTGACAGGACAGAGATCCCGGCAGACGGGACGGTCAAGGTCAGCGTGGAAATACGCAACACCGGCAATATGGCCGGAGACGAGATAGTGCAGATGTACATCAGGGACAGGTTCTCATCGGTCACCAGGCCGGTTAAGGAACTGAAGGATTTTGCAAGGATACATCTTGAACCGGGAGAGACCCGTACCGTGGAATTCTCGGTGACTCCGGACAAGCTTATGTTTCTGGACAAGGATCTCAGGCCTGTGGTCGAACCGGGAGAGTTCATCGTGATGGTCGGCCCATCATCAGATGACCGTGACCTGCACACAGCCTCGTTCTTCGTCAGATGACTCTCCCCTTGTCATCCTGAACGCTTCTTGTCATCCTGCCCTTTTCTGTCATCCTGAGCGAAGCGAAGGATCTGATAAACAAAACAAAACCAACAACCCAATGAAAACACCAAAAATACTGATACCCGTCCTCTCCGCCGCAGTGCTCATTTCCTGCAGCGGCAGCTCTTCCTCCCCTTCGGCAGAAAGCCTGAAGGAAACCCTCCGGACAGCCTCCTGCAAGGATATGATTATGTACGGTCACCAGGATGCCCTTATGTACGGACATAGCTGGAAAGCTGCGGCCAAAGGAGAAGAGAATCCAGGAGAAAACCTGTTCAGCGGTCTGGACAAATCCGATGTCAAGGATGTCTGCGGAAGCCATCCTGCAGTACTGGGATTTGACCTCGGAGGAATAGAGACCGGCAGTACCGCCAATCTGGACGGCTGTCCTTTCGACCTTATGCGCAAGGCTGCCTCCCTGCACTACGAAAGAGGCGGTATCGTGACCTTCTCCTGGCATCTCCGCAACCCTCTTACAGGAGGCGACAGCTGGGATGTGTCTTCAAAAGAAGTCGTGGCATCTGTCCTTGAAGGAGGGAGGGAACACGGCACTATGCTGGAATGGCTTTCTGCCTGTGCCGATTTCCTCTCCAGCATCAGAGACAGCAACGGGAATATCATCCCCGTGATATTCCGGCCGTGGCACGAGCACACCGGAAGCTGGTTCTGGTGGGGACAGGACCTCTGCACCCCGGAACAGTATGTCGCCCTGTGGAATATGACATACAGCTATCTGGTCAAAGAGCGGGGGCTCACAAACCTCGTCTGGGCCTATTCTCCCGGAGCAGGAGTGGATATGAAAGGATATATGGAGCGGTATCCGGGAGATGAGACGGTGGATGTGCTCGGGCTGGACTGCTATCAGTATGTAGCCTGGCCGGCCGATGGCAGGGACAGCATATCACATAATGTGCGCGACTCCCTGCTGGAAGCCTCGATCAGACCATATATGGAACAGATAGGCACGTCCCTGGCCTTTATGCAGGAAATCGCAGCCGTGCACGGCAAGACCATCGCATTGACAGAGACAGGACTGGAAGGAATACCGTATGAAAAATGGTGGACAGAGGTGCTGCACCCTGCGATAAAGGGCAGCGGCATTGCCTATGTGCTCACATGGCGCAATGCCTGCGACCGGCCGGAACATTTCTATTCGGCATATCCCGGAGCTGCCTGCGAACAGGACTTCAAGGAGTTCTGCAGGCTTCCTGACATTGTGCTGCTGGATGAGATGTCCTCGCTACGCAGACGTAACGGCAGATGAGCGATACCGGGACCATGACAGACAGTTTTATCAGTAAGAATATAAATACAACTATTGTAAATACATCAAGCAATGGATTTCAAGGAAAGACTGGAGTGGCTCACCAGAAACTATGAAGCCCTCATCACGAGAAAGAATGAACCTCTGGAAGGGAACGGCATCTACAGAAGATACAGATATCCGGTACTGACCGGAGACCACGCTCCCCTGTTCTGGAGATATGATCTGGATCCTGAGACAAACCCGTACCTTATGGAAAGGTTCGGCATCCACGCCACGTTCAATTCAGGAGCGATCAAATGGAACGGGAAATATATCCTCGCCGTCCGCGTGGAAGGAGCTGACAGGAAATCCTTCTTCGCCATAGCGGAAAGCCCCAACGGAGTGGACAATTTCAGGTTCTGGGACCATCCGATCACAATGCCTGACTACGGGGAGCCGGCCACCAACATATACGATATGAGGCTTACGGCACACGAGGATGGCTGGATATACGGCATATTCTGCGTCGAGAGGAAAGACCCATCGGCTCCTGCCGGAGACCTGTCGGCGGCAGTGGCATCCGCCGGTGTGGCGAGGACAAAGGATCTCATCAACTGGGAGAGGCTGCCGGATATGGAATCATCATCGCAGCAGCGCAATGTGGTTCTCCATCCTGAATTCGTCGACGGGAAATATGCCCTGTACACCCGCCCTCAGGACGGATTCATAGATGCCGGCAAAGGAGGCGGTATCGGCTGGGCGCTTGTCGATGACATGACCCATATTGTAATCAGGGATGAAAAGATCATCAACGCCCGGCACTACCACACCATCAAGGAGCAGAAGAACGGGGAAGGCCCGGCTCCGATCAAGACCCCTAAAGGATGGCTCCATCTTGCCCACGGCGTGAGGGGCTGCGCCTCCGGACTGAGATATGTCCTCTATCTCTATGTCACCGCCCTTGACAATCCGTCAAAAGTGATAGCGGAACCGGGAGGATTCTTCCTTGTTCCGGAAGGAGAGGAATATGTCGGTGATGTGATGAACGTACTTTTCTCCAACGGCTGGATAGCCGATGATGACGGCACTGTCTACATCTACTATGCTTCATGCGACACCCGCATGCACGTGGCTGTATCTTCCGTTGACAGACTGCTTGACTACTGCTTCAACACCGAACCGGACGGATACACCACAAGCGATTCGGTACAGAGGCTCAACAGAATCATTGACAAGAACCTGAAACGGATGTGACTATGACAGGAAAAGCCACTCTCTCCGAAAAGATAGGATACGGATTCGGAGACATGTCTTCCTCCATGTTCTGGAAGATATTCTCCTACTATCTGCCTTTCTTCTATTCAAATGTATTCGGGCTTTCTCTCGGTCACGCCGGGACACTGCTGCTGATAACCAAGCTCTATGATGCGTTCTCCGACCCTGTAATGGGGATGATCGCTGACAGGACAAAGACAAGGTGGGGACGGTACAGACCGTATCTGCTGTGGTGCGCCATCCCTTTCGCACTTGCCGGAGTCCTCACGTTCACGACACCTGACGGCAGCTATGCGTTCAAGCACGCCTATGCCTATATCTCATATATCATAATGATGACGGCATATACGGCAATCAATGTCCCGTACGGAGCGATGCTCGGTGTCCTGACCCCTGATTCAAGGGAAAAGACAGTATTCTCATCTTTCCGGATGTTCTTTGCATACGCCGGAAGCTTCATCGCCCTGGCCATTTTCGAACCTCTCCAGAATTTCTTCCTTTCACTGGGAGACGGAATGTCCACTTCGTCCTGCTGGCAGTATTCGATGATAGTCGTCGGAGCCATCTGTGCTGTACTCTTTGTCCTGTGCTTCCTGCTCACAAAGGAGCGTGTCGTTCTGCCGGAATCCGGAAACGGGGGCAGCTCCAGCATTCTGAAAGACTTCAGGTCCCTTGTAACAAACGGTCCGTGGTGGATACTGCTTGTGGCCGCCATCGGAATCCTGCTGTTCAACTCCATCAGGGGCGGAGCGGCAGCCTACTATTTCAAGGATGTCCTTGGCGGGAACGCTATCTTTACATGCGGTATCTTCCTGGCCGTAGGAGAAGTGGCCAATATGGCCGGAGTCGCACTTGCAGTCCCGTTCTCCGACAGGGTCGGTAAAAAGTCCGCCTACATCATATCTCTCATCGCTGCCGCCGTCATGAGCATTTTCATCCTTTTCATTCCTGCCACTCCTGCAGGAATGTGGACCTTGCTCGGGCTCCAGATTCTGATAAGCATAGCTACGGGAGTCACTCTTCCTCTGCTGTGGAGTATGTTCGCCGATGTCGCGGACTATTCCGAACTGAAGAACGGGAACGCCTCCACCGGCCTGATTTTCTCTTCTTCCTCAATGGCGCAGAAATTCGGAGGAGCCTTCGGCAGTGCACTTATACTCTGGGTACTCGCTGCATATGGATATGATACATCCGAGACAGCGGTACAGACGGCATCGGCAGTCAACGGGCTGAAGGCGATGATGAGCTACATACCATCTGCCGGAGCTCTTCTCGCTGCTGCTATAGTCGCATTCTACCCTCTGACCGTCAAGAAGATGACCGAGATCTCCTCCGCCCTTGCCGCCAGGAGGTCTGAAAACGCACAAGCCTGATCATATCGGATAAATTCATTTTTTTCTTATGAAGACAAAGTATTTTTTCGCTTTCCTTGCCATCGCTCTGCTGGGCATCCTTCCCTCTGCTGCTTCTTCACATACGGACAGCTCTCCTGTCAGTGAAAACGGCTGGCTTTCCGTCGAGGGGACCCGGCTGGTGAATGAAGACGGCTTCCCTGTGACCCTGTCCGGAGTCAGTTTCGGCTGGCACAACCTGTGGCCGCGATTCTATAACGGAGATGCCGTATCCGTTCTTGCCGGTGAATGGGGATGCTCGGTTGTCAGGGCATCCATCGGTGCAGAACTTGACGGCAACTTTGCCTCTGACCCCAGGACAGCCCTCGCCTGTCTCTATAAAGTGGCCGATGCGGCCATCAGGGAAGGCATCTACATAATAGTGGACTGGCACGCACACAAGATGCGCACAGAGGAGGCAAGGCAGTTCTTTACTGAAGTCGCGAAAAGATACCGCAATGTCCCGAATGTGATCTACGAGATATTCAATGAACCTGTGGACAACAGCTGGAGCGAGATAAAGGATTATGCGGAAGAGATGACAACCCTCATACGCTCCATCGAGCCCCGCGCCCTGATCCTTGTCGGGTCCCCTCACTGGGACCAGGATGTGCACCTTGCGGCAGATGATCCGCTGACCGGATATGACAATCTGATGTATACCCTGCATTTCTATGCCGGGACACACGGGCAGGATCTGAGGGACAGGGCGGACTATGCCCTGTCGAAAGGCCTCCCCCTGTTCATCTCGGAATGTGCGGGGATGAACGCTGACGGCAACGGACCGATTGACTATGCCGAATGGAAGAAATGGTGGGAATGGCTGGACAGCAGAGGCCTCAGCCGGGTGATGTGGTCCCTTTCGGACAAGGATGAGACATGTTCTATGCTGCTTCCGGAAGCGTCTTCCGATGGTCCGTGGGATGAGAGTGTGATCAAGGAATGGGGAAAGACAGTCAAAGGCTGTGTCCCGGAAGCGAAACAGCCGGACAATATAATCAGCATCAATACTGCAGGGACGTCTCTTGTCCTCAATGCACAGAAAGGCAGGGAGCTGAAAATCCTCTACTACGGCAGCCGCCTTTCAGATACGGATCTCGAAAACATTGCCGCATCGGAAGGGACCGGACAGAATGCATACCCTGCATACGGTATGAACTGCCCGGCGGAAGCAGCCATCAGCGCCATACAGCCTGACGGGAATATGACTCTGGATATGGCCGTGGACAGAGTGTCCTTCCGGGAGGACAAGGAAGGAAAGACTACTGTCATCACCATAAAGGACAATGTATATCCTTTCTCGGTGGACATTTGTTACAAGGCATACCGGGAAAATGATATGACCGGAATATGGACAGAGATCGCCAATTCCGGAAACAGACCGGTCACTCTCACTGAATTTGCCTCCGCCTTCCTTCCTGTACGGAGGGGAGATGTATGGATCTCTCATCTGTACGGATCCTGGGCGAACGAGGGAATCGTAGCCACAGAACCTCTGAACCCCGGAGTCAAGGTCATAAAGAACAAGGATGGAGTAAGGAACTCCCATACCTCACACGCAGAGGTAATGATATCTCTTGACGGAAAGCCCAATGAAGAATACGGAAACGTGATAGGAGCCGCCCTGTGCTACAGCGGCAACTTCGAACTGAAATTCGACACCGATGACACCGACTGGCACCGGTTCTTCGCCGGAATCAATCCCGACAATTCACACTACAGCCTCGCTCCCGGGGAGACATTCGTCACTCCGGAACTGGCTGTCACATACAGCTCGCACGGTATCGGCGGAGCAAGCCGGAATTTCCACCGCTGGGGACGCACATATAAGCTGGCAAACGGAGATGAGGAACGCCGTATCCTGCTCAACAGCTGGGAAGGGGTCTATTTCGACATCAATGAAAGCGGAATGGAGGCGATGATGTCCGACATCGCCTCCCTGGGCGGTGAACTGTTCGTGATGGATGACGGATGGTTCGGAGACAGATATCCGCGCAACCGGGACAACTCATCCCTGGGTGACTGGACCGTGGACAGGGACAAGCTGCCAGGAGGGATAGCAGGTCTCATCCGGACAGCCGACAGTCTGGGCATAGGTTTCGGAATCTGGATCGAACCGGAAATGACCAACACGGTCAGTGAATTCTATGAACAGCATCCGGACTGGGTCATAAAGGCCCCTCGAAGGGATGCCGTTACCGGACGCGGCGGCACCCAGCTCGTGCTTGATCTGTCCAATCCTCATGTGCAGGACTTCATTTTCAATATGGTAGATGACTTAATCACGGAAAATCCGGGGATAAGCTACATAAAATGGGATGCGAATATGGCGATAATGTCACACGGATCCCAGTACCTGCCTGAGGACCGTCAGAGCCGGATTTACATAGATTATCACAGGGGTTTCGCCAATGTCTGCAAAAGGATAAGGGAGAAATATCCCGACATCACTATCCAGGCCTGCGCAAGCGGAGGAGGACGGGCAAACTGGGGCGTGCTCCCTTGGTTCGACGAATTCTGGGTGAGCGACAACACGGATGCCCTGCAGCGGATATATATGCAGTGGGGAACATCCTATTTCTTCCCGGCAATAGCTATGGCATCACATATAAGCGCTGCTCCCAACCATCAGACATTCAGGACTATCCCGATCAAGTACAGGATAGATGTGGCGATGAGCGGAAGGCTCGGGATGGAGATCCAGCCCAAGAATATGACAGAAGAGGAGCTTGACCTCTGCAGGACGGCCATATCCCAGTACAGGATGATCCGACCCGTAGTGCAGTTCGGAGACCTCTACAGGCTTGTCTCCCCCTATGATGGGCACAATGTGGCTTCCCTTATGTACTGCTCGCCCGACAAGGACAGGGCCGTGTTCTACTGGTGGAAGCTGGAGACATTCTGCAACCAGCATCTTCCGCGTGTGAAGATGGCAGGTCTCGACCCTGACATAATGTATACGGTGACCGAACTCACAAGGATAGACAATGTCCCTCTCCCATTCGAGGGCAAGACATTCAGCGGCAGATACCTTATGGAGAACGGACTTGAAATTCCATACAGCCATACAGTGGACTACCATAAACAGAATGACTGGTCAAGCCGCATCCTGTATCTTAAATCCGTCGAGCAATGATACGGGCCCTTTTTTCAGCAGTTCTGCTGCTCTCCGGAAGTCTGATATGCACCGTATCGGCAGACTCCGGCATACGGCCCGAAAAACGGCAATACAGAGAAAGGATAGATCTGTCAGGCGAATGGAATACGCCTCTCGGAATATGCACCCTGCCTGGAACGACTGATGAAAGCAGGCTGGGACCAGGGCTCGGAGACACTACCGTCACTGGAAATCTGTCAAGACTGTTCCCGTATTCCGGCAGACTGAGATACGGAAAGACAGTGAATATCCCGGAAGGCTTTGCAGATGGGAAACGGCTGCGGCTCGTGATGGAGAGGACACGGCCATCCACACTGTACATCGACAATGACAGCATCGGCCGGTGCGGTCTGCTGCTGGTACCGCATATCTATGACCTTCATAGCCTTTCTCCGGGAGACCACAGTATTTCGATCGAGATAGACAACTCCAATGAGGCCGTCCCGAAAGACATACACTCGTCACACACCTGGAGTGAATCCACCCAGACAAACTGGAACGGCATAATCGGAGATTTCTACATCGAAGCCTTTGATTCCACATACATCTCTTCCGTGCAGATCTATCCAGACATAGGGAACAAATGCGCGACAGCAGAGATTGAAATCATCGCACACAGGGCATCAAAGGCTACTGTCCTGGCTGAAGCGCGCCCGGAGGCATCACCGGAACCAGACCGGAAGAAACCGTCGGACAGGCATAGATCAAGAATGGACATAAGACTGGAGAAAGGCTTGAACCACATACGGATGACGCTCGATATGGGTGAAGACCATAGTCTGTGGAGCGAATTCCATCCTGATCCGTACCGTCTTATGGTCGAGATGAAGGCCGGGAAATGCAGGGACAGTGTCTCCGAGATTTTCGGTATGCGAAAATTCGGCACGGACGGGACGCAGTTTTCAGTCAACGGATACAGGACATTTCTCAGGGGCAAGCACGATGCCTGCGTATTCCCGCTGACAGGCTATCCTCCCACAACCGTGGAACAGTGGAGATCCGTGTTCCGCATTGCCAGACAATACGGCATAAACCACTACAGGTTCCACTCTTGGACCCCTCCGGAAGCCGCTTTCACCGCCGCTGACATTGAAGGGATCTATCTTCAGCCGGAACTGCCTATGTGGTGCGGTATAAGTCGTGACAATCAAGATCTTAATGATTACATACTCAAGGAAGGGATGAGACTTCTGGAAGAATACGGCAACCATCCTTCCTTCGTTATGTTCAGCCTCGGGAACGAGCTTCACGGAGACACCGGGCTGATGAGTGAATGGACCGATATCTTCAGAAACAAGGACGACCGTCACCTGTACTGTTTCGGATCCAACAACAATCTCGGCTGGAACGGGCCGCAGGAGGGAGAGGATTTCTTCGTTGCCTGCCGTGTGGGATGGGGAGAAGGATATTCATCCCACACCCGGACATCATTCGGATTTGTAGATGCCGAACAGGGAGGTATACTCAACAATACCAGGCCGGGGACAAGAAGGGACTATTCCACGGCTATTTCCAGGAGCGCTATCCCTGTAGTAGGACACGAAATCTGTCAATTCCAGTCATATCCCGACTATAGCCAGATAGAGAAATACACCGGTGTCCTCTATCCGTGGAATCTTGTCAGTTTCCGCCACAGACTGGAGGATGCCGGTCTTGGAGGGATGGACAGGGAATTCTGCAGAGCATCGGGAGAATTCGCCACGGAATGTATGAAAGCAGACATAGAATATGCTCTCCGCACCCCGGGATTCGGAGGGTTCCAGATGCTGGATCTGCAGGACTACCCGGGACAGGGCACAGCTCTTGTCGGGGTCCTGGATGCCTTTATGGACAGTAAAGGATTCACCACTCCGGAATATTTCAAAGGTTTCTGCTCTCCCCTGGTGCCTCTTGCCTGCTTTGATGATTTCTGTATGTCCGTCTCTGACACCCTCGATACAGATTTCCTTATTGCAAACTATCTGGAACAGGAATGGGATACTCCGTTATGGTGGAAAATATCGGTCTCCGGCAGTGTCGTGGCGGACGGCTCGTTCAACTTCAGAATTCCGCAAGGAACAGTCTCTGAAGCCGGACACTTATCGCTTCCCGTATCATCTCTTGTCAGTGACAGGACAGATGCGGCGGTCCTCGCACTCACACTGACGACAGGAGAATGGACCAACAGCTACAGGATCTGGGTCTATCCGGAACAGGAACCTGAACCGGCAGATGGTATTTCAGTATGCAATATGTTCAGTGACAGCCTCCTGACCAGAGTGGAGCAGGGAGAGGACATTATGCTTGTTCCGGAACACGGAACCATTATGGACATAAGCACCGGAGGTCTGTTCACACCTGACTTCTGGAACTGGTCTATGTTCAAGAACATATCCGAAAATGCAGGCAAGGAGGTATCGCCAGGCACACTGTCAGTGTATGCAGACAGCAGCCATTATGCACTGTCCGGATTCCCTAACGACGGGCGCAGCGATATGCAGTGGTGGAGTATCGCCAGAAATTCAAGACCATTGATAATCGACAGCCTGCCGGCAGACTATACTCCAGTTGTCTCTGTCATAGACAATCCTGAAAGATGCCACAGACTTGCGATACTGATGGAGTTCAAGGTAGGCAAGGGCCGGCTGATGATATGCACCACGGATCTCAAGGCCATATCGGATACACCGGAAGGCCGTGCATACGCCAATTCCATTGTCAGATATATGAAGTCTGACAAATTCTGTCCTCCGGAAGCCACCAGACAGCAGATAGAATCCCTGTTCCGCTCAACGGTCGGAACAAAGGACATCCGAGGTGTCGAAAACCCCACCGACTACGACATCTGACCGACCTCTCCTGTCATTCTGAACACTCTCCTGTCATTCTGAACGAAGCCATTCATTGTCATCCTGAACGGAGCCGGAGGCGGAGTGAAGGATCTGGAGCCGAATTCGCCCTTCTGTCATCCTGAACGGAACCGATTTTGTCATCCTGAACGGAGCCGGAGGCGGAGTGAAGGATCTGGAGCACCGCACAATCTCCATACACCGGCTTTCCTCAGCAGATCCTTCGCTGCCGCTCAGGATGACAATATAGAAAAATGTTCAGGATGAATGTAGAAAAATGCTTCTACGATAAACAAAATGAGGGCGAGCCAGACGGCCCGCCCCCGATGGAAATAAGAAACTGTTCTTATCTATCTGGAAAGTCGTTGTATCAGAGCCTGCGGAGAAGATTGCTCATATTGACCCTCTCCCCTATTATACGAGGAAGATCATCAATATTGACTCTCTCCTGCTGCATAGTGTCACGGTCACGGACTGTCACGCAATGGTCATTCAGAGAATCGTGATCCACTGTCACACAGAACGGTGTTCCGATGGCATCCTGACGACGGTAACGCTTCCCGATACTGTCCTTCTCATCATACTGGCAGTTGAAATCATACTTGAGTTCATCCATTATGGTCTGAGCCAGTTCAGGAAGTCCGTCCTTCTTGATAAGAGGAAGCACAGCGACCTTGACCGGTGCAAGAGGAGCCGGAATGCCGAGCACCACCCTTGTCTCCCCGTTCTCCAGCTTCTCTTCCTTGTATGAATTGGAGAGGACTGCAAGCACCATCCTGTCCACTCCGATAGATGTCTCTATCACGTAAGGAGTATAGCTCTCCCCTGTCTCCGGATCATAGTACTGGATCTTCTTTCCGGAGAACTTCTGGTGGTTGCCGAGGTCATAGTCTGTCCTGGAGTGTATACCCTCAAGCTCCTTGAACCCGAACGGGAAATTGAACTCTATATCGGTAGCCGCATTGGCATAATGGGCAAGTTTCTCGTGATCGTGGAACCGGTAGTTATCATTGCCCATACCCAGGTTCTGATGCCATTTCAGCCTGTTCTCCTTCCATTTTGCGAACCAGTCGAGCTCGGTACCAGGCTTAATGAAGAACTGCATCTCCATCTGCTCGAACTCCCTCATTCTGAAAATGAACTGACGGGCCACGATCTCGTTTCTGAAAGCCTTCCCTATCTGGGCGATACCGAAAGGTATCTTCATCCTTCCTGTCTTCTGGACATTCAGATAATTGACGAATATTCCCTGTGCCGTTTCCGGACGGAGATAGATTACATTGGTGTCATCAGATGTGTTTCCGAGCTGGGTACTGAACATAAGGTTGAACTGACGGACGTCTGTCCAGTTCTTCGTGCCGGATATAGGACATACGATATCGCAGTCAAGTATGATCTGCTTCAGTTCAGCGAGATCATTGGCGTTGAGGGCATCATTCATTCTGCCCCGCACCTCCGCGATCTTCGTATTGTTCCTGACACAGTTAGGATTGGTCTCGACAAACTTTGCCTCATCAAAGGACTCTCCGAATTTCCTGCGTCCTTTCTCAACCTCCTTGCGCACCTTCTCTTCAAGCTTGGCGATATAGTCCTCGATAAGGACATCGGCCCTGTATCTCTTCTTTGAATCCCTGTTGTCTATAAGAGGATCATTGAAGGCCCCTACATGACCGGACGCCTCCCAGATTCTGGGATGCATAAATATACATGAATCTATTCCGACTATATTCTCGTGAAGCCTGGTCATAGCCTCCCACCAGTACCTCTTGATATTGTTCTTCAACTCGACTCCCATCTGACCGTAATCATATACGGCTGCAAGTCCATCATAGATCTCGCTTGACGGGAAAATGAACCCGTACTCCTTGCAGTGGGCTACCAGAATCTTGAAAAGTTCATCCTGTGTCATAATATGTTCTTTTATTCTACTTTATCATAGCCGAGTAATTAACGGCCGGACCGACGAAACCTCTGATTTCCAGACAGGCCGCAAAACTACAGCCTGCAAAAATACAAAAATTATATGAATATCCGCAATATACTCATCCTGGAAGTCCCTCAGGCAGAGTCAACGAGCAAGTGCAACACGAAGTAAAATTACAACAAAAGTCTAAAGAACTCATCCTTAGGAGTAGAAAATTTCAATTTTTCCCTTGGCCTGCGGTTGATCTTCAATTGGACTGAATGTATGTATTCGTCGGTCAAATCCCTGTAATCGGTCCCTTTAGGGATGTATTGACGGATAAGTTTGTTGGTATTCTCGATGGTCCCTTTCTGCCAGGAGGCGTAACTGTCCGCAAAGTATACGGTTGTGTTCAGTGTTCCGGCTATCCTCCGGTGCCGGCAAAACTCCACGCCGTTGTCCGTAGTTATGGAGAGGACATTCTTCCTGTACGGCCACAGCAGTCTTGTGACAGTCTCGGCCACGGCATCGGGATTCTTGCCTTGCGGAAGCCTCTCCATGATAAGGTAGTTCCTGCTCCTCTCGCACAAGGTCAGGATCGCGCTCTTCTGGCCTTTCCCAAGTATCAGGTCCATCTCCCAGTCTCCGAACCTCTTCCCGTCCGCTTCAGCCGGTCGCTCGTGGATGCTCACCCTGTCCGGGATGTTCGTGGCCCTTGTCGGACGCTTGCGTTTCTTGTGGCGTCTGTACTTCATCCTGTGGCAGCAGTGGCTCCGCACTTCTCCGCTGTCGTCATCACGTATCATCTCGTATATCCTCTCGTGGGACACCTGTATCCCCCGTCGCTTCAGCCAGCCGGATATCTGACGCGGTGACCACTCCTCGGATAGCAGCAGCCTCCTCGCTTCCCTCAGGATTGACGGACTGGTTGCCCTGTTACGGACTGTCCGCTCGCTTCGTTCATGAGCTTTTGCCTCGGCCATTGCCCAGCCGTATTTATTGAAACGGTTGCTCTTCCTTTTCAGTTCCCTGCTTACCGTGCTTTTGTGGACACCTATCTGCCGAGCAATGGCTGTCTGTGTCTTTTTCTCTTGCACTCCCAGATAGATTGCGTATCTTTGCTCCCGGGTCAATTGTTTATACATTGGCAACACAAAATTAATTGATCTTCGGGGAACTTCGGTTCCCCTTTTTGTTTTTTGTGTTGCATCATTGCCCCAGGCTATCTCCCCCCTATAGCTCCCGGCCGAGAAGTGCGACAGTCAGTGGCCCGCGGGCCACTGACTGTTGCACTTCGGTGTTGAATCTACACTGGAAGTCCCTCAGTCACCATAGCGTCAGCGAAGAATCTGTTCAGAAGGCCCTCCGAAACTGTATCCCTTGATATGAACCCTGTGCGCAGAGACGTCGACCGCGCCGCGTCTCTGCGCATAAACAACCATTCTCCCCGGGGGATATCTGTTCATCGACTTTCCCCTTTTTGCCTATGCTGGCGGAAACGGCATCCATCCTGGCAGAGGCCGATGAAGGATGGGAGATATGCATCCTCAACCATCGATATACGTTTCCTGTGGCATCATCAGGGTGCATATCTCCACTAAAATGTTGAGATATGCGCCGGCAACCCTCAATATACGCTTTCAGTGGCATCTTGCCTGCGCATATCTCCTTTGGAATTACCGGCGGCTGCCAATGTGCACGGGACAGGGACCCCGAGTGGCACTCCAGATCCTTCACTTCGCCTGCGCTTCGTCTATGGTGACAACACAGCGGCTTCGTCTATGGTGACAAGGAATGTCTTTCTGAGCGTAGCGAAGAATCTGGAGAAGAAGGGCAGAGCAACGGACCGCGAACACGTCACTTTTGTATCTTATTGAATGATAATACATTGTGAAAACCGGTTGTTCGCGGTCCCCACTTTTTTGAGGGGATCCCGAACAAGGTAATTTTGCATTATACTGTGTCTCAGCTGATTACGAAAATGTCGTGTTCGCGGTCCCTCGTCTGAGCTGGACCGGTGTCTTTCGTGAATACCGAATTCTATATATGGCCTTTAATGATCTGGCGCAACGGAATCATAACGAAATCCCGCTCCAGCATCAGAGGATGAGGAATTTTAAGATCATCTTCATCTATCCGGAAATCCCCGAGAAGCAGTATATCGATATCTATTATTCTCGAATGGTATATTCTGTGACCTGAATCATCATACTCCGGACTGCCTGTCCTTCCCATCTTTCTCTCTATCTCCTTGCATTTATCCAATATAGAATGCGCAAACCGGCATATCTCTGTTCCGCATGGAACATCAAGTACATACCTGACCACCGCATTCAGGAACAAGTCCGGACTGTCGAACCCCCAAGGTTCAGTCTCAATGAAATCAGAAACTGCATCATAATGAGTACCCAATGCGCTGTCAAGCATCTCCAGCGCCCGGTGAAGACTGGCTTTTCTGTCACCTGAGTTGGATCCGAGTCCAAGATATAAATCGATTTGATCTGTCAGCATAGGGCAGGGGCATTTAACAGATTCTTCACTTCGTTCAGAATGACAAGGGACGTTCCACTGATAATATAATTCAAGATAAAGACAGGTCAGTCGACATCCAGACCCAGCTCCACAAGAGCCTCCTCCGACATTCTGCTCTTATCCCAGACAGGCTCGAACACAAGATCTATCGTTGCACTTACCACTCCTGGAACATCCTCTACAGCCTCCTTGACC
This sequence comes from Candidatus Cryptobacteroides intestinavium, assembly GCA_017694845.1. GTDB lineage: Bacteria > Bacteroidota > Bacteroidia > Bacteroidales > UBA932 > Cryptobacteroides > Cryptobacteroides intestinavium. The sequence continues at coordinate 60,095 of JADIMI010000021.1, forward strand.
TGCTCCACCACATAATCCGCCATAGGACAGTTCGGAGCAGTGAGGGTCATCTGTATATATACATTATGCTCCTCATCCACCCTGAGTTCATATATCAGTCCAAGGTCATATATGTTCACCGGAATCTCCGGATCATAGACCTGCTTCAATGCCAGTATTATATCTCTTTCCAGACTCATTACATCAATCCTTTTGCTTATTGTCTTTTTCGTTTTTCCTTCACCCGTTTCTTCCAGACCTCTTTTCCTGAATCTGTCAAAAATACTCATAGCTTATTGTTTTCCACAGCAATCTCCCTTATTCGGGCTATCATAGACACCAGCCCGTTTGCCCTGGTCGGAGACAGATTTTCTTTGAGCCCTATCTTGTCCACTACAGAAAAATCCGAAGACATTATCTCCTCCGGAGTGCGGCCGGAATAGATTCTTATCAGAAGAGAAATTATTCCCTTTGTTATGATAGCATCACTGTCAGCATTGAACCATATCCGTCCATCCTCTATTTTATAATCAAGCCATACTCTTGACTGACAACCTTTTATAAGTCTGTCATCAGTCTTGTCCGTTTCAGGATAGCTTTTAAGGGACTTACCAAGTTCTATAAGATACTCGTATTTGTCGAGCCACTCGTCGAACATAGAAAATTCGTCCACTACATCCGACTCCACTTCCTGAAGAGTCTTTGTCTGTTCTTCCATAATATCAAACCAACATTTTTATTGCCTTGTCCAGAGATGATATGAAATACTCTGCCTCCTGCATTGTATTGTATGCCACAAGCGATGCCCTGAGCATCCCGGTGACACCGAAACGGTCCATCAATGGCTCGGCACACATCTGCCCGGAACGCAGGGCGATCCCCATCTTGTCAAGTATAAGTGCAAGATCTTCATGATGCGCCCCATCTACGCTGAAAGAGAAAAGAGGTATTTTCTCCTCAGGAGAGGATGGTATTCCATATAAATGTATTCTATTATCATTCAATAACTTATCGAGCAAAAAACATTTAATGGAGTCTTCATTTTCCTTCAATTCGGCGGATCTGAAAGCAAGTGCCGTTTCTATAGCGGGCTTGAGCGTAGCAACTCCGGCAAAATTCTGCGTCCCTGCCTCGAACTTCATTGGAAGCGGAGCAAAGGTCGTCCCGCTGAACCTTACAGTTCCCACCATCTCCCCTCCGGTCATAAACGGAGGCATCTGCTCGAGCCATTTCTTCTTTCCGTAAAGCACTCCTGTACCAGGGGCAGCGAAAACCTTATGCCCTGAAAAGACATAGAAGTCACAGTCCAGTTCCTGTACATCCACACTTTGATGCACTATTCCCTGAGCTCCATCCACCAGCACCGGCACACCTCTGGAGTGACATTTTTCAACTATCCTTCTGACAGGGTTGACAAGTCCGAGAACATTGGAGATATGAGTCACCGCAACAATCCTTGTCCTGGATGTAATCAGAGAATCCAGCATATCCATCCGCAGATGACCTGTATCATCCACTGGAAGGACTTTCAGCGATGCTCCCTTTCTCATACACATCATCTGCCACGGCACGATATCCGAATGATGTTCAGCCTCGGATACTATTATTTCATCCCCATCACCCACAAAAGCCTCTCCAAAAGAGAAAGCCACAAGATTAATGGATGCGGTAGCCCCTGAAGTGAATATGATTTCTTCCCTGGTTGATGCATTTATGAAATGCTGCACGGCATCCCTCGCCGATTCGTATGCATCCGTCGCTTCTTCGGCAAGAAGATGGACCGCCCTGTGGATATTGGCATTGCTCTCCCCTGATATACGGTTCCAGCAGTCTATTACAGACTGTGGCCTCTGGACGGTGGCTGCATTGTCAAAGTATACGAGATCTTTTCCATACACCTTTCTTGAGAGTGCAGGAAACACCGACCTTATTTCATCAATGGCAGCCATAATACCTTATTTTCCGATTTACAGAACAACCTGTTCAAGCCCGCAAATTTAATAAGAATCCACTTTAGATTGCCAGAAATTATAATAATTTTGCAGATGCTTCCTTTATAGACAGGAAGCAGAAAATAAATCAGACAGATATGATAGATTACATCAAAGGGAAAATAATCGAGCTTACACCGACCTATACTGTTATCGAGAATTCCGGCATAGGATATATGATACAGATTTCACTCCAGACATTCTCCGCTCTGGAAAACAGGTCTGACATCACAATATACATCCACCACTACATCCGTGAAGACGATGAGCAGTTCTACGGATTCGCCACTAAAGATGAACGTGAACTTTTCAGGCGGCTTATCGGAGTGAGCGGAATCGGAGTATCAACAGCACAAATGATGCTGTCTTCCCTGTCATCGGACGAAATAAGGAATGCCATCATATCGGAAGACATCAACAGGATAAAAAGCATCAAAGGCATTGGATTGAAGACAGCGCAGCGCCTGATTCTGGAACTCAAGGACAAGATAGTGAAAGGGGGCGGATCAGACAGCACCGCCCTATTTTCACAATGCAACAATGCCATTGTCGAAGAAGCCACTACAGCCCTTGTTCTTCTCGGATTCACAAAGGCAAATGTCAACAAGGCCATCTCGGCTGTCTTGAAAGAAAACCCTTCAGCCAGTCTTGAATCGATAATAAAACTGGCTCTGAAAAAACTGTAATGAAAACTTGAAAGATATGCCAGAATACGCGAGATATCAGCGGAAATAATGAGCAGACAGAAACAAGCACAACCAGCCACCATATGCATACATTGTCTGTAAAGTATTCGTCCTCTGCAGAATCATCGGAGGCTGTTTCAAAGAGAACATAGAAACTGTCGAAAGCAGATATTTCGGATATGTTTTTCTGCATACTACAACCCCGACTATGAAATCGAATTCGATTAAATAATTTTATAAAAGTGTTCCACGTGGAACACTTTTATAAAATCGCTTCTTGATCAATATATGGCAATATATCTAAAGAATATCTTTCAGTATAAATATCCAACTAACTAATATGCAAAGAAGTATATTTTATTCACAAACCAGGATATATTTCGGTCAATTTACACAAGAAAATCCTGAAAGAATGCTGTGAAATACCACTCCTCCAAAAGGCGAAAACACTGGGATCAGTCAAAAAAGTATGTGCTTTTAACTTTGTTGTAGCGGACGGATCGATACCTGAACCGGCTGAAGACCTCGAACAACGATATTTTGCAACAACCTATTTTTTTAATAAGATACAAATCTGGATTGCTCGCTGTCAGCCGTCCTGTCCTGAACGAAGCCTGTCTCTTGTGGCCATAGACGCAGCCGCTTTTTGTCATCCTGAGCCGTCGCCTCTTTGTCATCCTGAGCCGTCACCTCTTTGTCATCCTGAGCGGCAGCGAAGGATCTGAAGCACCCACCCCCATTCCTTGTATCGGCTTTCTACTGCAGATTCTTCGCTTCGCTCAGAATGACAGCATAACGCTGATCAGAACGAATGTACCTGCAGTTGCCGGTGATTCCAAAGGAGATATGTGCAGACAGGATGCCACCGAAGGCGTATATCGGGGGTCGGACGCGCATATCTCCCAGCCTCGTTCGGCCGCTGTCTGGGCGGACACCTTCTCCACCTGCATTGGTAAAACGGGAAAGTCGAGGGATTGATATCCTTATGGAGAATGATTGTCTTGGACGGTCTTTGGAACAGATTTCTCTCTGCCGCTCTGAATGATATGGAAGATGAATTTCTGCTGAATGGATTCGCAGGATATGAGTGTCCTGCTGGAAGGGAAAGCAGAGAACAGCCGGAGGGGATAAACAGAACTATCTTCCGAAATAGACAAGGAGTACCGATATGTCAGCCGGAGACACTCCGGAAATTCTTGAAGCCTGAGCTATAGTTCTGGGTGCATACTTCTTAAGTTTCTGCCTGCATTCAATGGAAAGACTGGTGACTTTGTCAAAATCAAAATCCGAAGGGATCTCCAGTTTTTCAAGCCTCATAATCTTATCCGCAATACGCTGTTCCCTCTCGATATATCCTTTATACTTTATGGAAATCTCTGAAGATTCCAGAAGCTCGTCCTTATACCTGGTAACTGCCCTATCCTTGTCTATGGAAAATTCCAGACCTGCTATCGCCACCATAGCGTTTTCTGCACTGCCTTGCTCTGACACTGCAGACCGCTGTCCAAAACAATCATAAGGTATAAATTCAGATTCAGGATCCATACCATATTTCTGATATGTTCCACGTGGAACATGTTTGCATATTTCTTTCAATGAAACCTGGGGTCTTGACACAAGATCAGCTATTCGCTTTCTGGAATCCACTACTGCTGTTCCAACAGAAATCAGATATTCATTGACCTGTTCCGGCCGCAATGAAACATCAGAAAAGAATGAATTGAACCTTGATATTGTCTCATACTTTTTCATCGTATAAGCATATCTGGCTTCATCTGCAAGACCTATGGAATGAGAAAGCGGAGTCAGTCTAAGATCAGCATCATCCTGCCTGAGAAGGATCCTGTATTCAGCACGGGATGTAAACATTCTGTACGGTTCATCAACTCCTTTGGTTATAAGGTCATCAATCAACACCCCGATATAAGCCTGGTCACGCTTGAGCACGAACTCCTCTTTCCCGTGAACTTTAAGATGGGCATTGATCCCGGCCATAATACCCTGCGCTGCCGCCTCCTCGTATCCGGTAGTTCCGTTGACCTGCCCAGCCATAAAAAGACCATCGATATTCTTCAGTTCGAGCGTAGGCTTGAGCTGTGTCGGATCAAAGAAATCATATTCGACGGCATAAGCAGGACGATATATCTTGACCTTCTCGAGCCCCTTAATGGAATGAAGAGCATCTATCTGTATCTGCAGAGGAAGAGATGATGAAAATCCCTGAAGATAATATTCATTTGTATTCCTGCCCTCCGGCTCGAGGAAAAGCTGATGCGACTCCTTGTCTGCAAAAGTCCTGAGCTTGTCTTCTATGCTCGGACAATAACGCGGACCTATTCCGGTAATCATTCCAGAGAACAGAGGTGAATCTGAAAAACCGCTCCGGAGAATATCGTGCACTTCAGAATTCGTATGGACTATAAAACAAGGCATCTGTCTCCTTCCATCCTGGGCCGTCGACAGGTATGGAAGATAAGAGAATTTGGCAGGCTCAGAATCCCCTTCCTGTCTTGTCAACGGAGATGTATCCACAGAAGATATATCGATTCTTGGAGGAGTGCCAGTTTTCATTCTGGCTGTTGTCACGCCCATACTGACAAGCTGCGAAGTCAGACCATAAGATGACAACTCTCCTATCCTGCCTCCGTCGAAAGAAGTACGTCCGATAAAAAGCCGGCCATCCAGAAACGTACCGGCAGTCAGAATAACCGTCTGAGATTTGAATATAGCTCCGGTTTTCGTGGTAACGCCCGAAATTTTCGATCCATCGAAAAGAAAAGAGGTCGCAATATCCTGGTAAATATCTAATCTACAATTACTTTCAAGAATTTTTCTCCAATTGAGAGAAAAGACAGTTTTATCGCACTGGGCCCGGGGACTCCACATTGCCGGCCCTTTCGAGCGGTTCAGCATCCTGAACTGAAGAGTGGATGAGTCCGTCACTATCCCCGTGTAACCTCCGAGCGCATCAATTTCCCGGACAATCTGTCCTTTCGCAATACCACCTATCGCCGGATTACATGACATCTGCGCAAACCTTGTCATATCCATCGTGACAAGAAGAACAGAAGATCCCATATTGGCGGCAGCCATTGCCGCTTCACAGCCAGCATGTCCTCCGCCTACCACTATCACATCATATACAGATTGCATTACCACTTACTTTAACCGTAAAACTTCACAAATGTACCGCCATATATGGCCAACGGATCGATCTACCGGAGATGACTTCTTATATCAAGATAATAGTTCTCCTTTTCACGCATAGTCATAACATCCTCATCCGTATGGTCATCATAGCCTATAAGATGAAGAATCCCGTGGACGATCACGCGGTTGAGTTCATCCTTGAACTCCGTACCGTATTCGAGCGAATTCTCCCTCACACTGTCGACACTTATGAAAAGATCCCCCGACAGACGGTCACCCTCACAATAGTCAAAAGTTATGATATCAGTGAAATAGTCGTGCTCAAGGTATCTCTGGTTGACATCAAGTATGTAATTGTCCGAGCAGAAAATGATGGATATGTCGCCAAGTCTCTTCACTTCACTTTCCGCGACCATCCTGAGCCAGCGACCGTTCAGATTTTTCTCCTTGAATACGAAATCCGTATCTTCAAAATAATAAGATATCATAAATCGAACTCGTTTTATATTATCATTTTACGAAATTTTCAGATAAAATCCGTCTGCAAAAGTAATCTATTAAATAAAAAGTTTGAAATAAAAATTATTATTTCTACCTTTGGGGGACGAATGCATAGAATATAAAAATTCATCAGATATGGAAATAAAGAAATCAGACAAGGCCAACCTTGAGAACAAGAAGCTCCTGTTCACTGAAATAGGGCTTGTTATTTCTCTCGCTATTGTGCTGGTCGCCTTTGAATGGGGTTCAGAGGAAAAACAGGTGGCTGTACTCGAAGAGACAGCACAGGTCGTTGAAGTAGAGGAAATGGTTCCTATCACACAGGAGACCCCTCCCCCACCTCCTGCATCAGCACCTAAGATTCCTGTACTCTCCGACCAGATAGAGATCGTGGAAGATGATGTGCTTGTAGATGACGATATGTTCATCAATCTTGAAGATGACGTCAATATGGGAGTGGAGATTATGGACTATGTCGAAGGTGTCAGCACAGAAGTCATTGAAGAAGAAGCTATTCCATTCCAGCTGGTAGAGGAGAAACCATCATTTATGGGTGGAGATGCAAACGAATTCTCAAAATGGGTGAACCAGAGGCTCGTATATCCTGAAATCGCAAAGGAGAATGGTGTACAGGGACGTGTAACCCTGCAGTTTACAGTAAACACAGACGGTTCGGTTTCTGATGTAAAGGTTCTCCGCGGAGTGGACTCCTCTCTCGACCAGGAAGCAGTCAGAGTGGTATCAATGTCACCTAAGTGGACTCCAGGAAAGCAGAGGGACCGTGCTGTAAAGGTTACCTATACATTCCCTGTGATATTCCAGTTGAGATAGACTGGTTTAGCGGAAATTTCAGAAAGGGAGCAGTCTCAGGCTGTTCCCTTTTTTCAGTCTATATTGGCTGCATATTAGTATATTTGCCGGACTGAATCAAATAATAAACTGGAAAAGGCAGTAAAACTATAGACAGATTTATATGATCGACAGGACTGAAAGACATATAGAAAAGGCAATATTCGTAGGAGTCATCAAGCAGGGAGACGATGAAAGACAGATAATGGAATATCTGGATGAACTTGAATTCCTCGCAGAGACTGCCGGAGCACAGGGGATGAAGAAATTTATTCAGAAAGTGGACAAGCCGGACAGCAGGACTTATATAAGGAGCGGAAAACTTCAGGAAATAAAGGAATATATCGCTGAAAACGAGACTGATGTCGTCATTTTCGATGATGAACTCTCCCCTACCCAGCTCAGGAACATAGAAAGGGAGCTTGAGATCAGGATACTGGACAGGACAAATCTGATTCTCGACATATTCGCACAGAGAGCAAAGACTGCATATGCTAAAATGCAGGTGGAACTTGCTCAGTATCAGTATCTGCTTCCGAGACTGACAAGAATGTGGACACATCTTGAAAGACAGAAGGGAGGTATCGGTATGAGAGGTCCGGGAGAGACACAGATAGAGACGGACCGCCGTATCATCCAGGGCAAGATATCCAAACTCAAGGAACAGCTTCAGAAAGTCGACCGGCAGATGGCCTCACAGAGAGGGAACAGAGGTTCGCTCGTCAGAATTTCTCTCGTAGGTTATACCAATGTCGGAAAAAGCACTCTTATGAACCTGCTTGCAAAAAGCGATGTATTCGCCGAGAACAAGCTATTCGCGACACTTGACACGACTGTGAGAAAAGTGGTGATAGAGAACGTACCTTTTCTGCTGAGCGACACGGTCGGATTCATCAGGAAACTCCCTACACAGCTCGTAGAAGCATTCAAGAGCACACTGGATGAGGTACGCGAGGCTGACATACTTATGCATGTAGTGGATATCTCCCATCCAAACTTCGAAGAGCATATAAGAGTAGTGGAAGAGACTTTAAGGGACATAAAGGCCATAAACAAGCCCATATTCGTCGTTTTCAACAAGATTGACGCCTACCGTTATGAAGAGTACGATGAGTTCTCCCTTGAGCCTAAAAAGCCGGAAAACTATACTCTCGAAGAGTTCAAGCACAGCTGGATCGCAAAGGAGAACACTCCGTGCATCTTCATCTCGGCCAAGAAGAAGATCGGGATAGACAAGCTGCGCTCCGACCTCTACAAAATGGTCGCAGAAATCCACGCCGGACGATATCCGTTCGATAACTTCCTGTGGTAAAAAATAAAGCCGCCCGATCAGGCGGCTTTATCTTATAGAATACATTCTGTCAGTCCTTGAACTTTGCGCAGAGGAATTCGCGGTTGAGACGTGCGATATGGGACACCGTAACGTGTTTAGGGCATTCCATTTCACAGGCGCGGGTATTGGTGCAGGCACCGAAACCGAGCTCGTCCATCTTGGCCACCATCGCCTTCGCCCTCTTTGCAGCCTCTACCCTGCCCTGAGGAAGCAGAGCCAGAGAACTTACACGCGCTGCGACAAAGAGCATTGCAGAACCGTTCTTGCATGTAGCCACACATGCTCCGCAACCGATGCAGGCAGCTCCGTCCATACTCTCTTCTGCAGTCTCGTGAGAGATGAGTACGGTATTTCCATCTGGCACACCACCTGTTCCTACAGAGATGAATCCTCCGGCCTGAAGAATCTTGTCAAAGGCCTTGCGGTCTACAACGAGATCCTTGATCACAGGGAATCCCTTGCTTCTCCAAGGCTCGATAGTGATAGTCTCCCCATCCTTGAACTTGCGCATATGAAGCTGGCATGTAGTCACTTCATCATCTGGTCCGTGAGCCCTACCGTTGATATACAGAGAGCAGGCACCGCATATACCTTCACGGCAGTCGTGGTCGAATGATACAGGGCCGCTGCTCTGGCATCCCCTGTCCACAGCTACCGGATCCATTCCCTCGTGGATCAGCTGTTCGTTGAGAATATCCATCATCTCAAGGAAAGAGCTGTCCGGGGATATATTCTTGACCTGATAGGTCTCAAAATGTCCTTTTGACTTGGCGTTTTTCTGACGCCATACTTTCAATGTAAAATCCATTTCAATCAGTCTTTATAGTTTCTGGTAGCTATCTTGATATTCTCATATACCAAAGGCTCCTTGTGGAGTTCAGGCTCTTTGTCCGCACCCTTGTATTCCCAGGCAGCGACATACATAAAGTGCTCGTCATCACGTTTGGTCTCTCCATCCTCGGTCTGCATCTCCTCACGGAAATGTCCTCCGCAAGACTCCTTCCTGTGCAATGCATCCCTTGCCATAAGCTCGCCTATCTCAAGGAAATCAGCAAGTCTAAGAGCCTTCTCGAGCTCCTGGTTGAAATTATCCTTGTCACCTGCTACATATACATCGCTCCAGAACTCTTTACGGAGCTCCTGGATAAGCTCGATAGCCTTCTTCAGTCCGGCCTCGTTCCTTGCCATTCCGACATACTCCCACATAATATGGCCGAGCTTCTTGTGGAGCTCATCGACAGTATGATGTCCCTTGATAGACATAAGTCTGTCAATCTTGGCCCTGACAGCCTTCTCGGCCTCTTCGAACTCAGGAGCGCCGGTATCTGTCTTAGGATTCTTGAACTGTGTTGCGAGATAGTCGCCTATTGTATACGGAAGAATGAAATAACCATCCGCGAGTCCCTGCATAAGGGCTGATGCTCCAAGACGGTTACCTCCGTGGTCGCTGAAGTTGGCCTCCCCTATCGCATAGAGACCAGGAATAGTAGTCTGGAGATTGTAGTCCACCCAGAGACCTCCCATTGTATAGTGGATAGCCGGATATATCATCATCGGCTCCTTGTATGGATCTGTATCCGTGATCTTCTGATACATCTGGAAAAGGTTGCCATACCTCTCGCGGATCTTGTCCACTCCGAGCCTCTCGATAGCCGTCCTGAAATCGAGGAACACGGCAAGACCCGTCTTGTTCACCCCGAAACCTGCATCGCATCTCTCCTTGGCGGCACGGGAAGCCACATCACGAGGAACAAGGTTTCCGAATGCAGGATAACGACGCTCGAGATAATAGTCCCTGTCCTCCTCCTTGATGTCATTCGGCTTTATCTCACCGTTACGCAGCTTCTTCACATCCTCCATCTTCTTCGGCACCCAGATACGGCCATCATTACGGAGAGACTCCGACATAAGAGTCAGCTTCGACTGCTGGTCTCCGTGTACTGGAATACAGGTAGGATGTATCTGAGCGAAGCAAGGATTTGCGAAATAAGCCCCCTTCTTATAGCACTGCCAGGCGGCCGAACCGTTGCTGTTCATTGCATTTGTGGAAAGGAAATATGTATTTCCGTAACCTCCGGAAGCTATGACGACTGCGTGTGCACCGAACCTTTCAATTTCTCCTGTAACAAGATTCCTGGCAATGATACCCTTCGCCTCACCGTTGATCAGAACTACGTCAAGCATCTCGTGGCGAGGATAGCTCTTGACCGTACCTTCAGCAATCTGACGGTTGAGAGCGGCGTATGCACCGAGAAGGAGCTGCTGTCCAGTCTGACCGCGGGCATAGAACGTACGGCTCACCTGAGCACCGCCGAAAGAACGGTTTGCAAGCATTCCGCCATACTCCCTGGCAAAAGGAACGCCCTGGGCGACACACTGGTCGATAATGTTGCCGCTTACTTCAGCAAGACGATAGACATTTGCCTCGCGGCTGCGATAGTCACCTCCCTTGATGGTCTCATAGAAAAGACGGTAGACAGAGTCATTGTCATTCTGGTAGTTCTTCGCAGCATTGATACCACCCTGTGCAGCGATAGAATGTGCACGACGAGGGGAATCACTGATGCAGAACACCTTCACATTGTAAC